>NYZE01000167.1 GCA_002685965.1 Planctomycetota bacterium | reverse complement strand
GGCGCTCGCTCTCGTCGCGACCTTCGTCTGCACTGCCTCGCCGGGGACGCGGAGGGCGCTCGCTCTCGTCGCGACCTTCGTCTGCACTGCCTCGCCGGGGACGCGGAGGGCGCTCGCTCTCGTCGCGACCTTCGTCTGCGCTGCCTCGCCGGGGACGCGGGCGGCGTTCACCTTCGTCACGACCCCGACCTCGGTCCCGGCCGCGGTCTCCCTCGCTGCGCTGCGGACGCGCGCCGCCGCCGCCGCCGCTACTGCCGCTACCGACGAGCAGCGCCTTGCGCGAGAGCTTGACCTTGCCCAAGGGGTCGATGTCGAGCACCTTGACTTCGATCTCGTCACCGACTTGCACGACGTCGGTCACCGAACGAAGGAACTCGTCGCTGAGTTCGGAGACGTGACACAGGCCCTCCTGGCCCGGCAGGATCTCGATGAAGGCGCCGAACTCCTTGATCGAGACGACCTTGCCCTTGTAGGTCACGCCGACCTCGGGCTCCTTGGTCATGAGCTCGATCTGACGCAGGGCTTCGTCAACGCCCTCGGCGAGCACGCCGGAGACGGTCACGGTCCCGTCGTCGGTGACGTTGATCTTGGTGCGCGTCGCGTCCTGCAGACCGCGGATGATCTTGCCGCCTGGGCCGATGATCGCGCCAATCTTCTCCGGGTCGATCTTGATCTGGATCAGACGCGGCGCAAATCGCGACAGCTCCGTGCGCGGCCGACGCAAGGAAGCGAGCATCTCCTTGAGGATGTGCAGGCGACCGACCTTGGCCTGTTCGAGTGCTTGTTCGAGCAGTTCGCGCGTCAAACCCTTGCACTTGATGTCCATCTGCAGGGCAGTGATGCCTTTTTGCGTGCCGGCGACCTTGAAGTCCATGTCGCCGCAGTGGTCCTCGGAGCCCTGGATGTCGGAGAGGATGGCGATCTTGTTGCCTTCCTTCACGAGACCCATCGCGATGCCGGCAACGGGTTGCTTGATCGGCACGCCGGCGTCCATGAGCGCGAGCGTCGACCCGCAGACCGAAGCCATTGAACTCGAACCATTCGATTCGAGGATCTCGGACACGAGTCGAATGGTGTAGGGGAACTCCTCCGGGGCCGGCAACTGTGGCTGAATCGCCCGCTCTGCCAGAGCACCGTGACCGATCTCACGTCGACCCGGGCCGCGGATCGGACGCGTCTCACCGACGCTGAACGGCGGGAAGTTGTAGTGCATCAGGAACTTCCTGCGCACCTCGTCCTCGAGCCCATCGATGATCTGCTCGTCATCGATCGTGCCGAGCGTCGCGACAACCAATGCCTGCGTCTCGCCGCGCGTGAACACGGCGGAACCGTGCGTCCGCGGCAACACTTGGACCTCGGTCCAGATCGGCCTGATCTCGTCGGACTTGCGACCGTCGGTGCGCTTGCCCTTGAGGATCGTTGCACGCTCAGACTCGTCCTTGAGCGCGCCCAGCTGCTTCATCGCGTACTTGAACTTCTGCGCAGCCTCGTCGGCGTCGAGCCCCGCGAACTTCTTGGCGTAGAAGTCCTTCGCCTCCTGCCTGACGACGTCGATGTTGGCCTTGCGCTCGTGCTTGTCGCCCTTGCTCGTGACGGCGGCGGCGATCTTCTTGTTGAAGTTCTTCTTGACCTCTTTGTCGATCGCGTCGTGCACGACCGGCGGATCGAAGTCCTTCTTCTTCTTGCCGACATCCTTCATCAGCTTGGTAATGAGGGCACAGATCTCGGCGCAGGCCTCGTGGCCCTTTTCGAGGGCCTCGATGATCGTCGCCTCATCGAGACCAGTCGCGCCGGCCTCGACCATCGTGACCGCGTCCTTGGTCGCGGCGAGAGTCAGGTTGAGCGAGGACTCGCCCGAGTTGATCTGGGAGCAGGTAGGGTTGATGACGAACTTGCCGTCAACGTAGCCGACCCGGCAGGCGCCCATCGGCCCCGAGAACGGGATCGGGCTCACGTTCACGGCGGCGAACGCACCGATCATCGCGGCGATGTCGGGATCGTTCTCACCATCGAACGACAGCACCGTGGCCATGACCTGGAGGTCTTCGCGGTAGCCGTCGGGGAACATCGGCCGCAACGCGCGATCGATGACCCGGCAGGTCAGAATTTCCTTCTGCGTCGGGCGCGCCTCGCGCTTGAAAAAGCCGCCTGGGAACTTGCCTGCAGCGTAGGTCTTTTCTCGATAGTCGACGGTCAGGGGGAAGAAGTCGATCCCCGCTCGCGGCGTATCGCTCTGCGCGCAAACGAGCACCACAGTCTCCCCGTAGGTAACGACAATGGCTCCATCGGCCTGTTTGGCGAGCTTGCCGGTCTCCAGGACCAGGCGTCGACCCGCGACCTCGCTTTCGATGCGAGTGTGCTTCACGTTAGTACTCTTTCTTGTCAGTCTGGTTCATCACCACCAACCGCTTCAACGAGCGCCATGTGTCGCCGGCTTTGCCGGCTGGTCCAGGGCACCCGCGGGAACGCCTCCACACGTGGAGCCTCGTTCCCCGCAACTCCGCCCGCCGTGCGGACGGAGACGATCGGGTGTGTCTTGCTTGTCGAGCCCGGGCCACTCCCGGACTCCCTCTTCAGCGTCTTCTCAACTTGTCAGCTTGTTGCTCAGCCACGAAGTTCGAGCCTCTTGATCAGCTCGCCGTAGGACTTCGCGTCCTTGCGCTTCAGGTAGCGGAGCAAACGGTTACGGCGGCCGACCTTCTTCATCAGGCCCCGCCTCGTGTGAAAGTCCTTCTTGTGCTTCGTCAGGTGCTCCGTTAGCCGGCGAACATCCTGGGACAGGATCGCGATCTGAACCGCGGTCCCGCCAGTGTCGCCCTCTTTGGCGCGGAACTCTTCAATGAGCTTGGTCTTCTCTTCCGGCGTTAGTGCCATGTCTTCCTCTTCGTGTCACCGCCGGTTCAGATGCTCCCCGATTGATTCTCTGGGGGACTCCGAGGCCGGGGTCGAGCCGGGAAACGTCAATTTGAAGCGAAAGATCCTAGTTCGGCGCCCTGCCCGGGACAAGGGCTGCGCCTAAACCCGGTGCGGGGGCAGACGGGCTGCGAGCAGTTCGGCGAGGCGTTCGACCGCCACTGCCCGCCGCTCGGCGAGGTCCCGCGGGGCTCCCGGACCCTCGACGAGGACCTTGTCGCAGCGGATCCGACCCTGCCAGCGTACTCGACCCTCCGGGCCCAGCAGCTTGAGAGTGCCCTCGGCCCGCACCCGGCCGAGGCTCAGGAGCCCAGCCTCGTCCCACCGCGTGAAACGGACCACCAGCACCCCATCGGCCTTGGTGCTCTGCAGCGCCGATTGAGCGCCGGCCTCGGCAGCGCCAAGCTGGTCGGCAAGGCTGCGCACCAAGGGTCGGGCGATCACCGAGTACTGGCGATCGCGCATCCCCCGGTGCAACCGCGTGCTGAACAGTTCGAGAAGCGGCGGCGTCAGCCGCGTCCCGTTCTGTTGCGCCGGCCAGACGATGACGTCATCGATCCACAACGGCGCGGAACTCGGCCCGGGCTCGAAGACCGTGTACTCAAGCACGGCGCTGGAGCGGCGCGGCATCTGGCAAGCCGCAAGGACTACGAGACTGCCCACGACCCCGAAGCTGGCGAAGCGCTTCATCTGGTTCCCTCCCTTGTGCCAGCGAGCCTAGCGAGCGGACCGGGGGAACTCCAGCGCTTGGGCCATGCGCCGTGGACAGCGGCCGCCCGACGTTCGACCTCCTCGGGCGGGACGTCCTGGACGTGCGTTGCGATCCACCACCTCTTGCCCTGCGGATCCCGGACGGCGGCCGTCTTGTCGCCACAGAACGTTACGTCGGGTTCCTCGATCGATGAGCCGCCGATCACGAACTCGGCGTGCCTGACCCGCCCGTCCGGGGCCCGCATGCACTCCTTCACCGTGGCACCGAAGGCAGTCTGGGCGAAGCCGAACAGGGCCCCTGCCTCCTCGGCCACGAGACAGGCCGTGACGCTGTGGTAGCCACGCTGTGGTAGCCGCCCGGGATCGGTTGGAGAGTCCTTGTTGGCTCCGAAGGCCCGGAAGTGGTCATGCGATACGATACGCCCGATGCGTTTCGTAGTCCTCCCTGCCGTGACGGTCGCCACCCTTGTCGCCATCCCGCTCTGGTCGCAACAAGCGGCAGCCAAGGCCGACACTTGGCCCGACTTTCGTGGCACGACGTGGGACGGCCACGCAGCCAGCGCCAGCCTGCCGCTGCGCTGGAGCGAGGAGAAGAACGTGCGCTGGAAGACTCCAATCGTGGGCCGCGGCTGGTCATCGCCCGTCGTCTTCGATGGACGCGTCTGGATCACCTCGGCGACCGAGCGCGGCCGACGCTTGCTCGTCGTCGCGTGTGACCTCGAGTCCGGCAAGAAGATCGTCGAGCGCACGCTCTTCATCGTCGAAGAGCCCGAGAACTGCAACTCCTTGAACAGCTACGCCTCGCCCTCACCGGTCATCGAAGCTGGCCGCGTCTACGTACACTTCGGCACCTACGGCACGGCATGCCTCGATACAAACAATGGTGAGACGATCTGGGAGCGGCGCGACATCCACTGCGACCACATGGAAGGACCGGGGTCGTCACCGGTGCTCTGGCGCGACCTCTTGATCGTGCACATGGACGGCGGCGACGTGCAATACGTCATCGCGCTCGACAAGAAGACGGGCAAGACGCGGTGGAAACGGCCCCGCTCGACCAGGTTCAGGGAGAACCACATCGCGGACCAACGCAAGGCCTACTCGACGCCCATCGTCATCGACGTCGCGGGCAACCCAACGCTGATCAGCTCGGGCGCAGTCGAGACGGCGGCCTATGACCCGGCGACGGGCAAGGAAGTGTGGAAGGTCCGCACGGGCGGCTTCTCGATGTCCTCGCGGCCGGTGGCCGGGAACGGCTTGGTGTTCTTGAACTCAGGCTTCATGCGGCCGCAGTTGTTCGCCGTCCGCCCGGGTGGCAGCGGCGACGTGACCGATGACGCCATCGTCTGGTCCTACAAACGCAACGTTCCGACCATGCCTTCGCCCCTGTTCGTCGACGGTCACGTCTACATGGTCAACGACTCGGGCATCGCTTCCTGTCTCGACGCCAAGACGGGTGAGCGCGTGTGGCACAAGCGGATCGACGGGCGCCACTGCGCGTCACCGATCTATGCAGCCGGCAGGCTGTATTTCTTTGATCGAGACGGCGGCACGACGGTGCTCGCGGCCGGCAAAGAGCCCAAGGAGCTGGCGGTGAATCGGCTCGATGACGGCTTCATGGCCTCGGCCGCCGTCGTCGGCGACGCATTCATCCTGCGTACCAGGACCCACCTCTACCGAGTCGAAAGGGAATAATCGCGCCGCTGTAGCGTCCTGCGGGAACTCGTCCGCACTGGTGCCCTACGCCTATACTCGATACGTCGCCCCCACGCCCATCCGGGGAAGACCCACCACGACCGGACCCGAGGAGGGGTCCCACAAACCATGGCAATAGGAACCGAAGTGCCGGACACGACTACGGGGTTCGAAGCGAGCAGCAAGTTCATCAACGCCATCCGCGACCGTGTCGGCGAGGTCGTCGTTGGTCAGGAGGTGGTCGTCGAGCGGGTGCTTATCGCCCTGCTGACGAGCGGACACCTACTGCTGCAAGGCGTCCCCGGGATCGCCAAGACGCTGCTCGTGGCAGCAATTTCCAAGACGATCGACCTGTCCTTTTCGCGTATCCAGTTCACGATCGACCTGCTGCCATCCGACATCCTCGGTTCCGAGATCCTCGACCAGAAGACCCACGAGTTCCGCACGCACCGCGGCCCAATCTTCACCAACCTTCTGCTCGCCGACGAGATCAACCGTGCAGCGCCCAAGGTGCAGAGCGCGTTGCTCGAGGCGATGCAGGAACGCAAGGTCACGATCGGCAACGTGAGTCACACGCTACCTGCTCCCTTCCTCGTCATCGCGACCCAGAACCCGGTCGAGCAGAGCGGCACCTTCGAACTACCCGAAGCACAACTCGATCGCTTCATGATGCTGCACCGGCTCGACTACCTGCCACCCGAGCAGGAGAAGGAAGTGCTCAGGCGCAACGCGAGACTAGGCGTCAGGCGCGAGGGCAAGGGAGCGCTCGCGCGCACCGAGTTCGACGTGATCAAGGACGAACCGGTCGGCACGACCGAGGACTTGGCCGAGGTCATGGAACAGGTGCAGCAGATCCACGTCAGCGAGACCTTCATGGAACACACCGTCGAGATCGTGAACCGCACGCGTCGTCATCCGAGCCTCGAACTCGGTTGCAGCCCGCGCGCCGGGATCGCCCTCCTGAACGCATCGCGTGCACGGGCTCTGATCCATGAGCGCGACTACGTCGTCCCGGAGGACCTGTTCGCCCTGGCCGAAGATATCATCCTGCACCGCACACGGCTCAGCTATGAAGCCCTGGCCGACGGGGTGACCGGAGCCGGCGTGCTCGAGGAGATCCTCGGCGAAGTAGGCGGCCGGTAACCAGGAGGCTCGACGCGATGCGTCAAGAGCACCAACTCAAGCAGATCGACACGCTGGACTCGCGGCAGTTCTTCATCGCGGTTCGCCGGCTGGCCGACACGTTGAGCTACGGCAGCGACTCCTCTCGCTTCCTCGGTTCGGGCATCGAGTACGTGCAGTCGCGGATCTATCACTACGGTGACCCGATCCGGACGATCGATTGGCGCGTGACGGCGCGCACGGCCAAGGTCCACGTCAAGGAACACGAAGCACCGAAGCGCATTCCGTGCTACCTGCTGATCGACACCTCGGCGTCGATGACCATCAGCTCCACCAAGCGCAGCAAGTACGCGACGGCGGTGCACATTGCTGGCGGGCTCGCCTTCGCCTGCCTCGACCGCATCAGCCCGGTCGGCATCGTCGCAGTCGGCGACCGAGAACTACGCGTCGAGCCCAACCTGTCGAAGCTCATGATCATGCAGTGGCTGCTACAGCTGCGACGTTTCCGCTACGACGAGGGGACGAACCTCGCTCGACGCGTGGCGCAGCTCACGCCGAGCCTCAAGAGTCGCTGCCTCGTGATCGTGCTGTCGGACATGCACGACGACACGGCGGTCGACGCGCTCAAGCTACTCGGTCAGGCGCACGACATCGTAGCGCTGCAGCTCATGGACCCTGCTGAACTTGGCGTGCGTGGCGCGGGCTTCCTGCGCGCGACGGAAGCCGAGACCGGCAAGGAGTTCGTTTCGCTCGGCCGACAGGTGTGGCTCGATCAGGATGCACTAGAGACAGGCCTGCGCCGCGGCGGCATCGATCACCTGGTGATTCGCACCGACGAGCCCTTCGCCCACAAGCTGCGCCACTACTTCGTGAGCCGCAACCTCTTCGGAAGGGGTGCTCGATGAGCCTCTGCGCAATCCTGGCACTCGCTACCATCCTGTGTAGCCCCCTGGGGGCCAGATACCAAACTGAACAGACCGTCACCGTCGGCATGCGGGCGCAGATCACGCAGCTGATCCTGGCGGGGACCAAACTCGTCGCGAAACCGATCGACGATCCGAACGTGCCGGTGGTCCTGCGCGTCCTGGCCACCTACCCACACGGTTCGCTGTTCCGTTACGACCTCGAGTACTACGCGCTCGAGCCGGGGCTCTTCGACCTACGCGACTACCTGACGCGCAAGGACGGCTCGTCGATGACGGACTTGCCGCAGATCCCGGTGAACATCAAGCCGGTGCTGCCACCGGGGCAGTTCCAGCCGAACAACCTCGTGCCGACCGAGCCCCCGTCACTGGGCGGCTACCGCGGCTGGATGATCGCGGGCGGAGTGCTCTGGGTGCTCGGCCTCTTTGCGATCCTGTTCGTCGGTCACCGGCGACGTTCGCTCGAAGCTGCCACCATGGTCAAACCCGTGACGCTCGCCGACCGCCTGCAACCCATGGTCGAGGCCGCGCAGCGGGGCAAGCTCGACGCCGCCGGCAAGGCCGAACTCGAGCGCTTGCTCCTGACCTATTGGCGCCGCCGGGCCGGGTTGGGCGACCGCAAGCCGGGCGAGGCACTCGCCGAGCTGCGCAAGCACGCGGACGCGGGCCCGCTGCTGCGACAGCTGGAAGAGTGGTTGCATCACCCCCGGCCACGCGGCGACCTCGACGTGAACGCGCTGCTCGAGCCGTACCGCAACGCGCCTGCAGCGGAAACGGCCTGATGTTCGGCCATCCGTGGGTGCTCATGTTTCTGGTCGTGCCGCTGGCAATCGGCGTGTGGATCTGGCGCCGGCGGGGCGCGCGCCTCGTGTTGCCGATCGACCACGGTCGCCCCGGAGCCGGCCGGCTGCCCCACGCCTTCATCCGAATCGGCGAAACGCTGCCGGTCCCCGTGCTGGTCATCGCCGTGCTGCTGCTGGCGGGCCCACAGAAGCTCGCCGCTCCAAAGGCCAAGCGTTCGATGACCAACATCGAGTTCTGCCTCGATATCTCGGGCAGCATGACCGCGGGGTTCGGCGAAGGCACGCGCTACGACGCCGCCATGAATGCGGTCAACTCCTTCCTCGACTACCGCAAGGGAGACGCGTTCGGGCTGACCTTCTTCAGCGATGCGGTGCTGCACTGGGTACCACTGACAAACGACGTGTCGGCGTTCCGTTGCTCGCCCCCGTTCATGCACCCGAAACGGCAGCTGCCGACAGGCTTTGGCGCCGGCACACAGATCGGCAAGGCGCTGCTCGCCTGCCATGACGTGTTGGTCAGCCGCGAGGAGGGCGACCGCATGATCGTCCTCGTCTCCGATGGCGCCAGCTCGGACCTCGACGGCGGCCGCGACATGGAGATCGCGCGCAAGCTGAAGAAGGACAACATCGTCGTCCATGGCGTGCACATCGCCGAGAACGAGGTCCCCGGCGAAGTCGTCAACATCACGACCGCGACCGGCGGCGAAGCGTTCAACCCCGGTGACACGAACGCGCTAGAGGGGGTCTTCAAACACATCGACGAGATGCAGGTCACCAAGATCGAGAAGGGTACCGCTGACCAGGTCGACGACTTCATCCCGTACTGCTGGACCGCGTTGATCCTGCTGGCGATCTATGGGCTCGTGCAGCTGGGTTTGAGGCATACGCCGTGGTAATCGAGATCTCCGCGATCGGAGCCGTGCTGCTGGCGCTCCTCGGTGAAGTGCTGCACGCACGCCGCTGCGGGCGCATTGCACGGTTGGCGTTCGGTCCACGCATGCGTCCGGCGCCCTGGGTACGGGGCATGCCACTCCTGCGTGCCGCGGCCTTCGGTGCCGTGACGTGGGGTCTCCTGACCCTGATCCACGAGGAGCCCCGCATCCACACCCTCGAAGGTTCGGCGAACAACCGACCTCGCCATCTGATTCTCGTGCTGGATGTCTCGCCGAGCATGCGTCTGAAGGACGCAGGCCTGGAAGGTAAACAAACGCGCAAGCAACGGGCTCGCGACGTGCTCGACTCGTTGTTCGCCCGCATCATGATCAACCGCTACAAGGTCTCGGTCATCGCGACTTACAACGGCGCCAAGCCCGTCGTCATCGACACGACCGACGCCGAGGGGGTGCGCAACATCCTGACCGACCTGCCGATGGAATACGCGTTCCGCGTCGGCAAGACCAAGTTGTTCGACGGCATCAAGGCGGCCTGCCTGACGGCCAAGGCGTGGGAAGCCAGGAGCACCGTGCTGGTGGTCGTGAGCGATGGCGACACGGTGCCATCGACTGGCATGCCGAAGCTACCGCCATCGATCGAGAGTGTGCTCGTGGTCGGCGTCGGCGACCCACTAGCGGGGAAGTTCATCGATGGTAGGCAGTCACGCCAAGACGTGTCGACGCTGCGCCAGATCGCAGCACGGCTCGGGGGCGAGTTCCACAACAGCAACAAGAAGCACATCGCGACGGCGACGATCCGCGGGCTGTCGAACGAGGCTGGCAAATCGAAGCTCGAGAAGCTGACACGGCGCGAATACGCCCTCATTTGCCTCGTGGCCGGAGCTGCCTTCCTGGCGATCTTGCCGATCCTCTTGCACTACTTCGGCACGCTGTGGCGGCCCGGAGCACGACCCATCACCCAGCTCGCCGCAAACGCTTCTCACACCGGGGAATACGACGCAGGCAAATCCGTCACAAAGTCCGGCACAGGGGTGGGGCACGAACGAACCGCTGCACGATAAGATGATGTCTGGACTTCGGACAGGAGTTGCTCATGAGACGATTGATCCTCTGTATCTGGCTGGTGGTGCCAGTCGCTGCTTGGACCTATCACGAGGGCCCAGGCCAAGACAAGATGGCGCTCGATGACGCCGCAGCCGCTCTGCGCGAGGCGCAGCAGTGGGTCGCGGCGGAGGACTGGGCAACCGCCATCGAGCGCTTCGAGGATGCCCTCAAGCTGCTGCCGAAGACGCACCTCAAGGAGGCACGACGCATTCGCCTCGAGCGGGACAAGGCACAGATGCTGTCGAGCAAGCTGCCGCAAGCGCACGCCGACCTGCTGCAACTCGTCGACGAGTTGGCCACGGACCCGGGCAGCGACAAGAAGGTGCTCGATGAAGCACGCGAGACACTCGCCAATGCGCAGTACTACCTGACGTGGCTCATGCGCCTCGAGGGGCAGCCGCGCGAGAAGTGGGAACCGCAAATCGAGGCCGCGCGGCAGTCCTATCGTCTACTTGCCGAGAAGGCGGAGAAGAACGGCGACAAGACCGCCGCGAAGCGCAGCACCGAGGACCTCGAGTCTGCGATTCGCCTGGCGCGCATGGACTTGAAGGACCTGCAAGGCCTGCCACTGCCGAGCCAGTGACAGGGTTGCTGCAGCGGCCGGTCTGGTCGCAAAGGTCCGAAGACGAGCAAGAAAAAGGATGGCCGCGGCGCGAACAAAGGTCCGCCCCCGGACGGAGGCGGCTCGTAGAGACCCTCTGAGGGCAGCGCGCTGTGCCGGACGGGGCACCCCTGTTGCACTAACCGCGAGCACGGTCCATCGAAGCCCCTGCGTGCGCCGGCGCCCTGACGCCCCGGTCTGCTGACATAAGGAACCGATGATGCGATTCGCTTCTCTCGTTCTCGTGCTGGCTCCGTGCACAGCGGTTGCTGGGCAGGCTCCGACGAGGGTTCTTAGCCCGTTCCACACCAGCGGCGCACCGATAGGGACCAGCACCGGAAGCCCCGCGCCATCGGCACAAGCACCCAAGAAGCCAGGCGAACGGCTCAAGAGGCTGCTCAAGGTGAAGTTCGACCGGCGACCGTCGACGATGCTGCAAGCATGGGCATCGAAGGAGGCCGGACCTGTGGACCTGGACCCGGCCGTGCTGAAGGCCGCGCACGATGTCGCGGCCATCGACGCCGAGCTGATCGGGCTCGAAGAACCGGCCAGGAAGAAGGCCGCAGAGGCCGCGAAGAAAGCCGCCGAG
Source organism: Planctomycetota bacterium (assembly GCA_002685965.1). Lineage (GTDB taxonomy): Bacteria > Planctomycetota > UBA1135 > UBA1135. The sequence goes on along the minus strand of NYZE01000167.1, from coordinate 15,857 downwards.
AAGGCGGCCTTCGCCAAGCTGTTCGGTGGACCGAAGCCGAAGCCAGGCGCGCAGCCTGCCACCGCAGCAAGAAAGCCACCAACACCGGTCGACCCGGCCGTCGCGGCGAAGAAGAAGGTGCGCGAGCAGAAGAACAAGATCTGGGAGAACGCCAAGATCGACTGGGAGCTGCGCCGACTCCAGCGTGACGTGACCCTGGGGCGATGGGAGCGTGTCGCGACCTATCTGAGAGCGAACTTCACCGACAAGGACCGCCCCAAGGCCTACGACCACCTGGTCAAGGGGCTGCGCTTACCACCGCCCAGACCCGGCACACGCCTCCCCCCCAACCTGCGCGAGGGCAACTCGCTGTCGTTCGACGACATTTGGGCCATCGCTGCTGCGACGCCTAGACCACTCAACGCCGCTGGCATCGCCAAACTCACGCCCCTCGTGAAGCGTGCCCTCGACATGGGCCACGCTGCCGAAGCGATGCTCGCCAAGCTCACCGCGGAAGCAAAGCTGGCGCCCGGGAAACGCACGTTCACACGCCGCCAGGCAGCCCTGCTGCTCGCCTCGCTCAAGCGCGACGCCGACCTCGGCAAGTTCCTGCCCGACGAGAAGCAGGCGAGCGCGAACGATGACCGCGAGGCGTTGAACTTGTTGTCCCGCCACTACCTGGCGCTCTACGCCAAGGACAAGAAGACCAAGCACCTCGAACGGGCGTGGACCGTGACCCAGTCCGCGCTCGCCGTCGGCTCGATCGGCGAGAAGGACAAGGCCGAGGCCTTGCGCCGCGCAGTGGAGCTGGCGCCGAAGATCCGTAAGGATCTCGGTGCAACGTGGCTCGCTGACAGCTTCTCCTCGCGCCCCGAGCGCGGCATGGAGATTCTGGCAACGATCGGTGGGCAGGCTGCCAGCGGCTTCCGCACCCATGGGCGCGACAAGAAGTTCCGCCACCAGGGCCTAGAGCTACAGAAGACCGCTGTCGATGCACTGCTCACCAAGGCACCGCAGTTGGCCAGCAAGTGGCGCGAGACGCTCAACTTGCTGGGCGCCAACTGGTTGGTCGAAGCGCTCCACTGCTACGGTAACTCCAACGCGACGTCGCTCGGCCCGCGGATGCAACGCGACTACTACGGCAACTGGTACTACTACAACCACAACACGCGCTACGGCGGGCAAGTCACCCCGCTCGAGCCAGGCGACGTGCTGAAGGTGCGGCCGAGCGACACGTGGATCGCCGCGATCGAGCCAAGCGTGCGCCCGCGCTTCGCGATGATCGTCGCGCAGCTCTATCTCAAGGTCGGCGAGGGCAAGAAGGCCTTCCCACACATCGCGGCGCTCGCCAAGACTCACCCCAAGCAGGGCAAGGAACTCGCCGAGGAGTTTCTGCGCGTCTGGGCCAGGAACAACAACCCGAACGTCAACAGCTCGCGCACGAACCCGTACATGTTCATCTACGGCTTCGAGCAGCGCGCCAACGCGATCCCGCTGACGCGTTCGAAGCAGGAACGCAACCTGCGCGAGCTGGGCGAGTGGGTCGCCAAGATCAACGACCTGCCGATCGAGCCCGTCGACCAGAAGCTCGTGGTCAGTGCCTTCACGGCGGCCCACAGCACCGCCGAGGTCTTCAAGCCGGCAGCGTTCGCCAGGGTCTTCGGCAGCCTCGCCAAGCTCGACGCAAAGACCATGGCCCAGCTCGTGCAGAAGATGCGCAGCAACCTGGGCGGCATCTGGCGACAGCCTGCGGAACAGAAGAAGAAGAAGACCAATCGCCGGCAGAAGGACATCGAACGCGAGGTCACCGCGGGCTACGCCATCGCGCAAGGCGTCGTGGACATGGCCCTGCAGCACGAGGACCATTGGGCCCTTCACGTCGCCAAGGCGGCACTCGCGCACGACCACAACAACTATCGCCAGGAACTCGGCAACGACTCGGAGTTCTCGAGCCGCCGCAAAGCGGCCATGGCGGCCCTCGCCTCAGCAGCCGAGAGCTACGGCAAGGGCGCTACGGACCGCCCGATCGACGACGAGACGATCGAGCCGTACGAGACCTGGTTCTACGCCACGCTCGGTGCGTGCGACTTGCGTTTCGTCTCGGAAGGGAATCAGCCTGACCGCGATCAAACCAAGCTGATCAAGGCAGCAATGGACGCGCTGCCCGACACCATTCGCGAGCGCCACTACGTCAAGTTCTGCAACACGCTGTTCACGCGTCTGAGCGCAGTCAACCCGGCGTGCAAGTTCCGCTACCTGCGCGCGGCGTTCGAGATCGTCGGCGACCATCCGCACGCCAGCGAAGCGCGCAAAGTCTACGCGTACTACGGAGACCTCGTCACCGAAGTGAAGCTCGATGCGGTCATCGACGGTCACGACCTCGTCGGCCAGAAACCGTTCGGGGTGCACATCAACCTGCGCCACACGAAGGAGATCGAGCGCGAGAGCGGCGGCTTCAAGAAGTACCTGCAGAACCAGAACAACACTCCTTACTTCTCTTACAACTACGGTCGACCGACCGAGAACTACCGCGACAAGTTCCAGGAGACGGCGACGAAGGCGCTCAAGGAGCACTTCGAGGTGCTGTCGGTGACTTTCAACGCCGCGGACGTGAACTCCAAGGCGACCGAGAACGCGGGCTGGCGCGTCACTCCGTATGCCTACATCCTGCTGAAGGCGCGCGGCCCCGAAGTCGACAAGATCCCGCCGGTGCAGATCGACCTCGACTTCCTTGATACGACCGGCTACGCGGTGCTGCCGGTGGTGACACCCGCCGTGCCGATAGACGCGTCGAAGGACCCCGACGAGCGACCGTACGAGAAGCTCGAAATCACGCAGATGCTCGACGAGCGTCGCGCCGAAGAAGGCAAGCTCGTCCTCGAGGTCAAAGCGAAGGCGGTCGGGCTCATCCCCGATCTCGACAGCGTCGTCGACCTCGGCCCCACCGAGTTCGACATCTCGAACGTCGAGGACCAAGGTGTCTCCGTGTCGAGCTTCGACGATGCGCAGCGGCGAGTCGTCTCCGAACGCACCTGGATGGTGTCACTGACCGCCAAGGAAGGACTCGCGGCGCGGCCAACGACGTTCGAGTTCGCGGCAACCAGAATCGATGACGCAAAGATGGTCTATCAGCGGTACGCCGATGCCGACCTCATCACGTCCCAACGGGTCGCGAACCTGAAGGAGCAGTACGGTGAACCGGGCTTCCCGTGGATGTGGGTCACTATCCCGTTGCTCGTGATCGGCATCGTCGTCACGTTCCTGGTGATAAGCCGCGGTAGACCTGACAGCAGCCCAGACGCCGCGAGCTTGCGCCTCCCGTCCGACATCACTCCGTTCAGCGTCCTGGGCCTCCTTCGCGATATCGAACAGAACAACGGTTTCACCGACGAACGCCGCAGCGAGCTCGGCACGGCGATCACAGAGGTCGAGCAGCACTACTTCGGCGAGACAGGCGACGCGGCGCCGGACCTTCGCGGCATCGCCGAACACTGGGTTCGCCGCGCGAGGTAGCCTCACCCACGGCGAACAACCCGCGAGCTCACTGAACGATGTGAGCTGCCGACTTGCTGCGCGCGTGGTTGACCATCAACCGCGGGATGTCCTCGAGGCTTATTTCCGACCCGCTCAAGCCGGGCGCGAGGATCAACCAGTCCTCGGCACGGATCGACCATGTGCCGTTGGCGAGGCCGACAGCGCTGCTGCCGACCAGGTCCGGCAGTTGCACATCATCGGTGCCAGTCGCCGCGTCCTTGTCCTCGTAGAGAACGTGCCACATCCGGCCGTTCGGATCGGTGGCACGCAGGCGACGGAAGGCAAGCCCGCTGGCCACCGTCGTCTTGGTCAGCCTGTCGGCCACCTTGACCAGCGGGCTGCCGGTGAACGTGCCAGTCGGCACCGTCACGGTCGGGATGCCGCCGGGGACTGCCAGTGGCAACGCCGTGCCCCCCAGGATGTCGGTGAACAACGCCCGGTTGCGGGTCAGGTTGCCGCCGCTGTCCTGCGCCTGCGCCGAGGCCCACAACAGAGGTCCCAGCCCGGTGAAGTCGAGCGTCGCCGTCAGGCTGTAGCTTCCGTCGAGCGCCCATGTATTGCCGGCGCCCGTCGCGAAACCCGGACCGAAATACGCCATGCCAGGAAAGCCCGACAGACTCGCGAGCACTGACACTTTCGGCGGCCCGATCAGGTTGGCGGTGTCGAGCCCCGTCGCGCTACTCAAGTCGAAGGCCAACGTCGTCCGGAAGTTCACGAACGTGTTCAACGACGGCAGCATGATCATGTCGAAGGTGTAGGCCCCGTCGCCGGGCAACGCCTCAGGTGGCGGCCGGTTGAGCCCACGCGCCCCGCTGATCGCGCCGAGGGTCGTCGCACTTCCTGAGAAAGCAGGCTTACTTGTCGGCGGCATCGGGCCGGAGAAGGCAGTCACTAGCAGCGGCCGATTCGGTCGCACCAACACGTTGTCGATCCGCGTTGCCGCCGACCGTGTGGTCTGCACGAAGGAGTCCTGCGACGCCTCATCGATCAAGCTGCAACCCACTCGAGCCACGGAGCCGCCGGACGGTAAGAACAGTGCGGTTCCACTGAGCTTGGCCGTCGCCCCAGTCAGCGGACGCAGCGGTAGCGAAGCAAAGCCGGCCGGCGTGTCGAGGACACTAGCCAGGTGATAGCCGGTCTTGATAAGCGTGATCGAGTAGCTCCCGGCGGTCAGACCAGTGAAGGTCGCCGTGCCGGATCCGTTGGTCGTCGCGATCATCCGCCCCACCGACGGCTTCACGGGCATCCCCGGCTCGATCAGCACCTTCGCGCCGGAGATCGCCTGCAGCGTCGCGTCGTCGTACGCGACGACGGTCAGCGTGCCCGTGCCAACGCTGCCGGTCAGCAAGCCGCGCTGCACGATCGTACCGTTGGTCGCCGCCGCGACGCCGTTGCCGCCACGGTCGAATAGCGACAACGTGAATGCCGTCGGCGTCGTCGTCCTGCTCAACAAGAAAGGAGACGACATGAAGCGACCGCTCTGGCCAGACCCGAACAACTTCACCGTCACACTACCGATCGTCAGGCTGAGGTCGCCGAGCTCCTCGCTGGCCTGACCGAAGATCGCCGCTGCACTTAGATCGGTCACCACCTGTGTGTCCGACACGCGCGGCGGACCGAGCGACGTCAGACTCGGTCGAACGGTGTCCTGGGTCACGCCTTCCGTGACGACGAAACCAGTGTCCTGCGCGCCACGCGCGAGCGACGCCGCGAGCGACATGTCCCCGTCCTTGAAGCGCGCCGCGCCGACCGAGCCGAGCTTACCGGCGAAAGACACCATGGTCGTACCCTTGCCCGCCGCTGCAACGGCCGCCTGGACCTCTTCGAACTCAAGCACGCTCGCTGTCTGCGCCGGATCGTTGCCGTAGACACGAACGGTCAGCGTGTCGCCCTCCAGGGTGCCCGTCGGCACGTCGACGGCGACCGACAGGTTCTGCAAGTTCTGCAGGTTGATTCCGTTCGCAAACCCCTGCGACGGGTTGCCGATACTCACCTCTTCGACAGGTAGCGGCGCCGCGGCCGTAAACGTCGCCAGCGGACTGCGCGGCCCGATGTCGAGTTCGATATCGCCGGCCTTGATGGCCTTGGTGATGTGAATCTCGTAGCGCGCGCCCGACTCCCACACATTGGTCGGTTCGAAGGAGAACAGCCTCGGATCGGGCAGGTTGCCGCTGCGGACCGGCATGCCTATTTGCCCATCCACCTTCTGCTGCTGGCTGTCCTGCACGAAGAAGCTCTCGTTCGTGACGGTCGTCGGGTCCACCGGGCCGCTCAGCACCAGAAACGCAGTCGCGTCACGGATCCAGTCGCGGTCGTTGTCCTTTGGGATGCTCGCGACCACCTTGAGGCCGGCCTCTGCTGTGCCGTCCGCCGTGAACTCGCCGATGACGCCCTGGCGCTGGATCGTCTGTCGATCGATGTCCCTCACGTCCTTGCCGGCGAAGATCTCGAAGGTCTGTCCGGGCATCAGCGGCTGCGACGGCCGGAACACGAGCAGACGGCCAGCAAGCAACAGGGTATAGCTGCCAGTGACCGGCCTCGGCGGCGAGGCTTGGTTGCCCGTTGCCTTCTCGCGCACGAACAGGTGCGTCGCGGTCTCGCCGCTCGATTCGCTGATACTATCGAAGTTCATCGACTGGTCGAACAGCACGACGATCGGAGTCGTCGGCGGCCAACCAACCCCGGTCGGCACCACGAGCAGAGTCTTCGGTCGCGTCGCCTTCGTGATTCCACCCGCCGGCGGGAGCCGGTTCGACGACTGCGGCGAGGGCGGCTTGTTGCCGCCCTTGTCCGGGTCGAACACCCGACCGATGTTGTCACACGAGGCGGCGAGCAGGAGCGAAAGCGCCAGGGGTAGGGAAATGCGCATGCAGCGTTCGTAGTAGTAAGGCCGGAGAGGGATTTGACGCCGAAACCGCGCCGAGTCTTCCCTCGAAAACCAAGTGTACGCGCCGCGACCCCAGATTAGGGAACGCAACGCCGTTTCCCACCCGCTCCAGTACCCAAAAACCCCTCGTCGCGATCGACGCCGGAGCGAGGAAGGAACCATGAGACAGGCACAAGATCACCCAAACCGGCACGGCAATCGTGGTTGCGCTCGACGCAAGGCGGGTGCCCCGAGGGCACGAGCCCTGCTCTGCCGCTCGGCTACAGCGTCGTCAGGAACGTCGCGATGCCCCGAACCAACGCCTCTCCGGCTTCCTCGAGGTGCTGCACGAACTCTTCGGCCTCGTCCAGCTCGCCGGCCCGCGCGCTCCGCATGATCTCGTTGCACAGCGCCGAGGCGGCCACGAACCCGAGGTTGCCAAACGACGACTTCAGCCGGTGCGAAATGCGGTCGACCTCGTCCAGCTCGCCTTTCTGCATCGCGTGCACGAGTTCGCCCACATGCAGCGGTCCGTCTTCGAGGAGCTGCTGATAGAGCTCACGGAGCACTTCCTTGTCCCCCTCGTCCTTGAGATCGAAGATCTCCTCGAGCGTGGAAGTGTCGGGTTTGGCGAGCGTTTCTGGCGACCAGTTCATGCGCAACTCCTCACTTGGGTGGCCCGACGCCAGAGGCGTCATCCAACTCGTCGGTGTGGCGCGCGAGATCGCTTGAGGCTTTCCTCAACGCGATGTTCCCTGCGGCAACGCCAGACCCGGGTGCCGCCTATGGGGAGGGCAGTTCCGCAGCGATCGAGTTCTTCCGGAGCACTTCTTGTGCGCTCGTCGTGAGGCGCCCACCGCCGATCCCAGTGACCCGCTCCGTGCCCCGGTCGCAGCGCACTGGAAACCGGAGGGTCGAAGCGTCGATCACGGGCAGGGAAGCAAACGGGGGACCCATGATGTGCGCCTGCGAAGGGCCCGGTCAGCCGCCCAGCCCCCTTGGCGTCGCGTGATGACGCCCGGCATCCCGCGCGGATGGACGTCACCGGCCGATCGTGGCCTCGCTACACTGGCCCGGCACTTGCAGTCCATCCGCAAGAGCTGGCCCTAACCCCCGGCAGAGCACCCAGGAGAGGCACTCGGTCGATGCACTATTGCTACGTTCCCGAAGCAGTCGGGATCCGCTTCCGTCGCGTCCGCATTCTCGTTCCCCTTCTCGTTCCCCTTCTCGTTGCGGTCGTGGCCTCTTGCGCGGCGAATCCTGACGGTGACAACGGACCCACCGTTGATCGGGAGGCGATCGCAGAGGGGGCTCTGGTCGAAGGACGCCTGCTCCTCGACGGGGGCGATCCCGAAGGCGCGCTGACCATCCTCGACAAGGCGCTCAAGCATCGTTACGCGCTGACCAAGGCCACGCGCGGCCGCTTCGACCTGATGTTCGGAGAAGCGAACCTCGACTTCGCTCGGCGACAGGCTGCCAGCGGCGGCGACGGCACCGTGATTCGTGGCTGCCTGCTCGACGCCGAGAGCAGCCTGAAGAACGCCGCCAAGACACTCGCCGACTCACCGCGCCCCTTGGCGCTACTGGCTGCCGCCTACCTCCAGCAGGGCAAGCCCGACGACGCCGTCGAAGCCGCGTCGCACGCGATCGACCGCACGCAACCGCCGGAGGACGGCGACATCAAGAGATGGAAACCGGAAGCCTTCGAACCACTCGTGATGCGCGCACGCGCCCGACTGCGTCTACTGGCCAACGCACGCGGCGAGGAGAAAGCCGAAGACAAGCCCGGCGAACGCCCCATACGGATCGCCCGCGAGATCCTGACGGACGTCAGCCTTGCGCTGCAACTCGACGGCAAGAGACCCGAGCCATACCGGCTGGCCTCGCACGCCTACCGCTGGGTCAAGCGTCCCGCTGCTGCGATCCGCATGCTCGAAGACGGCGTCCGCGCCGACCCACAGCAAGCCAGTCACCACGTCGAGTTGCAGGGACTCTACGTCGCACAACAGCGGCAAACCGAACTCGTGGGACTGTACCGCCAGCTGTTCCGCCAGCTGAAACCGCAGAACGCCTATGTCGCGTGGTTCCTGGGACGCGCGCACGTGACCGTGGCCGACGCCGCACGCGGCAAAGGCGACCGCGCCGACGCAGACAAGGCCTATGACGCGGCCACCACCGCGTTCGCGCAGTGCGCGGCGCTGAATGCCGACTACATCCACAACTGCAACCTGCAGCGCAGCCTGTGCACGATCGCCAAGGCGCGGATGGCGCTCGAGGAGGGCGACGAGGAGGCGTGCGAGGCTGGCATCGACCGCGCCTTCGCGATCACGCCCCAGATCGCCGCGCTCGACGCCGATGGCTTCGATGTCTACCGCGACAGCTTCAACAAGACTTATCGCGGCAGCGTCGATGGGCTCGGTGCCCGCTTTCTCGGCAGCGGCGGCCGGCTGCAGGAAGCATGCCGCTTCTTCCGCAAGTACACGAAGCAGCATGGCAAGTGGGGCTTTCTGTGGAACAACCTGGGCCTGGCCTGCCGCGACTACGGCGTGCAGATCGAGCGCAGCGGCGACACGAAGGAAGCGATGAAGCTCTACGAGGAGAGCTTCATCGCCTACGGTTTCGCCGCAGGTCTGATGACCACCGATCCGCGCGTGCAGAACGACTACGGACTCATGCTCGTCTACCACCTCAAGCGCGACATCGATTTCGCGGTGAAGCAGTTCGAGGTGGCGATCGACCTCGGTAGCGCGGCTCTGGCCGAGCTACCGGAGAAGACCGACGGCGAGGACACAGCGACCAAGGCCAAGCGCCTGGACCTGCAAGAAGCCACCGGTGACGCGTGGCAGAACTGGGCGCTGGTTCACCGCCAGCGCGGCGAAACCGCAGCCGCGATCGAGAAGTGCAAGAAGGCGATCGACTACTACCCCTACAAGCGGCGCGAGGCGGCGCGCTGGTTGCGGGCAATGCTCCGCAGGCAAGAGGACAAGAAGCAGGTGGCCGCGTTCTGGGTGCCGCTGGCAGTCGGGCTCACGATCCCACAGGACGACCACCTGCAGGCGGCCATCGACCAGCTCGCGGCCGACGAACCCGAAGAAGCGCTCAACCTCGTCGAACCGCTGTTCAAGAAGCGCGGCAACGACGTCGAGGTGTGGTTCGTCGCCGGTTGGGCGAGCCTGGCGTTCGCGCGCCAGCGCATCCGCGACAAGGGCGAGGGCGTAGAGGCGAACCTGCTCGATGCCGTGACTCGCCTGACCAAGGCCGACGAGCTGACACGCAAGATCCAGGGCGGTTCGCCGCATTTCAAGCATCGCATTCACGTGTTGCCGGTGACTCGCGCCCTCGAAGCGATGCAGCTCCTGGCACGCAGCGACGACGCGTTCGCGCTAGGCCAGCGGCACCTGACACACCTCGATTCGGTCGGCGTGACCTTCGCCGCGGAAGACCTGGCTCGGCTCCTGACTCTGACCGCAACCTCGGGGGTCGCCAAGGTCGTCAAGATGTACCAGGAGCGGAAGCAACCGGGCGCCGAGATAGAGAAGGCACGCACGTTCTGCATGCGCGCCGCCGACGCAATCGAGAACTTGACCCCGGCTGCCCGCGAGCCGCTGGCGGTCGAAGCGCAGCAGCTCTACACGGGGTGGGCGAGGCTCGAGGAGTGGGGCGGCCGTGCCGTCGCAGCGATCCGCTGCTGTGGCCGCGGTGCTCGCCTGCTGCCCGAGCAGCAACGCAACGCCGTGGTCGGTCACATGTGCGCGGTTGCCCAACGCAAGAAAGAGGGTGGCGCGGCGATGCAAGAGATCGACGCGCTGCTCAAGGACCACCCCTCCGATGCTTCCCTGCTTTGGTACCGCGGCTACGCGCTCGTGCTGCGCGGCAACGACTTCGCCTCGGGTGGCGACTTCGCCAAGGCCGCCAAGCCCTACGAGCAGGGTCGAAGGGCGCTGCGTCAAGCGATGGCCAAGAGGCCTTCGTTCGCTTCCAGCTCAAACTGGTGGATCGCCATGTCCCTCAACTCGCAGGGGTCGTGCGCGAGTGCGCAAAAGGACATGCAGCGAGCCGAGAAGCAATGGCTCGAGGCGATCGCTACCCACCCACCGGCAGCCATGACCAAGGACCTGGTGTTCCAGGCGTCGGCGATGCTCAAGGTGCTCGAACTGGGCGGCGAACATTATCGGGCCGGCCGCTACGTCGAAGGCGTCACGCTGATGGAGAGGCTCAACAAGGCGCTCGGCCAGGACAACGTAACAGCGTGCCAGAACATCGGCTTCTTCCTGCGCGAGCACGGCACGCGCTCGGGCCTCGGCGACAGTGCCGCGAAGAAGGTGTTCCGTCAGTCCTACGCCGCATACCTGCGCGCCGTCGCCGTCAGCCCCGACGATCCACGCCTGCTCAACGACACCGCGTTGATCGACATCTACCACCTCAAACAGCACGCAAAGGCCAGCGAGCACCACCTGCTGCACGCGATCGAAGTCGGCACGCAACGCCTGGAAAACGAACCGCCGGAGGACGCAAGGGCCAAGCGGATGCTGGAGGAAGCCGTCGGCGATGCACACATGAACCTCGGGCTCATGTTGATCGACGTGCCCAAGCGTTGGACGGAGGCAGGTCAGCACTTGAAGAAGAGCTTCGAGTACTACCCCGGCCAGGCGAGGGCCAGTCGCGGTCACTTGCGGCGACTCCGACGCCTGCGCCGCGACGCCAAGGTCAAGAAATGACCCTGGCACTAGCACTGCTCGTCGTCGTGCAGGCGGCGCCACCGGTCCAAGACGAGAAACAGGCCGCTCCCCCACCGAACCCGAACGTCCTCGTCAAGAAGGGCGACCTGAAGGGAGCGCTCGCCGCATGGCGCCAGTGGGCCGAACGCGAACCCATGGATGCACGCCACTGGCTCGCCCCGGTACGCCTTCTCAAGAGCAAGCAGCTCATCAACGACGCCGTCGACCTGTGCGAGACGGCCGTGCGCAAGCTGCCGAAGGACTACGACATCGTGTTCGAGATGGCGATGCTGTGCCGCGCCAAGGGCGAGGAGTTGGCCGGCACGAAGGGAGGCGGCGGCAACGCCGGCATGTACTTCCGCGATGTCGTGCGCTTCGCTGGCCGCGCCTTGGCGCTTGCGCCCAACAAGCGCCGACCGCGAGCGCTGCTCGGCATGGCCCACCTCGCCCTCGGCGACCGCCAGGCGGCCGCGCGCGAAGCCGACGAACTCGTGCGACGCTTCCCGCAACACCCCGGCGGCTGGATGCTGCGTGGAGACCTGCTCTACGGCAGCTACATGGCCAAGAAGAAGCTCGACGGCACTCCACCCAACGAGATCGCCCAGTTGGTCGTCGGTGTCCGCAAGGCCTTCGAAGCGGCGATCAAGCTCGACGCCCAACGACCGGGACCGTGGCAACGGCTGGGCAATGTTGCGGCCTGGGAAGGCCAGACCGCACACGCGCTGCAGCTCTACGCAGAGGCCCTGTCGCGGAACCCGGATGGCGCCGTGCCGTGGGCATGGATCGAGCAGAACGCCAGCCCTGATCAGCGGCGCAAGATGCTCGCGAGCGCGCTACTGCGATTCGACAAGCTCGGCACGAAGCCAAAGAAGGCCAAGGCTCAACTCCTGTGGCAGCTCGGCCTGCTCGAGTTCAATGAGGGCAAATGGCGAGAAGCGGTGAAGTACATGACCGCTTGCTACCTGCTGCGCAACGACTACGTCAACGCACTGTTCTATGTCGGGCTCGCTTCCTTCCGCCTCGGTGAGCACGAGTTCGGCCTGGCTGCCTTCGCGATCTTCGCGGCGAAGTCGCCGGACGATCTGGCGCGGGCGCTGCGCGACTCGGGGAAGCACGGCAACGACAATGCCAAGATCCTCGCCTTCTACGCAGACCTTGCGCACAAGCAGAACAACGTGCCGGCATCACGCGACTTGAATCACGTTTCAGCCATCTGGCATGACACCGCCCAGCGTTGGAACAACTACGCCTTCCTCTGCCGTGAAACAGGGAAGTACAAGGCCGCCTACGCCGCTTATCGGCGCGGCCTCGACAAGGCACCGCAGGATCCCCAGCTGCTCAACGACTGCGCGGTGATCCTGCAATACCACTTGCAAGTCGACCTCGACCAGGCGCGCAAGATGTACGAGAACGCGATCGCACACGGCAAGCGCCTGCTGAAGCGCAAGAAAATCTCGAATGCTGACAAGGCCAGGTATCGCCAAGCCGTCACCGATGCGAAGGCAAACCTGCAGAAGCTGTAGCTCGGTCGCCGGCTACAGCCGGGCACCTAGCCCCGAGTAGTCCCTGAACCTCTCGGTGCGCGGACTCCCCGCGCAGTAGCGCAGCCGCAGGTCGCCGCCCGCGCGCGGCACGGCCAGCAACGTCGAGCTGACCGTCCGCTGCGTCCCTTCCTCGACGCACACCGGGAAACGCTCACCGGTCTTCATGTCGATCCCGTGTGCCGTCGCCAGCGTGACGACCAGGTGATCCAGCCTGACCTCGACATCGCTACCCTGCTCGGCCTGGACCGCCACCCACCCGCTCAGCCCGCCGATCTCGACGGTTTTCGGCGGATGACGATTCGTCAGCACCACCGCCAGATCCTCGATGTCGAAGCACGCCTCGTCGTCACCCGCACGCCGAAAATAGGCGAGCCGTGCACCGTCCGCCACGACGAGTTGCAGCGGTCGCACGACTTCCCGTGCCATGAAGCCACGCACGTTATCGAGCGCCTCGTCGACGCTCCCTGCCGCCAGGGCTTGCAGCACCGCCAGGCCGCGCGAGTGTGCTGCCTCTGGCACGGGCGCCCCCGCGACGTTGGTCAGCGCGACCGCAATCCCGGAATCGTTGATCCCGATCCAGGTGCCGCCGTGCCGCTTGTCCTGGGGATAGAGCGCACACCTGTCGGCGACGGCGTGCAGTCCCGGTGGCGACGTGGGTCGACTCGGATCTTCCTCACGGTTCGCAGCAAGAATGACCGGGTAATCCGGATCAATGTCTCGGCAGACAATCAGAACGCACATCGGAGACCTCCCAACTCCGCCAGATGGCTTAGCACGAGACGAGCGTGCGTGCACGCGTGCTGTGTCTGGCCACTCGTTGTCAGGCGACATGCTGGCCACCTGCTTCCGCGCCGGGCACGGCGTGATCATGGGCTCCGTCCATCACTTCGATTTTCATGGCTCCAGGCCGCCAAGCGGCTCGCGACCCCCGCCCGGCGCCAGGCCTACGCCATGGACCACATGGGGCTCGCTCATGCCTAGTGGCGCCGGATCAGGGTCAGGAAGCCCTGGTCGAAGTCTTCCCGGGCATCGCGCGAGGTGCGGGACCTGCTGGCGTCTTTCTTCCTGCCCACCTTCGTGCGGGCCAAGCAAATCGGCACGGCCCGTCCCCAGGCTGCTCCACTGGCACCGACACCTTCTCATGCCCATCGACCTTCCTGGCCGAAACGGAGTTTCACCGGCACCACCTCGTTGCTTTGATGTCCCGCTCATTGTCTCGCCCTGGAGCTTCCATGCGTATCCCGATCCTCGCCTCGGCAGCGACGTTTCTCGCCACGGCGGCCGCGAGCCCCCAACAGAAACCAGATGTGTCACTCAGCCAAACCTGGCTTGGCAACGTCTCCTCGTGGCAACAACACCTGACTCAGCCCGAGGGGCAAGCCATCGACAAGTCGACGCGCGGCGTCTGGGCAATCGGCGACGGTCACGTCTTCACCTACGTCGGCCTCGGGCGACGAGCCAATACGATGCAGGCTCTCACGGGGCCGCACTACCAGACCGAAGCCGTCAACGCGCCGAAGGGCCACTGGGGTGAACTGTCGCTGGACCTGGTCGAAAGCGGCAAGGTGGTGGCGCTGCCGAGCCAGAACATCTGGCGCACGCGCGGTGTGAACTGCGTCATCACGACGGATGCCGGCGTCGACCGTGACGTTTCGCTGACAACGGTCAACTGGGCGACCACCGGCCACGACACGATCTATCGCTGGATCGAGATCCGCGGTGCGAGCGGACAGAAGGTCACGCTGCGTGCGACGTGGGAGCGAGGCAAAGCGAATGGCGACACGCTCACCTCGATGTACGGCGCCAAGGGCTTCGAAGCCAGCCTGGATGCAAGTGTTCCTGCAACTGCCAACGGTAACACGCTGTCAGTCGACGTTACGCTGACCTCTAACGCACCGACCAAGCTCGTGCTACGGCTGCGCACGCGACGCAAAGGCACGAGCTACCGCGCCCCGGCAGCGGGTGAGAAGACAGCAATCCTCGCACTGGACGCCTGCGCGGCGACCTGGCAGGCGCACCTCGCCAACACGGCGACGATCGATAGCGACGACGTCAAGCTCACGGATCTGCTCGAGGATTGGAAGGTCCTCATGTTGGTGCAGCGGAGCGAGCCTTCAGGCGCCGTCTCGCCAATGGTCAACGACCGGGGCGCGTGGGTCCGTGACAACACCGGACCACTGCTGACCTTCCTGCGCTACGGGATGTTCGACGCCGCCCGCCGCATCCTCGACTACGTCCACGACACAACGCTCGTGACCGGACGACTGTCCAATCACGTGCCGCTCGACCTCGACGTATCGAAAGCAGCCGAACTCGCGAAGAAGGCCGATTGGAGCAAGATCAAGATTCCCAATGGCGAGCTGCCGCTGTGGATCATCCTGCAGCATGAGTGGTACTACCGCGCAACGAATGATCTCAACTACCTCGCGAACCACTGGGCATTCCTGCGCGCTTGTTTCCACGCAATCTCGCTCGACAAGAACCACACCCTGCCATCTGAAGGCGACGAGACATTCTTGCACGGCTCGTTCTTCAGCCTGTTCCCGGACCGGCTCCCAGAACCGGCGATGCTGCCGGCCGACAGGCCAGACCGCCGCACGCGTTCCTTCGCAACCACGGGCATGTACGTCGTTGTCACGTCAGCAATGGGTGAGATGGGCAGCGACGTCGACTCGATCATTGCGGGCCAGATGGGGCGGGACCAAGCCTGGGTCCAACAACGCAAGGCGGCCTTCGACGAGTTCCACATCAACTCGCTGCTGAAGCTCGAGGAGGCTTTCTGGATGCCCGAGCTGAAGCGCTTCGCGCCGTTCCTGTCCCCCGTTTCAGGCGAGAAGCACACCGCGCCGTTCGGCCCGGTCAGCCTGTTCTCGCAATGGGTCGGCCTGACGTACTTCACAGGTGAGCGCAACAAGGAGAACCTCGGAGGCACTCTCAAGTCGCTGTGGCACAAGGGAGGCGCGCGCATCGGCATGACGCCGACCGTGGGCGCTTGCGTCGGCTACCTGCCCGGCATACTGCTCTACATCCTCGCCGACCTCGACGACCAGAGCCGCGGCAAGGCTCTCGACCAACTCATCGCGATGTCCGGGCCGGCAGGCGAGTGGGCCGAGCTCTACGACAAGGACGATCGCCCGATCGGCGGCTACAACCAGGAGTGGCCGAACCGCTGTCGGCCTCTTGAGAGCGGCATCAACATCGACGCGATCTTCTTCG
>NYZE01000166.1 GCA_002685965.1 Planctomycetota bacterium | reverse complement strand
TCGACGAACGCAGCCGCTACGATGCCGGCATTGGCTGCGGCGGAGCCGACGCCCTCGAACAGCATGTTCGGCGCCGACGCCGGCCACTTGCTCATTCCCGCGCCGTCCGAGTGCAACACAACCAACGTGTCCGGCCCACCCCGCTTGGCGAGCGCACTCGCAAGCCCGAGCCGCGCGCTTCCGGGCGAACCAAACTCGATCGTACCCGGGTCTGATCCCCGTACGATCGAGTTTGGTTCGCCCGAGTGCGCGCGGATGCGCTGGTGGTCGACGCCGAACAGGGCGACGTCGATGTGTGGAGGTAACGCATCGCAACGACGCCGGGCGCCGTCGAGCGCGATGGCGGCACGGGTACGACCCGTCGCGTCGCCATCGCGCGCTTGCATCGATGCGGACTGATCGATGACGCACCAGAGCCGCCGGTAGCCCTGTTGCTCGCGAACGCGCAGGCCCGCCGCGGCGACGCTGAGCAGGGTGAAGGCGACCAAGGCCAGCAGCGTACGCAGCGGTAGCCAGGGCTGGCGCGCGCGCGGCACGCGGTGCAGGGCGCGATCCCACAAGGCAAGTCGATCGGTCGACACCGTGCGAGCGGGCGTCCGCTGCAACCACCAGATCAGTGGCAGCAGGGCCAACGCCAGCAACGCCAAGGGGCGAGTCAGCTCGAGTGCGTTCATTGCTGCTCGAGAAAGGGCAACCACGCTTCGACCGACAGCATCACCCGAGTATCCGGGAGCGTCGCGGCAACGAACGCGTGCCCGACCTCGCGGCACAAGAGCGACATGCGCTGCTCCCACTGGCGCTGCTCGTCCACAAACGCGTGCAGCAGGGCCGGCGTGAGCCGTGCGCGCAAGGCACGCCCGGTCTCGGCGTCGCGCATCGACACCTGCCGCGACCCCGCGTCCAACCGCCCGGTTTCCACCGCCACGCGCGGAAACAGACACACCATGCCCCGGCCGCCGCCCATCGACAGAGCGGCACCGGCTCGCTCCTCCGGCTGCAGGTCCGAGACGAGCAACACTCCCTCACGGCGTTGGTGCGCGGCGAGGAAGTCGCCGATTGCAGCCAGGCCCCGGCTGCCCGCGAAACGGATGTCGCCGATGCACTCGCGCGCGTACGGCCACGCATCAGGACCCTCGAGGACGTGCACATCGACTTGCTCGCCGACCAGTACCAGCTCGACCGAATCGAGGTGGTAGAGGCCGAGAAATACCCAGAGCTCGAGAAGCCGCGTCAGCACCGGAAGCCGCACGCGCATCGATGCACTCGTGTCGACGAGCAGAGTCAGCCGCCGGTGCTCGGTCTCGTCGAAGCGCCGAAGCACACGGTGTCCCGTGCGCGCGAGCGCGTTCCAGTCGAGGAAGCGCAGGTCTTCGCCCATCGTGTATGGCACGTGCCCCGCAAAGTCACCGAACTCCGCGCGCACGCGCCGACCACTACGCACCTCGACCCGCGCCGACGGCAATGTCAGTGGCAGATCCAGGAAGCGTGGCAGAAGTCGCTCGAACTCCGGCACACTCATTTCTTGCTCGGCTTCTTGTCGGCGACGGCTTCGAGGGCGGCGCCGTAGCGGTGCAACCAGTTACCTTCGAACGATCGCAGCGTGCCACGGTCGAGGGCGCGCTCGCGCTGACGCTTCCAGTCGAAGCCGGGCGCACGCTCGACCGTCTTCTGGCGCGAACGCGCGCGCGCCGCACTGGCGATGTCCCCCGGCCCCGGCGTCCGATCCAGCTCGGGCGCCTCGCGCTCGGAAGTGCGTTCGCCCGGCCGGAAGTCGGGAAACACGACGAGAGGAATGGTGCGCAGCGGCGGCGGCACGGCCTGCTTGGCCGGTCGATCCGGCGCATCGCCCTTGCGCGGTTCCTTCTTGCGCTGACGAGACGATGGCGCCTTGTCGGGTTGTTGCCCTTGCTGCCCACCTTGCTTGCTCGCTCGTCCGCCGCGTTCGCTCGGGCGCAAGCCGATCGCCACAGCGATGCCGCGTCCCGGCTGCGGACGGTGACCGGGGAAGAGGAACGCGGACAACGCGAGCAACAGCGCCACCAGCAGTGCCTTCTTCGGCAGCCGACGCGCGCGGCCGGCCCGCCCCGATGCGAGCCACGGACCGACGCTGAGCGCGGCGTCCCGTAACACGAGTTCGGCGACCGCACCTTCGGGCACAACCAACAAACTCGTCGCCAGCGCATCGCCGGCGCTGACCCGCTCATCTTCGACCCGGGGATCGAGACGCACAGGCAAGGCCACCCAGGCCGCGCCGAGCCCGACTCCCACCCCGACGACGAACACGAGCAGCCAGTCGAGGCCGGTCGCGCCGCTACCCACCTGCAACGCAACGGCCCAGGCAGCGGCAATCACGAGCCCCCGCGCCAACAGGGCCCGCCGACGCTCGGCGCGACCGCGCGCGCGCAGGTAGCATCGGATGGTCGCTGGCACCGAACTCATGGCATGAGTTTCGGGCCAGGGTCACCAAAAGCCAGTGTCGCCAAGAACGGGGGACGGCAAGGATCGAGGGCGTGGCGAGAGCCAAGGGGGCCGCAGTAGACCCTCGGCGGCAACGGGCCGAGGAGTCGGGACTCGGGTCGCTACTCTTGACGGTAGGACTTCATCGGCCCTGACTCCGGCGGTTGATCGAGGAGGGACGCGTGGGTGTTGCCTCGAGTCGATCGATCAGTTGGCCGGAGTCGACATCGGCGATGAGCCGGCCGCGGTCTACTGCCTCGACAAACCCATCGGTAACGGCGCGATCGAGCAGCGCCTGCAGCGGATCGAAGTAACCGCCCACTTCGACAATGCCGATCGGCTTGGGATGGATGCCGAGCTGAGACCACGTGAGCACTTCGAACAACTCCTCGAAAGTGCCGAGGCCACCGGGCAGCGCGACGAAGGCGCCACCGAGGTCCCCCATCGTCGCCTTGCGCTCGTGCATCGACCGGACGACGAGCATCTCGGTGAGGCCGGTGTGGGCGTGCTCGGACTCGACGAGGAAGTCCGGAATGACACCGTGAACAGTCCCGCCGGCGCCCAGGACCGCATCGGCGAGCCTACCCATGAGACCGCAGTTGCCGCCGCCGTAGACGAGCCCGAGCCCACGCGCGACAAGCGCTTCGGCGAAGGCGACGGCGGTCTGCGCATAGCGCGGATCGACGCCTGAACTCGAGCCACAGAAGACAGTGATCGCGCGTGGCTCCAGCATGGCGTTGGATTCTCTTGGAGAGCGACGTCGAGGTCGAGTGTTGCGTTGCGTTGCGCCGCGATGTCCAGCGTTCTTCGAGTCACCATCCTCGGCAACTAGATCGCCGGCTTGCTCGTCACCGAAGAGCTGTGCGGCTACGCAAAAGTCTGACTGGTCAGCGCCGGGCTTCCAGGCACGGCGGTCGAGCGGACCACTTCCGGAGTCGCCGCGGGACAGAAGCTCGAGGTCGGCGAGTCCGTGTCACCGATGGCGTCAAACGCCATCGGTGACGATCGCACGTGGCCTACAGCTTCACGCGCGAGACGTTCGAGTTGGCGAGCCCCGTGCTCGTCACGTAGAGCATCATGCCATCGACCGTGAGACCTTTGGCGAACGTAAACGCGCCTGCCACGTGCGGATAGGTCCCGGACTTGTTCGGGAAGTGGAACGGCCATCCGGTGATCTTCGGCGAAAAGAAGCACGCGGTCGTCAAACCATCCCAGCCGAGGCCGAGTTCGGCTCCCTGACCGACCGGACGCGTCGTCGTGACGGACAAGAGCGTCCAGCCCTCAGTGAAGCCGCTCGGCACGTTCCCGGGCGTCATCTTGAGCACCCCAGCACCCGGCGTTGACAGGTCCAGGGTCGGCCCCGTGCGATCACGGTTGCCGGAGATACCACTGACGACGAGCGCGAAGTCGGCGTCACGCGCCGCGGTCTCGGTGTGCCCGTCCTGCCGGAGAGCGCTCGCAGTCACCTGCACGGTCCAAAGGCCGGGCCGCGGATTCGGTACGAAGACGTTCTCGACAGTATCGCGGTCGTTGGCGCTGCCACCGGAGGAACTGTTCCAGCTCGAGGCCAGACCGTTGTTACCCCAGTACTGCGTACCGGCCGGACCCGTGACCCTGAGGTCCAAGCTGTTGACTCGGTGGATCGACGAGTTGGCAGTGCCAGCCGGGTCGGCGTAGTTCATCGTCGCCCTGAACGCCGGTGTTCCGCTCTTGACCAGGACGAAGTAGGTCGCCGACTGCAGGTTCTGCAGGACGTCCTGCTCGTTGACGATCAGCGCCGTGTTGCGAATGTTGTAGAGGTTCTGCACGTTGGGGAAGCCCCAGCCCTGTTGCACGCGCGTGCCCTGACTGAGACCGTACTGGTAGGCAGTGTTGATCAGCAGTCCCTTGGCCGTCGTGTAGTGCGGGCGGTTCTCGTAGCGCTTGGTCCAGCCACCCGCCTGCATCGGATAGCCGAAGTCGCCGTCGGTCCACATCTCGAGGGCAAGGCCGAGGTGACCGTTGACGATAGGCGTCGCCGCAGATGTGCCACCGAAGCTGCCATAGCCGGTCGAGCTATAGGTCGTGTAGACGCTGTCGTAGTAGGCACACAGGTCCGGCTTCAACCGGCCATCGGATGCCGGGCCGGTGCTGCCGCTCTTCGCCCAGGCATCGTCAGCCGGGTTCTTGTTGTTGTAGTGACGCATGCCGCCGACCGAGATGATGTTCTTGGCCCAAGCCTGCGGCCGTGAGTTGCGCGTGTTGCTGGTCGCGCCGGCGTTGCTCTGGCTCTGCGTGATCGGCATGTCGCGCTCGAAGATGAGCTCGTCCATCTCCACCGACCAAACCGAGTACTGCGTCGTGCGCGAGTAACCCCACGACGCCGTCTGCATCATCATCCGATAGGTGTTCTGCAGCTCGGCGACCAGCGTCTTGCGGGTACCGTTCTTGTTCATGACGTAGTTGTAGTTCGTGAAGGAAGCCTGCCCGTCGGGACACAGACCGCGCGCTTGCGGGGTCGTGCCAGCGGCAAAGACGACTCCCATGGTCGCGTTGCCGTGCGTTGCACCGGTGGTGCTCCGGACGCCGATCGGGCGCTGACGCCAGGAGTTCGCCGGGAACTCGCGGTGGTTGGGGTAGGCGCCTTCCATGATGTGGCCACGCACGCCCTTGCCGGTGTACTTGATGGCCTTGTTTGGCTCGAGCCAGTCAGCACCACCGAACCAGCGCACGATGTCCATGTCCTGTTCCGCTTCGCCGGCCGGTTCGAGTCGCACGACCTCGGGTCGGTGTGCAACGGCGAGCACCTGCTCGTGCGCGAGGTCAGCGGTCATGAGGCTCGTACCCTCCATCGGGTTCCACACCTGGCCCCCGAGCTTGCCGATGGCCGGGAGCAACGTCGCCTTGTCCGCATCGTGGACGCGGATCACGTAGCGCTGCCTCGGCAGCTTGGCCTTGTAGAACATCGCCGTGTGGATCGACGCATCGATCTTGTATGCGGTGTGCATGCGCCCAACCCAGCGCACGAACGGCAGCGCACGAATGCGCGCGATCTTGTCGGGCGGGATCCGCGCCATGACACACTGCCCTGGCACGTAGGAACCGACCTTGGCGCCGAGACCGCCGAGCACGCGGTCGTAGGCCGCGAGGTTCTGGGTCGCAAACTGCACCAGATGGAGATCCGAGCTGGCGGGGGCACGCAGCCACGCCGGCATCGAGGGCTCACCGCTCTTCGGGTCGAAGACCGCATAGACCAGGTGAACCATCGGGTCGGTGTGCTTGATCTCGCACCAAGTTCTGCCCGCGTCGACGCTGATCCGATAGGCGGGCTGCCCGCTGTCCTTTAGGAGGTGGATCGATGTCGTCGCGTCGATGCGATGCGTTCTGGCTTCGTCCTGTGAGTCGACTTGAGCCAGCACCGGGGCCGTGGCCACAGACAAAACGAGGAGGCTAGGGAACTTCATTGGATGAGGACCTCAGGGGACAGGAAGGCCGTCGATTCTAGCAAGCTAGAGGTCCACGCGCGGCGTCTCGCGGCAGTATCCTCCTGGCATGTCCGAAATCATCGACGTCCACGCCCGCGAGATTCTCGACAGTCGCGGCAATCCAACGCTCGAAGTCGAGGTCACCCTCGACTCCGGAGCACAGGCCCGTGCCGCCGTCCCTTCCGGCGCATCGACCGGTGCACACGAGGCAACCGAACTGCGCGACGGTGAGGAACGCTACGGCGGCAAGGGCGTGCTGCGCGCAGTCGAGAACGTCAACGGTGAGCTCGCGGAGCACGTGGTCGGCATCGATGCCAACGAGCAAGCGTGCATCGACCAGGTCCTCTGCGCCGCCGACGGAACCCCTAACAAGAGCCGACTCGGCGCCAACGCGATCCTCGGCATCTCGCTCGCCGTGGCCCGCTCCGCCGCCGAACATGCCAAGCTGCCGTTGTTCCAGTACCTCGGTGGCATCAACGCGCGCCGGCTTCCGGTGCCGATGCTCAACATTCTCAACGGTGGTGCTCACGCCGACAACAGCGTCGACGTGCAGGAGTTCATGATCATGCCGTTCGGCGCGGCCAACTTCGCCGACGCGATGCGCATGTCGTGCGAGGTCTTTCACGCGCTCAAGGGCGTGCTGAACGAGAGAGGTCTCTCGACCGGCCAGGGCGACGAAGGTGGTTTCGCACCGAACCTCGGTTCCAACCAGGAAGCGATAGAGATCATCCTGCAAGCGATCGAGAAGGCCGGCTACACGCCGGGCGAACACATCCAACTAGCGCTCGACGTCGCTGCGACCGAACTGTTCAAGGACGGCAACTACCGCCTCGACAGTGAGGACCGCTCCCTCGACGCCGCCGGCATGATCGAGCTCTACACCTCCTGGACCGACAAGTACCCGCTCTTCCTCTTCTCGATCGAGGACGGCCTCGCCGAGGACGATTGGGAAGGTTGGACGGCCATGACCTCGGCCCTTGGAAGCAGCGTGCAGCTGGTCGGCGACGACTTGTTCGTGACCAACACCGACCGCGTGCAACAAGGCCTCGAGTCCGGCGCCGCCAACGCCGTCCTGATCAAGGTCAACCAGATCGGCACTCTGACCGAGACCCTCGAGACCATCCAGCTCGCCACGAGCAACAGCATGGCCTGCGTGATCTCACACCGCTCCGGCGAGACCGAAGACACGACCATCGCCGACCTCGCCGTCGCCACCGGCGTCGGGCAAATCAAGACCGGCGCCCCGAGCCGCTCCGAACGCGTTGCCAAGTACAATCAGCTCCTGCGTATCGAAGAGGAACTGGCCGACGTGGCACTCTACGGCTTCTGAGATTGGTCAACGGTGTCTGACTACCGTTGACCAACCAGGCACCGGTGCCCATGCACACGCCTTGCTCCGCCCCTCGCCTCTCGGCTATGCTCTCCCTCGGGAGGACGCGTGTCGCGAAGCGATCGACCACTGCGAGAGCTATTACCTGTGACGGCCACTGCTGTGTTTTCGGTGCTGACCCTCGTCGTGCTCGTGACGCAGCTGGTGCCAGCGGTGAGGGAACACCGCATGGCGAAGCGCGCGTTAGCGGTCCAGGTGGAGCGCCACAGCGCCGTTGTCGCCCAACGCAACGCCGAGAAGGCCAAGCTACTCGCTCTCCTGCACGATCCGCAGGAGCGCGAACGGGTGCTCGATGAAAAGGGTCTGCTGCCGTCAGTGAGCAAGCCCCAGGACCATTGAGCCGCGCGGCGCACGCGCTCCTTGTAGCGTTTGCCTCCGCACCGCCCGCGCTCGCCCAGGACCAATCCGAGCACCAACTCGCGCTGCGCAACGCGAGCTTCGTCCCGACCTGCGAGCCCGCCCTGCAACGACGGCTCGACGAGGGTCTGCGTCAACTCCGGGAAGGCAATGCCAAGGCCGCGCTCGAACGCCTGCTACCTGCCCTGACCCCGGGCCAGGAGAGTCCGTTGATCGCCTGGGGCGAACGCGAGACGCGCTCGTTCCACGAACTGCTCGAGACGCACCTCCGCGAGGTGCCCGCTGCGGTGCGCGACCCGTTCCTGGCCGGGCTCGCCGCCGACGCGGCCAAGACCCTCTCGGGGGTCGGCCGGGAACGCATCTGGCTCGACGGCGTGCTCGCCGGATTCCCCGGCACTGCGGCCGCGCTCGGTGCGCGCCGCCGTCTTTGTGACCTTGCGCTTGAGTCCGGCGACGCCGTCGAGGCGGCGCGCTGGCTCTGGCAGTTGCCGGCTGCCGAACAGGGTCCGCGCCGCACGATGGTCGACGACCTCGAGAAGCTCGGGCTGCGCGCCAGCGCATGGCCGTGCTCGAGCGGCGGTCCGACCGGAGTGCCACGCCCACTGAAGCTCGGAACACCAACCGGCCGGCCCCACCTTGCCGGGCGCTGGAAAACCCCCTTCACCAACCACCGCCGCGCCGGCGGTGTCGTCGGCCTGGATGAACACGGGCGCCCGCTCGCCGTGTGGCAGGCGGGCACGTCGCTGCGCATCGCTCGGCGTACCGGCGACGGAGTCGACTTGAAGTCCATTTCGATCCAGACCCTGACCGGAATCGTCGCCCCACCGACGACGGGCGCACGACCATCACCGACGATGCTCGGCGATCGGTTGTTCCTCGTGCACGGTGGTGTGCTGATGCGCCTGCGTCGCGCTGCGACCCCGCTCGGCTTCGTGACCGATTGGCGCTGGTCGCCGAACAAGCCCGGACAGAACTCACTCGAGCGCGCAACCCTGCATCCCTACGCACTCGCCAGTGGCGGTCGCGTCTGGGTCGTGCTCACGCACCCCGAGGATCGACTGCACTCGAGCGTGCACGTGGCCTGCGTCAACGGCAACACCGGCCAGCTACTCTGGACTCGCTACATCACCAAGGGCGCAGTGCTGTCAGCCGAGCTGTCGATGCACCGTCAGGAAACGCTCGACCGCAGCGCGGTCGAGCCGGCACCGCCGATCCTGGCACGCGGCCGACTCGTCGTTTCGACCGGCCTGGGCGTCATCGCGGCACTCGACCCGGTCCGCGGCACGATCGCGTGGACGCTGCGCACCGCTCGCGTCAAGTCAGCGCGCGGCCGAGAGCGGCCCTGGGCAGAGGTGCGGCTGCTTGGCGTCGCCGGCGAAGCTTGGGTCACTCCCTCTGACAGCGTGTTCTCCTACCGCTTGCATCTATGGCCAGGCATGCGCGACGTGCTTGCGGCACATCCGGGAGAGAAGCGCAGCCTGACGCGCTTGATTGGTGTCAGCGACCGATGGAACGCGAGCTACTGGTTCCGGCGCGGCCTGAGCGAGGCCGGCCCACGCCGCATCCTGACGCGGGCGGACCCCGACCGGCCAATGCGCTACGACCCACCACCGATCGCGCCAGGCGAATCGCTGACCGCGCTACCACTCTTGACCGACACGAGCCTGATCCTGACCACGGACAACAGTCTCTACTGGCTCGACCTACGCAAGGACCTCTACTACGAGCACGTGATCGGCCTTCGCGCACACGGGCCAGGTGGCTTCGGCCCAGCGCTGCCGCTCGACGGCGCCATCGTGGTCGCCGGCAAGCGCGGCGTGTTGCTGTGGCAGTAACGCAGGACTGATCATCGATCACTTCGGCCAGCGCTGCCTCGGCCGCCTCGGACCTGGAGCTCCCCGGACCGAGCCTGACTTCTGGGCGATTCTGCCGTCGGTGCCGGGCACGTAGATACCCGACCTTGCTCCACTATGCGCGGCTCGTGACCTTGATCAGGTGGTAGCCAAACTGCGTCTTGACCGGGCCGAGGCAGGTACCGACGTCGCCCGCGAAGACGACCTCATCGAACTCCTTGACCATCTGGCCGGGGCCAAACTCACCGAGGTCGCCACCGGACTTGCCCGATGGACAGGTCGAGTGCGTCTTGGCGATCTCACCGAAGTCAGCGCCGGCGTCGATCTGCTCCTTGAGGTTGAGGCAGTCCTGCTCGGTCGGGACGAGGATGTGTCGGGCATGGGCGCGGATCATCGAGGTCTCCTCTAGATGTGGATCGGCGCACGCTAGCCTGTCACCGCGCACCGGCGCAAGCGTAGGACGCGACACTTACCCGCAATATCAAGCACGCGCGTCACGTCCCCGTAGTCGGCGTGGCGCTCGGCCAGGTCAGCGAGCGGCTCCGCAGTGTCGATGCCAGCCTCGAACAACACGGGCGCACCGATCACCAGGCCGTCGATGCCGCCAGCCAAGAGCTCGCGGTAAGCGAAGGTCGGGTCACCCGCCGGGCTGAACAGCGCAGCCTCGGGCTCAAAGCGCAGGCTCGCGTCGAAGAGGTCCGGTCGTGCTGGATCCACGTAGGGTGGGTTGGCGACGAGCCCACCGAACACACGCCCGGCGACGGGCTGCCAGAAGCTGCCCTTTAGCCACTCGACCTCAGCGCCGAGTGATGCGGCGTTTTCGGCTGCAACACCCAGCGCCGGCGCCGACACGTCGCTCGCCGTCACGACCAGATCCGGCCGTTCCAGCGCGAGCGTGATGGCAACACAGCCCGAGCCCGTGCACGGCTCGAACACGTGCGCCGCTTCGGGCAACGCTTCGAGCGCCGCCGACACGAGCGTTTCGGTCTCGGGCCGAGGGATCAACACGTCGGGCGTAACGCGAAACGACCGCCCGAAGAACTCTCTGCGGCCCATCACATAGGCCAGCGGCTCGCCATCGAGCAAGCGCTGGAAGCGAGCCCGATAGCTCGCGCGCTCGTCCTCGCTCAGCGGACGTTCGTAGTCGAGCAGGAGGTGCAGGCGACTCACGCCGAGCACGCCGGCCAGGCAGCGCGCTAGGTCTACCCGTGCCGGCCCGGAACCGCGTTTAACGACGACAGCTTCGGCGGCCTCCAGCACCGCCTGAACGGTCCAGGTCAAACGCCTAACGGCGCGCCGCGGCGATCCGCTGCGCCTTCTGCTCCTTCATCCGTCGCACACCACCGAAGATGCCGAGGATGAAATACAGCCCGGCCAGGAAGGAACCAAAGAAGACGAACAACTTGCCGGGGCCGACATGCTGCAACGCCTGGCCGACCTTCGAGAAGCGCTCAGTGTCCTTGCGATCCAAGAGCTTGGCGAACAGCTCGCTCCAGTTGTTGACGTTGGGATCAGCTTCGGCCGCGAGCGCCTTGCGCTTGGCCTCGAGCACGTCGCCGGTGAGGTCCTTCAAGAGCTCGGTGTCGATCGGCAGCGCCATGTTGGGCGCTTGGAACTTGGCGTAGAAGATCAGGTAGATCAGCCCCCACGCAAGCGGGAAGAAGCAGAGCAGCACCCACTTCATACGAAACAGGCCGGTGTTGATCGCACCCCACGTGCTCCAGATCAGGCCAACGCCGATCAACATCCAGAGACCGCCGAAGAAGGTTTTGTAGCCAGTGTGCGAGAAGTCGTGATCGAAGGGCATCAGGCAGCCGAGCACGATCAACACGCCGCAGAACAGGAAGGAGTAATACTCCTTCGACGTCGACGGGTTGAAGGCGGGGGCCGGCATGCCAGCCATCGAGCGCTGAAAGAGCCCTTCCTGATAGTCGAACTGCGCTTGCGCAGGCGGCGGGGCGACCTCTTCGAGTGACTCCAGCTCGTGCAGCTCGTCGGTATTCTCGGTCATGGCGTAGTCCTTCTTCTCTTCAGCGGGCTGGTCTCGGCCGGAGGGCTCGGACCCACGTGCCCCGGGAGCTCGTCAGGGCAAGAGCGGGAGCGCCCGACTAAGAACGCGATTAAGGCCGGGGAGTTTACCTAGCGCCACTCCGCCCGGAAAGAAGCTCTCACAGTGCCCCGAGCCGTTCATCGCGCTCGTGGCACAGCAAGGCCTCCAGTACCGGCAGGAGGCCCCCTTCGATCACCTTCTCGAGGCTGTAGTTCTCACCGATCCGGTGATCCGTGACGCGGTTTTGCGGGAAGTTGTAGGTCCGGATCCGCTGGCTGCGGTCGCCGCTGCCTACCTGTGTCCGCCTTGTTTCGGCGCGCTCGTCGGCCAGCCGCTGTTGCTCCATGTCGTAGAGCCGCGAACGCAGGAGCCCCATGGCCTTGGCCTTGTTCTTGTGCTGCGAACGCTCTTCCTGACAGAACA
The DNA here is from genome assembly GCA_002685965.1 of Planctomycetota bacterium. Classification (GTDB taxonomy): domain Bacteria; phylum Planctomycetota; class UBA1135; order UBA1135. The sequence goes on along the minus strand of NYZE01000166.1, from coordinate 3,516 downwards.
CGACGAGGCCGGAAGGCTTGTGCGTGATGCGCACCGCCGACTGCGTCTTGTTGACGTGCTGCCCACCCGGGCCCTGCGAGGTGGTGGCCTGGATCTCGAGGTCCTTACCGTCGATGACCAGGTCGACTTCCTCGGCTTCGGGCAGCACCGCGACGGTCGCCGCGGACGTGTGAATGCGACCCTGCGACTCCGTGACGGGGACACGCTGCACGCGGTGCCCCCCCATCTCGAAACGCATGAGCCGGAACACGTCCTCGCCCGAGATCTCGAAGGCAGCTTCCTTGAAGCCGCCCTGCTCGGACTCCGACAGCGACATCGCCTGCATCTTCCACGACATTCGCTCGCAGAAACGCTGGTACATGCGCGCCAGATCCCGCGCGAACAACGCCGCTTCGTCGCCGCCCGCACCGGCCCTGATCTCCAGGATCGCATTCCGCGCGCCATGCTTGTCATCGGTCAGCAACAGCGTCAAGAGGTCCTCGCGCGCGATCTGATACGCCGGCTCCAGCTCTTGCTGCTCTTCGGCGGCCAGCTCCGCAAGCTCCGCGTCGTCACCCGCTCCGACCTCGACCACTTCCGCGAGCTGCGTCTCCAGGTGCTTCAGCTTGTCCCGCGCATCAACCAGCTTGCGCAGCTGACGCAGCTGCTGGAACAGAGGCTTCGACCGCACCTGGTCCTGCATCACCGCCGGATCCATGCCCTGCTGCTCGAGCGCGGCGAGCTTGTCATCGAGCTCGTCGAGCGTCGCTAGCAGCGCTGGGTGAAGCGGTTCGAGCATTGCGCGGTCGATTGTGCCCACACCGGTGCTCGGGGCAAGCCTCGTGCCCTTCGGGCACGAGTGCATCGTCAGGGTGCCAGAGTTGCCAAGCCCCGGCGGACTAGGGCGATGCTCAACCCAACCACTGTGTCGTGATCCCCGTCCACGAGGTCGACGAAGTGGCAGGCTTGGCCCTGGATGCCGTATGCCCCGGCCTTGTCGAGCCATTCACAGGAATCGAGGTAGACCTGCAGGTCTACCTCGCTCAGTGGGTGCATCTTCACCCGCGCGCCGGCGGAGAGCTCGATGAGGTCACCGAGGTGGCCGGCAAAGACCTCAGCGAATGCGTGCGCGGTCCAGACCTCGTGTTCGCGACCACTGAGTTCGCGCAACATGCGCTCAGCGTCGTCGCGGTCGGTGGGTTTGCCAAAGCAGTTCGCGCCGAGCCCGACCACGGTGTCTGCGGCAAGCAGAACGCCCGTTCGCCCTTCCACGGCAGCGCCGACGGCCTTGCTGCGCGCGTTGCGACGGGCCAGGTACTCGGGGGCCAAGCCATCCGAGTTCGGGTGCTCAGGTCCCGAGTCGATCCGATCGAAAGCAATTCCGGCCGCGCGCAATAGCTCGCCGCGCCGCGGTGACAACGACGCAAGCAGCACGGTCATTGCATCAGCCCACTAGAGCTTGCGGCTCTTGCAGCTCAGAACCAGGTAGCAGTTCCTACACTGCGGGTTCTTGGGCAAGCAGATCTCCTCACCGAGATCGATCAGGTTGATCTGCAGCGCCAAGGTATCGAGAGCCCCGAAGACCTCCGCCAGAGACGCAACCAATGCCTTCGGCGAACCGGCGCGCGGCACGATGCCAACGCGCTGCACGACGCGCGACCACGAGTAATGGAACAAGATGCCGTCGAAGCCCTGGAGTCCGAGCGCCATGTAGTGCGACAACGCCGGTCCTAGCGAGCGGTATCGGTTGAGCGCGATGAGCCGGTCCACCGCGTCGAGATCGCGCAGAAACTCGAGATCGACCGCGTTCTGGTCCTGGTAGATCTCGTTGACGAACTCGAGCACTTTTTCGCAGTGGTCGTAGGGCTCGATGACGTTGATGTCCTCGAGCACTTCCAGGAACTCGTAGGCTTCGCTGACGCGGAACTCGTTCCACTCGGAGAACGACTTGCGCAACCGCACCATTGCGTCGAACGACACTCGCGCCGAGTTGCCGCCGGTCGCGAAGATGCAGAAGATGCCCATCTCAACGACGGTCGGGAGCGCGGCGCGCGATGGAAGCGGCAGCGCTTTGCCCATGTTCTTGGTAAGGGTCTCGAGTAGCACACCGGCCTTGGCCTGCTTCGGCCGTGCGCCATAGCTACGGGGCTTGTAGGGGATTAGACGGCTGCGCCGCTCGCGCTGGATCTGGACGTCGATCTCCTGGACCTCGACCGGCTGCGACCGCAGGCGCGGCTGCTTGCCAGCCTTCGGATCCGGCTTGACCTCGACCTTTACTGGTTCGGGCTTGGCAACGACCTTGGTCGCCGCCTTGCGGCCCGCGGCCTTCTTCGCGGCGGCCTTCTTGCTGGCCGACTTGCGAACGGCTGCCTTGAAGGCCGCCTTCACGGCCTTCTTGTTGGCGCTCTTCTTCGACGCCGCGGTCTTGGCCGCGGCGCTCTTGGAAGCGGCCTTGCTCGGCGACCTGGCGACCGTCGCCACCTTCACCGTGACCTTCTTGCCAACCTTCTTCTTCGCCGCCGACTGCCCGGCCTTGCCGCTTCGCGCCATCCTCCTCCCCTTGGCGGCCGCCTTGGTGCTGCTCGGCTTGGCCGTCTTCCTTGCAGTCTTCTTGACTGCCTTCTTCCCCACCCGCTTAGCCGGGCTCTTAGCCTTCGCCTTGGGCTTGGCCTTAGCCTTAGCCTTAGCCTTTGCCTTGGCCTTGGCCTTGGCAGACCCTGCAGCCGCTGGTTTCTTCTTGGCTGCGGGCTTGGCGGTGGACCGGGACTTGCTCACCTTCTTCTTCGAGCGCTTGGCTGCCAACGGGGACCTTCCGCTACGTTCTGGGCTACTCGGTTTCGGCTAGTTGCCGCAGACTACTCTTCCTTGCTGGCCTCGGCTTTCGCCGCCGCCAGTTTCGCCGCTGCGCGCGCACCGGCCCGCTCCTTCTTGGCCTTGAGGATCGTCCGGAACCTCGCTTCCTTGGCAGCGGTCTTGGTGGCGCTCCTCTTGCGCGCACGCTTCTTGCGCTCGGACGGCGCCGGCACTTCGATGCCCTGACGCCGGCACAGTGCCACCGCCGTCTCGCTCAGGCGGGCACCACGGCCGACCCAATCGAGAATGCGTTCGCTGCGCAGCCGGAGCTGGTCCTCGACGCGCGGGGCCAACGGGTCATAGAGCCCGAGGTTCTCGAGGACGCGTCCATCACGGGGATTGCGCCCCTCGATCGCGTTCAAGCGAAAGCACGCCCGGTTTCGTCGACCCGTGCGCTTCAGTCGAATCATCACCACCATATCGTTTCCTCTTGGATGCCCGGCCTGCTCAGAGGCCCGGAACCGCAACGGGCTCGAATCGCCGACGAGTCGGGAATCCGCGACCGCCACCTGGCAGACCCTTGGGCGAGCGGAACCCCTTGCGTGGAGCACCACCACCGAGCTCCGGCGGCAGTTGTCCGCCCTTGCCCAGCTTGCCGAACATCTTCTGCATATGCTTGAACTGCTTGATCAGATTGTGGACGGCCTGCAACTCGTTGCCGGAACCGCGCGCAATCCGCCGCCG
>NYZE01000165.1 GCA_002685965.1 Planctomycetota bacterium | reverse complement strand
GAGGAAGCCGACCTTCAACACGAGTGACTTGAACAGCGCCGCCGTCCCGCGGCTCCACGGGCTCAGAGAGCCAGCGCTCTGACCCTCGGCTGCCATCGCTTCGGCCGCCACCTCGGCAAAGCGCTGCACCGTGTCACGGTGCTCGTCAAGCGACCGATAGCTGATGTGCTCGATGGCGGCGTTGAGATCCTCGATCGGATGCGCGCCGATCAACTCGACTCGGTCGTGCGGATTCGTACCGCCCCATCGCGCGCGGCGTCGATCGAAGAGACGGAGCTTGCGGTCGGGCCAGAACGTGCCGTGCCGCATGGCACGGCCGAGATAGATGTTGCGCCGCGGCACACGGAAGCCGGCCGGGCCGTTCGCGGCCAGCCCATGCCTGGCCAGGGACCGCAGCTCGACAGAAAGTTCCTCCGTCACCGCCTCGTCACAGTCGAGGGAGAAGATCCAATCGTGCAGCGCGAGGTCGACACAGCGTTGCTTCTGCGCGCTGTAACCGAGGAAGTCCTGGGTCTCGACCCGCGCACCACATGCCTCTGCAAGCTGCCGCGTTCGATCGCTCGAGCCGCTGTCGAGCACAACGACTTCATCGCAGAACGACAAGCTGCGCAGGCAATGCTCGATGCGGTCTTCCTCGTCGAGCGAGATGACGCACCCCGTGATCGGGGTCACCCCCCCGCCTCGCGCAAGATCTGCTTGCGCTCGCGACGGATCGATCGCCGCGCTTCAAGCACTTCTCCCTTGAGCCGCCCGAGCCGCTCCTGCCAACCCGTCCACGCAGCATCCTTGTCGACTGCGCGCGACGCCGCCTCCAGCAACTTGTTCAGCTCCGCGTCCGAGATCTTCAACTTGTCCCGCAGCAGAAAGCTCTGTGCGTGCACGAGCACTTGCTGCCAACGGAACTTGTCGAGGATCTCCTCGACGAGCTCCACCAGCCGTAGCTCAGGCTCCGTAAGACCTTGCTTCTTGGCCTCCTTCTTCCGCCTCCGGTTCGAAACCACGTCCAGAGCATGCGCCCAAGGCAGGGGGCGGAGCAAGCCTCGTGCCCTACGGGCACTCGCCTTGCTCTGCCGGTTACTCGCCGACGAAGTCCGGCTTCCTCTTCTCGAGGAACGCCTGCATGCCTTCCTTCATGTCCTTGGTCGAGGAGATCATTCCGAACAGGTCGGCTTCGAGTTCGAGACCATCTTTGAGGGACATCCCGAGGCCGCGACGAACCGCTTCCTTGGCGAAACGGACCGCGAGCGGCCCCTTCTCGAGGATCGCTTGCGCGGTGGCGCGGGCTTCGTCGAGCAGCTCATCCGGCTCCGTGACGCGATTGACGAGGCCAACCCGCAACGCCTCGGCTGCGTCGATGCGCTTGCCGGACAGGATCATCTCGAGCGCGTAACCGATGCCGACCGTCCGCGGCAGACGCTGCGTGCCGCCGTAGCCCGGAATGATGCCAAGGCCAACCTCGGGTAGACCAAACGACGCGCTGCTCGACGCGTAGCGAAAGTCGCATGCTAGAGCGAGTTCGAGACCGCCGCCGAGCGCGAAGCCGTTGACCGCCGCGATGACCGGCTTGAAGCCATCCTCGATCAGTTCGAGCAGGTCCTGACCGAGCAGACTGTTCTCCTTACCTTCGAGTACGCCCTGTTCGGCGAGCATGCCGATGTCCGCACCAGCGACGAACGCCTTGCTGCCAGCACCGGTCAGCACGAGGACGCCGACCTCGTCGGAGACGAACGCTTCTTCGAAGGCCCCGCCAAGCTCCTCGATCACCGAAGTGTCGAGCGCGTTGAGTCTGTCGGGTCGGTTGATCGTGATCGTGCAGACACCATCGACGGCGTCCCACAACACGTGCTCGAACTCAGGCATCAACCGCAGTCTCGTCGGCGCCCGACTCGCCGGCGGACGCAGTCTCGCTCTCGGCTTCCCCGTCGGACGCAGCCTGCTCTTCGGCAGCCACGCGCAGATTCACGCCACGGATCCGGATCGGTTCGACCGGAGTGCTCGGCTCACCGTTCGGACCGCTCGCCCTGGTCTGCACCGAAGCGAGTGCATCAAGAACATCGAGCCCTTCAACCACCCGCCCGAACGCCGTGTAGGCCCCATCAAGGTGCGACGCGTGGTCCCCGTGCACGATGAAGAACTGGCTGCCAGCCGAATCCGGATCCTGGCTACGAGCCATGGACAGCACACCGCGCTCGTGCACGGTGTCGTTGAACTCGGCATCGATCATGTAGCCGGGTCCACCGGTCCCATCACCACGCGGGCAACCGGCCTGCACCATGAAGCCCTTGATGATGCGGTGGAAGGTCAGGCCGTCGTAGAACCCCTTGTGCGACAACTCGAGGAAGTTCCGCACCGTGTTCGGCGCCTTCTCGGGCAGGAAGCGAATCGTCATCGCGCCCTTGTCGGTATCGAAGACAGCTTCGACCCGGCTGTGATCAACGCTCGTGATATCGAGGGTCGTCATTACTTGAGCACCCCCAGCACGACAGCGCGGTGCAGCCACACTTGGGTGGTCGGGACCGAGCGCTCCATCTGACCAGACCTGGCCTTGACCTCGACGTTGGCGATCCGGTCCAAAGCGTCGAGTCCATCGACCAGCGAACCGAACCCGGTGTATTTGCCGTCCAGGTGTGGTGACAACCCATGCATGACGAAGAACTGCGAACCTGCCGAGTCCGGATCCTGACTGCGCGCCATCGATAGGATGCCGCGGACGTGCTTGAGGTTGTTGAACTCGGCTTTGAGCGAGTAGCCGGGCCCGCCGGTGCCGTCATTGGACGGATCGTCGTCTTTGGTGTTCGGATCGCCGCCCTGGATCATGAATCCCTTGAGCACCCGGTGGAACCGAGTGCCGTCGTAGAAGCCGTCCCGGGACAACTTGACGAAGCTGCGCACGGTCTTCGGCGCCAGGTCGGGCCGGAACGCGACGACCATCGTGCCGAAGTTGGTCACGAGCGCGACGCGCGTCTTCGTGAGGTCCAGCTTGTCGATGTCGACTTTCTTGAAGTCAGGTACGACGCTGATCTTGCTCCTGGCACCACCCGGTAGGCCTAGCTCGATTTCGACGGGCTTTGCCGCTGTCGGGCGTGCGCCGGCACGCTTGAGGATGCCACTCAGATCGATCGGCATTTCGACCGCCATGTGCGCCCCCTTGGGGAAGCGCACCTTGGTCTTGCTGGTCTTGCCGACGCTACCGAGCTTCTTCCCGGCCACCCAGACCTCAATCGCGTTGCCGGTGATCAAACCGGCCTTGAGCCAGGTGTCGGCCTTCGCGTGAACCTCGATCTTCACGGGCAGCGGGTCACCGGGGGTCATGTAGCCGCCGGGAACGGAGAGCTTGACGAGAAGTTTGTCCGAAGCCGGCTTGTCCTGTGCCGGCAGGAGGAGGCAGAGCAGTATCGCAGGAATCATGGGAATCATGAAACCGCCGCCAGGCGGGGAGAGCAAGGCTGTTGCGTGGCGGACGCCCGGTGGCCGGCCTGCCTAGTTGAACTTGAAGCTGAAGCTGAACACCTGGCGGTCGTCGGACTCCTGGCGATAGAGGGGCCAGCTGAGGTCCAGGGCGATCGGTAGGCCGCCGAGGCCGGGGATCAGGACCCGGACCCCGACACCGACACTGACGCGAGTCTGGCGGAAGAGCGGATCGTCAAAGCCCTCGCCGAGCATACCCGCATCAAAGAACCCGACGCCCCGGATCAACTCGGTCTCCGTGACTGCGCCCTCCGGTCGAGTCGAGAAGAGCGGAAAGCTCCACTCGACCCCCGACAACAGCTGCGTGCGCCCGCCAGTCGGGTGACCGAACTGCGTCGGGCCGGCACCGCGGAAGTCGAAGCCGCGCAGAGTTCCCTGCCCACCCATGAAGAAGCGCTCGGTGAGCGGTAACGTCGAGTCGCCCTGGATGCCTTCACCGTGGTTGAGGCGCGCGCGCAGTTCGATGACATGGGCGCGACCGCGTGAGTCCCGGTGCACCGAGACGTAGCCGTTGACGGCGGCCCCGGCCTTCCAGAAGCGCTCGTCACTGCCAAGCCACTCCGGTGACACGGTGAAATAGCCACTGAGCCGAACGCCTTTGGTCGGGCGCAGGATCGCATCGACGTCCGTGTAACGACCACTCAAGCCGATCGATCGAATGACGTTCCGCCCCTCAGCGTCCCACACGATCGCCGGCGCATCCGCTTCGATGTCGGCGATATTCACTCGCTGGTGGTTCATCGACGCCGTCACCTGCAGGTCATGGCCGAACTTGCGCATCAGACGCATGCCAGCGGACAGAAGGTCTGCACGATAGGAGTCGTAGCCACGCAACCAGCGCGACCCGTTCAGCCCGAGGCCAATCGTGTCCAAGTGCCCGCCTAACAGGTCAGGCTCGAAGAAGTCGGCCGACGCCGCACTGATGACCGTGCCCGGCTGCAGATCGATGTAGAGCGTCTGGCCACCCCCGTGAAACGCTCGGTTGTCGAGGAGCTGGGCAAACCAGTCGATCGGGTTCCATCCGGTCGGCGAGCGCCGCCAGTCGAAGTTGCGCTTGCGGTATTGCACGTTGCCGAACAGACCGGCGCTCGAGGAGAAACCACCACCCCACAGGATCTGCCCCGTCGTGCCATCCTTGACCGCGACTTCGAGGTCGACGAACTCGTCCTCGCCGGCGACCGGCTTCAAGCGCAGGTGCACGCCCTGGTCACCGATCCGATAGTCACCGAAGTACTGGCTACCCAAGAGCCGGTCGCGGCTCTTGGCCAACTCCTCCATGTCGAGCCAATCGCCGGGCATCACGGAGAGACTGCGGCGCACAACGGCGTCCCGCGTGTAGCGGTTGCCAGTGATCCGCACCTGACGGAGCCGCTTGCGCTTGCCCTCGCGCACGCGGTAGATGAGCTTGATGCGCGATCGCTCCGGATCGACGACTTCGACCGGATCCTGCACCCGGAAGGAGGATTCGCCGAGGCCCGGGTATTCGTCGCGCGACGGGAATCCACGCTTGCCGTAGAAGAGGGCCAGGCGGCGCATGTCCGCCTGGATCGCGTCCTGCGTGACCGGATCGCCAGGGGCGACCTTGATCTCACCGGCGAGGTCTTCCGGCTTGAACTCGGGCGCTGCCGCGTCCGGGTAGCCTTCGACTTCGATGGCCACGGAGTCGATGCGGTAGAGCGGGCCTTCGAAGATCCGGATGACGATATCGACGCCCGTACGATCTTCGAACCATCTGAGGTCGTAGACCTCGGCCAACGCATCCTTGTAGCCATACGCACGATAGAAGCGCCGCAAGCGGTCCAGGTCCTCGGCCAGGACCTTGCGCGAGAACGGCGCGTCACCCAGGAACCCAGGCGTGCCCTTGAGCTTGGCCGAGCCCATGAGATTCCACGTCAACCCGAGGATCGACGTGTCCGGGAACGCTTCGTTGCCGCGGAAGTCGAGGCTTCGGACCTTGACGTTCGGTCCCTCATCGACGAGCAGCGTGATCATCGACTGCTTGTCGTCCACCCGTACAGTGACCTTGCAGAACGGGTAGCCATCCCGGTCGTAGCGTTCCTCGAGCCGGCGCGCGAGGCTGTCCGCCGTGATCTCGGTCAGTTGCTCGACCTCATCGTCGCCGAGCATCCCACGCACTTGCTCCTCGGTGAAGTGGCCGAGCCCCTTGAACACCGTCGTCTCGTAGCGCGGGTATTCCTTGGTGACGACGAACGTCACGAGCACCTCGCTGTCGGGCTTGGCCGCATCGACCGCGCGTACACGCACGTTCGCTTCGATCTTGAGTCCCTTCCACAGCGCAGACAAGTCGCCCTGCACGACCAACGGCGAGAGCCTCTTTCCCTTGCGTGTGCCAAGGCTCGCCAACGCGACGCTCTTGGACAACCGCCGCAACCCCTGGATGTCGACGCCTGCAACGCGCCGGCCAGTGAAGCTCTTCAGATCCTGAGCGAGAGACCCCTGAGCAGGAGGGGCAGCGGGCGGCTGCGCGAGCGGAACCGCGACACACAGCAGGCTCGCCAGCACGGCCGCCGGCTGGCCCGTCAACCTCAAGCGACAGGCTCCGCGTGCCCCGAGAACGACTCGAACCGCATGAACTCGCGGAAGAAACGCAGCTTGACGCTACCCGTCGGTCCGTTGCGCTGCTTGGCGACGATGACCTCCGCCAGTCCGCGGTTCTGCTCGGTCTCCTGGTAGTAGTCCTCGCGGTGCAGGAGCATGATCACGTCGGCGTCCTGCTCGATGGCGCCGGATTCGCGCAGGTCGGACATACGCGGGCGGTGTCCGCCCTTGTCGCGGTTCTCGACGCCACGGTTGAGCTGCGAGATGGCGATCACCGGCACCTGTAGTTCCTTGGCCAACCCCTTGAGCGAGCGACTGATCATGGCGATCTCGAGGGCGCGGTTGTCGTACTTGCCACCGCCGGTCATGAGCTGCAGGTAGTCGACGATGACCATCTGGATGTTGTGCTTTTGCTTCAAACGACGCGACTTGGCGCGCAACATGAGCGGCGTCATGGACGTGGCGTCATCGATGAAGACCGACGCGTCACTGATGCCGTCGGAGCCCTCCTTGAGCCGCCGGTAATCTTCGTTGGAAACACGGCCGCGGCGCAGATTGTGCGCGTTCACACGGGCTCGACAGCAGAGGAGATTCTGCATGACCTGAGCGCTCGACATCTCGAGGCTGAAGAACGCCGTACCGTATCCCTCCGTGGCGGAACGCTCCAACAGGTTCAACGCAAACGAGGTCTTGCCCATGGACGGTCGCGAAGCCACGACGGTGAGCTCACCCGGCTGCAGACCAGCCGTGATCGCGTCGAGGTCGACATAGCCAGTAGGCACGCCAGTGGTCGTCGCGTTTCGGCCACGAAACTTGTCGATGCGTTCGAACGTCTCGAGCAGCAGCTCCGACAGGGCCCGCGGGTCGGTCGTCGCGCCCTTGCGCGCGATCTCGAAGATCTGCCGCTCAGCGTCGTCGAGCAACACCATCGCTTCGTCGCGCCCATCGAAGGCGCGGTTAGCGATCTCCGTGGTGGTCGAGATCAGACGACGCAACACGCCGTGGTTGCGCACGATGTCGGCGTGATAGCGCGCGCTCGCGGCGGTCGGCACGTACTCGGAAACGTTGAAGACATAGGGGCGCCCGCCAACGTCCTCGAGCTTGCCCTCGCGCTCCAACTCGGCCGCGAGCGTGACGTGGTCGACTCGTTCCTGCCGCTCGGCGAGGGTTTGAATCGCCGCTGCTATGTGCTGGTGCGCTGGCTTGTAGAAGTCCTCTGGCTGCACCAGATGCACCAGTTCAGCCAACGACTCCTCATCAATGAGCATGGCCGACAGCACACTTGCTTCGGCCTCCAGATTGTTCGGCGCAGAACGCCCCGTCGACTGCTCGACTTGCACGCTGGTTCCTCTCCCAAGGAGTAGCAAACCCGGACGAGCCCAGCAGAGCAAGGCTCGTCTACGTCCACGTCCCAGGCTGCGGTCAGGGCGTTCTGAGCCCGTGAGCCGGGGCGATTCCTCCCGCTGGCCGCACGGCGACCCTGGCCTGCGCCGGCGACCCGGGCTACTCGGCCTGGCTGACGACCCAGAGTCGGGCGCTCACGGTCAGGTCACCGTGCACGTGGACCGGGACGTCAAACTGGCCGATCTCCTTGATCGTCGTTTCCAGTCGGACCTGCGTGGCAACCACATCGAGCCCAGCACGTTGCATGGCTTCGGCGATCATCTGCGCCGTGACCGATCCGTAGAGGTGGCCTTCCTTGGAAGCCTTCATCTCGAGCGTCACGTTGGTCGCCGGGATAGCTTCGGCGAGCGCGTCCACCTCGGCTTCGCGGTCGCGCGCGTCGGACACGACGCGGCGACGTCGCTCTTCCAGCAGACGGAGGGCTTCCTTGCTCGGCCGAGCTGCGCGGCGCAGAGGGAGTAGGAAGTTGCGAGCGTAGCCGGGCGCGACGGCCACGAGGTCGCCAGCCTTGCCGAGTTCGCCGTGGTCTTCGAGCAGGAGAACTTCGAGCTGTCGCTTCGTCCTTGCCATCGCTCGTCTCCTTTAGGAAGTGTAGGCCACGAGTGCGAGGAAGCGTGCCTGCTTGATCGCGCGCATGAGCTGGCGCTGGTGGCGGCCGGTAAACCCGGTGCGCTTGCGCGACAGGATGCGGTGCTGCGGCGACATCAGCTGCTGCAAGTAGTTGACGTTCTTGTAGTCGAGCGATTCCTCCGGCCTCGTCTTTTTCGCGTCGCGGGTGAAATTCTTGAAGTTGCGGAACGCTGCCATGTGACTATTCCCCCTCCTTGTCTGTCGTGGCGTCGTCACCAGTCGACTCGCCGTCGGTCGCTTCTGCGTCGGTCGCTTCTGCGTCAGTCGCGACTGCGTCAGTCGCTTCTGCGTCAGTCGCGACTGCATCAGTCGCGACTGCATCGTCGCTCTCGGTGGCGGCCGGCGTGGAGTCGCCGCTTTCGGTGGCTTCCGCCCCCGTGCCGCCATCGGCCGCCAAAGCGTCGCTTGCCACGTCCGCACCGCCCTCAGCGCCACCGTCCTTGGCACCACCGTCCTTGGCCGTGTCGGTGGTCTCCTCGGGATCAGGCTTGTCGATCTCAAACTCGCGCTCGGGCTCGTAAGCCTCGGAGGGGACCTCCTCGCACGTGAGGATCAGGTGCCTCAAGACCGGCCCGGTCAGCGCCAGCGCATGGCGAATCGTGGAAACGCTCTCGGGATCGGCTTTGAGGTAGGCCAGGTAGTACGTCGCGCGGCGCTGCTTCTTGATCTCGAAGGCCAGCTTGCGCTCGTCCCAGCGCTTGGCCACGACGATCTCGGCGCCGTTCTTCCGCAGCACAGCATCGACCTGCTCCTTGAGCGGGGCCCAGCCCTTCTTTACCTCCCGGTTGTCCAGGAGGAGCATTGCTTCGTAGGTCTTCACTTGTCCGTCTGCTCGGTTGGTTCTCGAAGAGAGTCTGGCGGGGATCGCTGATCGGAATCCGAAGGGTGCACCTCATTCTGAACAGCGTTGTAGCGATTCATGAGGTCCTGGAGCGGGTCACCATTCAGCCAGCGCGTGACCGCCTCGACCGCGTCCTCGAGCGTTGGCGCGAGCAACTCGCGCTCTTCGTCCGAGAAAGCGTCCGTGACGAAGTCGGCCATGTCTCCGTGAACAGTCATGTCCCCGAGAGAAGGACCCGCATCGGCATCCGGGATCGCGATCCCCATCCGCAGACGGGGGAAGCCTTCGGTACCCAGGCAAGCAATCAGGGACTTGAGCCCGTTGTGCCCGCCGGGGCTGCCTCCCGCCCGGATTCGCATCCGGCCCAGAGGCAGGTTCAGATCATCGACAATGACAAAGATCGATTCCGGCCGCAGCCGGTAGAAGCGCGCGTAGGCCGCCACGGCCTCGCCACTCAGGTTCATATACGTCCAAGGCTTGACGAGCAGGAACGGCCCTGCCGCGTTATCGCCCGCACACGCTTTGGCCCGCACCGGCCCGAGCCCCTTGGTCCGCGCTTGTCGCGCGAACTTGAGCCCGAAACGCTCGGCCAACCCGTCCAGTACCTCGAAGCCCAAGTTGTGCCGTGTGCCGTGATACTCCGCACCGGGGTTGCCCAACCCCACAACGAGGCGAGGCGCATCCGGCGGCGAGTCCGCGGGCAGTGAGGCCACTGAACAGTCAGACTACTGAGCAGAGAGGCTGCTGAAAGGGGCGAGGAGCCTAGCTGAACGGCGGCGGGCCCACAAGGACTGCTCTGGCCGCGCCAGACGGGCCCACCGCGACCCGGCTCTACTCGTCGCCGTCGCCCCCGTCCTCCTTGTCCTTGCCGATGACCTCGGGCTCGGAACCATCGCCCTCCACCTTGCCCTCGTCCTCGTCCTCGTCCTCCTGCTCGAGACGGAGCTTGCAGTGGCAGACCAGCGCATCCAGGTCGTCGAGAGCGACGACTCCCTCGGGCAGCGACACCTCCTTGAGGTGGATCGACTCGTCGACATCGAGCGAGTTGACGTTGAGGCGCAGCTCGTCCGGCAGGTCCTTGGGCAGGCACTCGACGTGCACGGTCTTCATCACGGTCTCGAAGATACCGTTCTTGGACACACCCTTGGGCTGGCCGACGAAGCGGATCTCGACGTGCGAGCGCATCTTCTCGTCGAGGCTGATGCGCTTGAAGTCGACGTGCATGATCAGGTCGTCGAGGACGTCCCACTGCAGATCCTGCAGGAACGCATCGACCGTCCGCCCGCCCGGATAGTGCAGCTGAAAAAGCTTGTGATGGGTCATGACGAGCTTCGTGAACTCGCGCCCCGCGAGGCTCAGGTGGATGTTCTCCCGGTCCTGGCCATAGATCACGGCCGGGATCTCACCGCGCAACCGCACCGCAGCAACCTTCCGGCGACCGCGCTCCTCGCGCTCAGTGACGTTGATGTTCGCGACTTCCATAGTTCTTCCTCAGTGTGCTGCGTGCCGGTGCAACCGACGCGCGGGCTGTGATTCAGGTGTCAGATGTCAGCTATCTGTCGGGGCTACTTCCGCTTTTGGAACAGGCGGCTGACCGATTCGCTGCGATGAATGCTGTCGATGGCCTTGGCGAGCATCGGCGCCAACGAAACGGTCTCAGCCTTGTTTGGCCGGCGTTCTTCGGGCAGAGGAATGCTGTTCGAGAAGAACACACGCTCGATCGGTGCATCGTCGAGACGCTCGACCGCCGGCCCGCAGAACACTGCGTGTGTTGCGAGTAGATAGACTTGCTTGGCCCCGTTCTCCTTGACCACCCGCGCGGCATCGGTGATCGAGCCGCCGGTCGAGATCAAGTCGTCGACGATCAGACAGGCTTTGTCCGCGACCTCGCCGACGAGGTGCTCGACAACCGTTTCCGATCCCGACACGCGTCGCTTGTCGACGATCGCGAGACCCGCTTCGAGTTCCTTGGAGTAGGCGCGGCAGAGCTTCACGCCGCCAACGTCGGGCGACACGATGACGAGGTCCTCGAGACCCAGTTGTCGTACCACCGGCAAGAACGCCGGTCGCGCATAAAGGTGATCGACGGGAATATCGAAGAACCCTTGGATCTGAGCTGCGTGCAGGTCGACCGTCAGGACGCGATCGGCACCGGCGCCCGTGATCATGTTGGCGACGAGCTTCGCCGTGATCGGCACACGCCCCTCGTCCTTGCGGTCCTTGCGCGCGTAGCCGAAGTAAGGCACGACCGCCGTGATGCGGTCCGCCGAAGCGCGGCGCAGGCAGTCGATCATGACGAGCAGTTCGACGAGGTTCTCGTTGACGGGCGGACAGGTCGGCTGCACGACGAAACAATCCGCGCCGCGCACGTCACAGTTGACCTTCATGTCGATTTCCCCGTCGGGGAAGCGGCCGACCACGGCCTCGCCGGGATCGATCACGAGCTCGCGACAGATCGCGCTGGCGAGTTCCGGGTGCGCATTCCCTGCAAAGACGCGCAGGCGATGGAAAGTCATGTGCCCTCCTTGTCCCGCAGCTTACGCGCAGGCACCCCTATCCAAACTTCGCCCTCAGGAACGTCCTTGGTAACGATCGCTCCAGCCCCGGTGCTCGCCCGATCGCCAACCGTCATGGGTGCAATGAGGACCGCCCCCGAGCCTATAAAGACGCCATCGCCGATTCCTGTCTTGTGTTTGGCAGTGCCGTCGTAGTTGGCCGTGATCGTGCCCGCGCCGATATTGGTCTTCTTGCCGATGACCGTGTCGCCGAGGTAGGTCAAGTGCTTGGCCTTGCTGCCCGATCCCAGCGTACTGTTCTTCATCTCGACGAAGTTGCCGACCTCGGCGCCGTCCTCGAGCTGGGCGCCGACGCGTAGGTGCGTGAACGGGCCGACCTCGCAGCCGCGCCCGATGCGCGCGCCGTTGCGAATCACGACGAATGGCAAGATGGTGGTCTCGGCGCCGATCTGCACGTCACGCTCGATGACCGTCGTCGCCGGATCCTCTATCAGCACGCCGTTGAGCAAGTGACTGAGCAAGAGCCGGTCTTGCATGACCCAGCGGGCGTGGGCGAGTTGGTCGAGGTCATTGATCCCCAATACCTCGTCCGGATCGAAGGTCGGCACTGCTTCGACGTTCTCACCCTCGGCAACGAGCCACCCGAACACGTCGGTCAGGTAGTATTCGCCCTGGGTGTTGTCTGATTTCAGGCTCGGCAATGCCTGGCGCAGTGCACTCGAACGGAACGCGCAGATCCCGGTGTTGACCTCCTGGATCTCGAGTTCCTCGTCGGAGCAGTCGCGCTCCTCGCGAATCGCCACGAAGCAACCGTGTTGATCACGCAGGATGCGACCGAGCCCCTCTTGCGCCATCTCCTGACAAGTCAAGAGTGACGCGACGATGCTGCCCTTGGGGTTGCCGTTCTGTCCCGAGCGCGTACCGGGCTCTGGTGGCAACTCGAGCGTCTCGACGACGTCGAGCAGCGAGTCGCGCGTGATCAAAGGCGTGTCGCCGTAGAGCACGAGGACGTTGCCCTCGAACTCATGACCGAGCTTTCGGTCGAGACCATCTAGGGCACGCTGCACGGCGTGACCGGTGCCGAGCGGCTCGCCCTGGTCGACGACGATGATCCCTTCCTCTTCGAAACGCTCCCCCAAGCGCTTCGTGATCTGCTCCATGCCGTGGTGCACGACCGTGACGACGTGGTGCGGTTCCAGACCCCCGGCCGCGTCGAGGGCATAGTCGAGCAGGGTGCCACCACACAGTGGCAGCAGCACTTTCGGCAGCGATACCTTGGCGCGCGTACCCTTACCGGCAGCCAGCAAGAGCACGGCGAGCGGCGCATCGGCCATGACAACCCCGAACGTGGAAGAGGCTCAGCAGAACGCTCTGTGAACCCAGATGGAAGGCAGAACGAACCCAGAAGGATGGGTGAAGAAGCAACTTCACCTCGAAAAAACGAGCGGAAACTTGTACCACGCGCGACCGATGCCTTCCAGACCTGCGCCCCCAGCGGATGTCCTGATCGTGATCCCCTGCCTCAACGAGGAGGGAGCGTTGGGCCAGGTGCTGGACGAACTGCCGTGGCAGACCGAGGAACTGCGCGTCGTGGTCGTCGACAATGGATCGACGGACGGCAGCGCCGAGGTCGCCGTGGGTCACGGCGTTGAGGTGGTCCACGAGCCCCGTCGAGGCTACG
>NYZE01000164.1 GCA_002685965.1 Planctomycetota bacterium | reverse complement strand
GGCAAGTTCAACGAGGCCGAGACGCTGGCCCGCGAACTGATCGGCAAACGGCCCGCGACCGATCCCTGGCACATCAGAGGCAAGGCACTCCTCGCCGCCATCGCCGAAGCCCGCAAGAAGAAGGCAGCGGCCAAGCAAGGATCGAAGAAGACCGGCAAGTCTCCATGATGGCGGGCCGTGCGGGCCTGCGGTTGGGAGTTCGACGGGGCTCGCGCCCACGATCGAAGTTGGCGAATCCACCCTCCGTGACCCCCGAGCGGGCATGCTGCGCGCATGTTCCTGAAATGCGTTGAGTGCACGGAGTGCGGGTGGTCGGCGGACGCCAAGCAGTTGAGGACGATCTGTGAGAGCTGTGGCGCGAACGTGCAGGCGCGCTACGAGCTCAGAGCGGCCAGGGAAGCCGTGTCCCGCGATCAGATCGTCGGGCGACCCTTCGACATGTGGCGCTATCGCGAAGTGCTGCCCGTTGCCGCCGATGTCGAGCCTGTCACGCTCGGCGAAGGCGGCACCCCGCTCTTGCCGGCGAACCGACTCGGCAGCGAGCTCGGGCTGACCAAGCTCTACGTCAAGGACGAAGGCCAGAACCCGACCGGCTCGTTCAAGGCGCGCGGCATGAGCGCGGCGGTGTCGATGGCCAAGACGTTCGGCGTCGAGGCGCTCGCGGTGCCATCAGCCGGCAACGCTGCGAGCGCAGCCGCAGCCTACGGCGCGCGCGCCGGTCTGCCCGTCCACGTTGCGATGCCACGGAACACGCCGGCGGCGATCCAGGTCGAGTGCGAGGTACTCGGAGCGCACGTCACGCTGATCGACGGCAACATCAGCGCGTGCGGCGCTTGGGTGCGCGAGCACGCCGCGCCCAACGGTTGGTTCGACCTCTCGACGCTCAAGGAGCCGTACCGCGTCGAAGGCAAGAAGACGATGGGCTTTGAGGTCTGCGAACAACTCGGCTGGACGCTACCGGATGTCATCCTCTACCCGACCGGGGGCGGCACCGGCCTGGTCGGCATGTGGAAGGCCTTTCACGAGATGCGCGAGCTCGGC
Source organism: Planctomycetota bacterium (assembly GCA_002685965.1). GTDB lineage: Bacteria > Planctomycetota > UBA1135 > UBA1135. Next base: position 15,410 of record NYZE01000164.1, on the reverse strand, counting down.
TGGCTCGATCCGGAAGCGCCACTGCCGCGCATGTATGCAGTACAAGCCGACGGTTGTGCGCCCGTCGTCGAGGCTTTCCACGGCGGCCTCGAGCGCATCACTCCCCCAGCCAACCCCCAGACCATCGCAGCTGGCCTGCGCGTGCCAGCGCCATTCGCTGACCGTTGGATCCTGCGCGTGCTGCACGAGAGTAACGGCGGCGCTGTCGCCATCTCGGACAACGCGCTCATCGCCGGCTGTCGCCAGCTCGCGACGGCCGACGGCGTCTTCGCTGCCCCCGAAGCCGGCACCCTGGTCGCCGCGTTGGCGGAACTCGTCGACGGGGGATCGGTCACCCGTGATGAGACCGTCATCTTGTTCAACACCGGCAGTGGCCTGAAGTACCTCGAGTGCTTCCAGTAGACTCGAACTTCACGTGGCATTGGCACGGTCCAGTCGATCATCGTGGCCGTGTTTGGGCTCAGTTCCGAGCAGCGAGGGTTCGCCTGCGAGACGAGACGAAGGCGACGAGCGACGCTGAGGAATGACCGCGGCCGCCAAGCTCCTCAGCCGAGGACAGTGCCGCTCGACATCCGACCCTCACGCAAGCGCGAGAAGAAACCGACATCAACCTCGAACCCGGTTCGTGGCAGCTGGATGCGAACAGGAACGGCGTCGTGATCGTGACCTGCTTCGCACGCCGCGATCAGCTCTGCCATGACGGCGCCGATCACGGGCGCGGTCTTGAACGACGAACCACTCGTGCCCATCGCCACGTAGTAGCCGGGCAGGTCGGTTCGATCGAGGACCGGGTGCCAGTCGCACAGGGTGACGTCGTAGAGGCCGGCGATGCCGCGCCGCTTGTCGAGATCGACCTCGGGGAATCGCTTCATGGTCCGCATGACCTGGCGTTCGTAGCCCGCCTCGGTGCAGTTGGTGTTCCAGTCGTCCGGATCAGCAACCCATTCCAGGACGTCACATTGCGGGTCGAGCGATCCCACGAGAAGGTCTCGGCCCCCGGACTCGGGACGCCAGTAGACCCCGGAGTCCACATCTCCGACGACTGGCACCGGCGGCTCGCCGGGCTCCGTGAAGCGCGGATTGCGGATCGCTGCGACCTCGCGCCTGAGTGGTCGGGTCTCGATCGGCAGGGAGACGCCCACCATGCGATTGACGACTCCCGAATGGGGACCCGCGACGTTGACGAGGACGGCCGCATCCAACGCGGTGCCGTCGGAGAGCTCCAGTTGGAAGCGGTTGCCGGCTTCCACCTGGACGCGCACGACACCGCAGCCGAGACGGAAACCGACACCAGCGACCTGCGCGGCAGCGTGGAGGTTCTGCGTGGCGAGCAGCGGAGAAACCACGTAGCCCGCGTCGGCCTCGAAGACCGCGCCCTCGATCGAGCGCCCGGTCGCACGGAAGAAGTCATCGTCGTGTGGACTGCGGATCGGCGACTGAGACGCGGTCTCCAGGAAGGGAAATCGCCGAGCGACCTCCTCTGGGCTCAAGAGCTCGGCGTCGACGCCGAGCTCTCGCATGTGGGCGAGCGTCCGTTGCACGGATTCGTCGATCTTCGGCGGGATGAAGAGCATCCCCGGACGCTCGAAGCGGGCCAACTCGGAGGCATCGTCGGTGCCGAGATAGGACTGCCAGTCGGCCCAGACGAGGGCGCCCTCCTGCGCCATCGCCGTCATCGTCGGCGTCGAGTAGTAGCGGCGGACGATCCCGCACGACGCTGACGTGGAGCCGTGTCCGACGGCACCGTGGCGGTCGATCACGGTCGTGGAGACATCGCGCCGGGCGAGCTCGAGCGCGATCGAGCAGCCGATCACGCCAGCCCCGATGATGGCAACGTCGGTCATGGTGCGCGCACGATATCCCACCGCCCAACGATACGCCCGGGACACGACACCCCGTCCATCTCTGGACAGCTAGCGCTGGAAGCGAAACGTCCGCAGCTCCAAGCGTTTGATCTCGTCCTTGCCTTCCGTGATCCGGATCGACGCGTCGATAGGCACGTTGGAGAACACCTGCTTCGTCTTCGACTTCGGCCAGCGCACCTCGAGACTCTCGATGGCGGTCGCCTTGCCGAGCCCAATTTCCTGGCGCAGCGGCGAGCCACCAAAGCTGCTGACGCTGCCGACCGCGCGGTGCAGCGTGACCGTGCCGTCTGCCGTCTTGGCAACGACCTTGATGCGCGCGCCGACGGCGCTGCGGGTACTGGTCGTGCCGACGAGCCGCACGTGCAAGAACCGATTGCCGTGACCCGGATTCTCGTAGAACGCATTGTGATACTTGTCGCCCGCAAAGAACCCACCGAGCTGGTTGTAGATGTCCTGATCGCCGTCGTGGTCGAAGTCCGCAAACGCGACTCCGTGCCCCTTCTGAAGGTGACCGAAGCCACCAGACGTCGTCACGTTCTGAAAGCGCTTGCCGCCGTCATTGCGCAGCATCACGTTCGGCGTCAGCGTGTAGTAGTCGGGGTCGCCAGTCGTCAAGTAGATGTCGAGGTAGCCATCGTTGTCGAGATTCCCGAAGTTGGCCCCCATCGGCAGGTAGGGATGCGCGAGACCAACGCGCTTGGCCACGTTCTCGAAGCGGCCATTGCCGAGGTTTCGATACAGACACGGGGACGTGCCTATGTGCGGCTGACCGAGGTAGTCCAACACGACGTCCTCCAGACGCGCCGCGAACGCGGCGACGAACAAGTCGAGCCAGCCGTCATTGTCGTAGTCGAAGAACCACGATGCGAAGCTGCGGGTGTTCGGTTCCCCTACACCGGCCTGACTGGCGATGTCGGTGAACGTGCTGTCGCCGTTGTTCAGATACAGCCGGTTCCGTCCGTTGTTCGACACATAGAGGTCCATGTCGCCATCGTTGTCGATGTCCCCCGCCGTGACCGCCTTGCAGAACCGGTCGTTGGTGACGCCAGCCTCCTTCGCGCGGTCGGTGAAGTGCCCGTCACCGTCATTCATGAAGAGCTGCCCTGGACACGAGACGCCATTCTTCGGGCGGGACTCGTTTCCGATGTACACGTCCAGGTCGCCGTCGTTGTCGAAGTCCGCCCAGACCGCGGTCTGCGTCGGATATGCCGGAGTCGCCATGCCGGCCTCGTGCGTCACGTCCTCGAACGTGCCGTCGCCGGCGTTGCGCAACAGCGAGTTGCGGATGTGGCCGTCGTCGAGCAGCCAACCGCCACGCAGCACCAACACATCCATGTCGCCGTCGCCATCGTAGTCGGCTTGAGTGCAGTTAAGACCGCCGAGCTGGTCGTCGATTCGCGAAGCCGCCGACAGGTTCTCGAACCTGCCCGTGCCCGTGTTGCGGTAGTAGCTGGCGGGACCGTCCGGGTCCATCGTGGTCGTGACGATGTCCATGTCACCGTCGTTGTCGAAGTCCTCAGCCACCACGCCGCCGGCACCGTTGAACGTGTGGATGTTGAGCGCAGGAGCGATGTTAGTGAAGCGCCCGATGTCGTGGCTCGAGTCGAACGTCGTGCACGGGATCCGGAACTCCACCGGCACGCCGGCTGGGTACTCCGTGAGCGCCATTGCCGAACCAGGGGTTCGCGCTCTCGACGAGGCGTTGCGCGATCGCCATGAACTCGGGGCGGTGACGAGCAAAAGAGGTGTCGCTGTCCGACCCGCAAGAGGCGGTAACGCACAGCGCACCGGCAAGAGCCCAACCTATCGGTATGGTTCGGTTGCGCATGTCGCTACCTCCCGGGGCTACGAGCGCGCACGCGCGTCGACCGCCTGAGCGTTGTTACTGTCCTGCTTCAAGTTTCTGGTCAAGTGGGAGCAAGCCTCGTCGATCGTGCCGACGGTAGCGAGCATCGTCGCCAGCACGTAGCGAGGATGTAGTCGGGTTGGACTGAGAGCCCTGTCTCGAACTCCCGGGGCGCCCCTCCATGGCGGTTCTGGCCGGCAAAAGCATAGGCGCTGCAAAAACGAGACACTGCCCGCGCCTCTTCGGCGTTGACCCTGTCGACCAGAGGATTGGCAAAACAATGCTCGTCGGCGCGAGTCCCGGCCGGGCGCATGGAGTGCCGGTTCATCGTCCGAGTAGATAGTTCGCCGCAAACGCGACCTCGTCGGCGATCTGTGGATTCGTGTAGGTCTCAACCTCGAGCGGGACCCCTACCGGAAGAACGTCGTTCGCGACCGCGTCGAGAAACGCCGTGACCTGCGGGTGTGTCGTGGTCAGCTCACCCATGCGTGCTTCGTGGATCGGAACGTGGAAATGGCTCACCAGTTCGCAGTCGTCCGGAAGTTCGGCATCGCGCAGAGCGGGCTCTGACAGGTCGACGAACGGGCCGACCCTCGCGTCGCGCGCAAACGCCTGGTGCAGATACACCGGTTCATCGAACGCCACCAACGCATCACGGCCCGCCGGCCCTCGACCGACGAGCGCCGCGCTGATCTGCACCTTGCCGACGCGCACGTTAGCACTCGAACATAGCTCGACACCAACAACGGGATCCTCGCCAACCACGGCCGCATGGCAAAGATCGATGCACACGCCGACATGACGGCGAACCGCTGCCTCGTTTCCATTTCTCGCCGCGACGGCCAGCGCCTCGTCGGCGATCCACGTCACCGTTTCCGAGATCGTCTCAAGCACACACCAAGGCTCCGGCTCGAGCGCCAGCACGAGGTGCACACCGCGCTCGTCGCGCAAGCGCTCGAGCGCGAGCGCGGCGCAAAAGACATTGCGCGCGTGCGCCTTGGTCGGCCGCCCTGTGCGGTCGGCACCGCGGAAACCGAGTGGCAACGTGCTCAGCACACCGTGATCGATACCTGCACGCTCCAGCAATACGGCCATCGCAGTCGCCGCGTTGATCGTGACTTCGAGCCGTGTTTCGTCTTCCCAACTCGGGTCGTAGACCGACGCCTTGACACCGTCCCCGTGGAAGCGCTGCAACGGGAACACATTGAGAGACATCGGCACGAGGCCGAGCTCGACGAGCAAATCGCCATGGGCGCGTAGCCGTGCTTCGTCGCCCGCGAGGGCGCGCGCCACATCCGCGGGCCACCAAGCACCGAGGCAGATGGGGCCCTCGCCGAGCGCATTGCGCAGCGCCGGCGCGGCCAGCTCGCGATAGACCGCCTCCGCTGCCGCTAGATCGTCCGCCGGATGCACGTTGGTGCAGTAGGTCAGCGGGTGGCGCCCGGTAGCCAGGAGGTTTGCCCGATCCACACCGCTCATTGTGCCCTTCTTTACTGGCAGCCCGGAACCGACCCATGTCTAACCGCCTCCCGCTCTGCCCACTCGCCGTGGTGGCGCCAGCCACCACGGCCCCCATCACAGCCGCTCGGGGGGAGGCCACGCCAGCCCCTACCCGACCCCTCGTTGGCGGAAAGACACCTGTCCGCGCGATCCGAAGGCGGTCGAAGCGCAACGCGTCGCTCGCTCGGCGTCAACCTGGATGAGTTCGAGGGGCGTTGGATCGCGTAAGGGAAGAAAGGGTCGCGCACACGCGGTCGAGGTGGCTGGCGCGGAAACACGACTCGACCGCCGCCCGTCGGCGCTGACGCTGCTCGTCGTCGAGCATGCCACGCTCGAGCAACGCCAGCGTCGCCGCGTCCAACGCCGAGACGTCCCGCGGGTCGCCAACGACGCGGCCACAGTCCCGGTCAGTGATCCAGTCCGCGGCGCCGTTGCGCTCGGTCGTTACGACCGGGCATCCGGTAGCGAGCGCCTCAAGCACAGAGAAACTCAGGTTGTCCTCGAGGCTGGGCGCGAGCAACACGTCAACCGCTCGCAGCAAGACGGGCACGGTGTCGGTGAAACCCAGACCAACGATGCCGGGTTCAGAGCCGTCGTAGCGATTCGTCCCGTGGCCGACCAAGACGAGCCGCGCATCTAGCTTGCGCTGCCGCAAGCGCCGCAACACGCGACGCGCGACATTGAGCCCCTTACGCACCGGGTCGTTGCCGATCCAAAGCAGGCATGGCTCGCCGCGCAGAGACAGCTGGCTACGCCGCAGCTGGTCTCGTTCCCCATTCAGCGGTAGGCGGAACCTCGCGTCGTCGACCGGCAAGCCAGCGACCTCGACCCTTCCTGGAAAGCGTGGAAACCGATGTGCGATCTCGTCTCGCACCAGTGGTGAGCTCGCGAGCACAAGACCCTCGCTCGCGAAGAACTCCGCTTCCCGCGCCAAGAACCCACGCGTCTTCGGCGAAAGGGCTCGCGCCAACCGGCGCGGCGCGCTGAGCAACAGCGGCTCGCTCGCGCGCCGCGCGGCCAGCGACGAAACGAGCAGCCCGCCGAGCGGGAGGAACACATCGGCGTGCCGGCCCGGATGGCGAAACGCACAGACTCTGCCGAGATCCTCGCGACGAACAACATCGTCAGCGTCGCGGCAGAATGCCAGGCCAGCGCTGCCGGTCTTGATCACGCGTGCACCCGGCGGTGCGGCGCGGGCCACACCACAGACAATCGTCACGTTGACACGACGCTCGAGCAGGGCACGGCAGAGAACGTCAGCGTAGGCCTCGAGGCCCCCGCGTGCCGGGTCCCAGACGTCGAGGACGAGGGCCAGGCTCATCCGTCGCGAAACGCCATCGACGCAAACGTCACGACCTGCGAGCCGTCGCCGGCCGGCGCCTGCCCGTAGTCGAGCAGTTCGGCCCGGCAGTCCGGGGCAAGCTCCTTGGTCAAGCGCGCGACCAGATACATCGGCACGGTGCCGCAGATGCGGCGTGGGTTCCCGTCACCCTCGATGTCCTCGAAAAAGGCACCCAGCTCGCGCTGTTCGAGTAACTCGAGACTATGCCGGTCGAGTTGCTCGACGGTTGTCAGCAACTCGTCCGCGACCGGTTCGGCATCGCCAAAGAAGGGTCCCATGTGCGCCATGTCGGCGCCGCCAACGAAGGTCACGCTACCGTCGAAGCTCCGAACCGCGCCTGTGATTGCCTCGACGAGTTCGGTCACCTCGGCGCTGTTCTGCGGATTATCGGGCAGGCACCCCGTCAGAAACGGCGCGATCCGGATCGGGCGATCGCCAGCCAGGTGCTGCAGGAACAATGCCTGGAAGGCAACCGAGTGCTCGCGCAGGTGAAGGTACTCCTCGCGGTAGGGATCCTCGCCGAGCGTCTGCGCCACTGCATCGACGAAGTCGCCATCCGTAGAGACCGTCCCGAGTGGGGTGACAAAGTCCTTGCGCGTCGGCACCAACAAACGCTCTGGGCCCTTGTGCGCCGTCCCGAACAGGACGTAGAGATCAGAAACCGGTGCAGCCGCGAGCGCCGCGTAGGCGGCCTTGTAGCCGCGCTCGCCGCGCGCGAGATCGATGTGCGGCGCGATGACTCCGACCATCCGCGGAGCATCGGTCGAGGTGGCCGGCACCGCCCCGACGATCTGGTCGAGCCGGGCGACGCACTGGCCGCTGTCAGCGGGGTATCCGGCCGAACCGGCGAGCACCGCTGGCCACGCTTGCAGCACGTCGAGTTCTTTCCGCTGCGCTTCGACCGCGCGGTCGAAGCGCTCGCCTTCCAGGCACAGGCGCTGGTCCAGGTCGGCGACAACCCCGGCGACGATATCGATGGAGACCTCTGCGCCGGAAATGGCCGATAGATCGGCGGCGATCTCGGAAACGGTGGCCTCACCGGTAAAACGCTGCAGCAGGGGAATCAGCCCGCTGGGCACGAACACGGTCCCCTCGAACAGCCCACGCGGGTCGCTCAGGCCTATCCCCTCGTGGCCACCGGCGTTACCGGCCGTCGGTTCGAGCAAACGGAGCTTGGGTCGGAGATTCGAGTCCATGGACGGCCAAATTGGACCAGGGCCCAGGTTGCCTCATCAGCGTTGCTTCAAGGAAGCGGCGTTCTATGGGAGAGTATGACGGAGATGGCCACCCAAGAAACGGCCCGGATCTGCCCCCCCTTCCTCGTTCACGTCGCCAAGGACGGTGAACGAACGACGCACCGCTTCTCGAAGAGCCGGATCACATTCGGCCGCTCCCGCGCCCGCGACGTGCCGCTGGCCGAGAAGAGCATTTCGCGCCACCACCTGACGCTGCTGCGCCAGGACGATCAGTTCACGATCTGCGATGAGGGCAGCCAGAACGGGACCTTCGTGCGGGGCGTGCAGATCGAGCCCGGCGACATGGCCGAAATGCGCGCCGGCGACACGCTGCGCGTGGGTTCGTTCGAGATCAGCGTCGAGCCACTTCCCGAGTCGATGGACAACGAGAGCCTGGCGACCGAGGAGACGCGTCACACCGAGGGTCCGCTGGACATGGGCACCTTCGCGCGGCTCATCAAGGCGCTCAACGAAGAGCTCGATCAGGAGCGCCTTCTCGCCGTGATCGTCGACGCAGCGATCCGCACGACCGAGGCGGAACGTGGCTTCCTGGCACTCGGCACCAAGGACGAGCTCAATCTACCCGTCGCGCGGAACTTCGTCGGCGAAGCAGTCGCCGACCCGGCCAGCTGCATCAGCAAGACGATCATCCAGGAAGTGCTCGCTGAGGGTGAGGCGCGACTCACGGTCAACGCCCAGTCAGACGACCGCTTCAAGGCGCTCAAGAGTGTCGAGGATCTACGGCTGCGTTCGGTGCTGTGCGTTCCGCTGCGCATCGCCGGCCAGATCGAGGGCGCGCTCTACCTCGACAATCGACTGCAGCAGCATGCGTTCACCGAGGAGGACCGCAGCCTGCTCGTCGTGCTTGCTGACATCTCCGGCGTCGCAATCCGCAACGCCCGGCTCGTCACCGAGTTGCGCACCAAGAATCAGGCGCTGCACGAAGCGCACGACCGCCTCGCTGAACTCAACGCCAAACTCGAGGGCAAGGTCAAGAAGCAGGTGTCGGAACTGCACCAAGTCCGCGGCGAGCTGGCAGCATCGCGTCGCGCGCTAGGACTACGCCACGACTACCGCTTGATCATCGGCGAGTCGGAACCGATGAAGGAGATCTTCCGGCTGCTCGATCGCTACGTGGATTCGCAAGACCCCGTGCTGATCGTCGGCGAGTCAGGCACCGGCAAGGAGTTGATCGCGCGCGCCCTGCACGAACAGAGTCCGCGCAAGGCAGGTCCGTTCGTCTCCGAAAACTGCGCCGCGCTGCCGGAGAACCTGCTCGAAAGCGAACTGTTCGGCTATGAGAAGGGCGCGTTCACGGGCGCGACGCGCAGCCACAAGGGACTGTTCCAACAGGCCCGCGGTGGCACGCTGTTCCTTGACGAGATCGGTGACATGTCGCCCGACCTGCAGTCGAAGCTGCTGCGCGTGATTCAGGAGCGCGAGGTGCGGCCCATCGGCGCGTCCCGCACGATCTCGATCGACGTGCGCCTCGTCACAGCGACGCACCGCGATCTCAGCAAGATGGTGCGCGAGGAGACCTTCCGCGAAGACCTCTTCTACCGCTTGCACGTATTGCCGTTGCGCCTGCCACCGCTCAGAGAACGTAGCAGTGACATTCCTCTGCTCGTGCACCACTTCCTGCGCAAGGCGTGTCTCGACGCCCAGCGGCCCGAGCCCAAACTCGACCCCAAGGCGCTCAACCTGCTCTCGTCGTACGGCTGGCCCGGTAACATCCGCGAACTGGAGAACGAGATTCGCCGCGCCCTCTTGCTGGCCGAAGGCATGCTCCTGCCCGACCACCTCTCCGAGCACGTGCAAGACCCCTCGCTCCGCCTCGACGAGTCATCCCCCCTACCAATCGAGACCGGCACCACGCTGATCCAAATGGTGCAGCGCCTCGAGGCAGCCGAGATTCGCCGCGCCCTGGCGCGCGCCCAGAACAACAAATCGAAGGCGGCGGAGCTACTCGGAATCTCGCGCTTCGCCCTGCAGCGAAAGCTCGACAAGTTCGAGTAAGCCGCAGATCTCCGCTAGCGGTGGACGACCAACCCTGAAGAGCTCAACGCCAGTCGAGATCCACAACTCATCCGGCGAACGCGGCGAACCGGGCCAACAACGCAACCCAGAGATGCCGTTCGTCGTCTAGCTTTCTGAGACGGGAGACTTCTCCAGCGCCGCCGGTCCTGCATGCGCCGGCAGGGTCTCGAACAGCTTGCGCGGTCCCCAGCGGAAAAGGGTCGCGACGACGACAGTCGGGATGCGTTCGACCATCTTGTTCCACTCGGTCGCGACCTTGTTATAGAAGGTCCGCGATGCCGCGAGCTTCTCTTCGAGCGCCCAGAGCTTGCCGTGCAGGTCCATGAACAGCGTGTTGGCGGCGAGTTCGGGGTGGCGTTCTTCGAGCGCGAGCAGGCTGCGCACGACCGTCGTGGCAGCACGATCTTGGGCCATCTTGTCGTCCGCGACGGCGCTCGAACGTAGGCTCGCGATGTTCTCGAACAACTGGCGCTCGTAGTCGCGATAGCCCTCACAGACCGCGACGATCTTGGGGATGACGCCGTTGCGCACAGCGAGGTCGACGTCGATCTGCCGCCACGCCGCTTCGGTTTGCTGGCGTTGCCGCACGAGCTGGTTGTAAGTCGAAACGAACCACAGCGGAATCAGGGCACCGAAGCCGATCAGTCCCGACCAGACCCAGTCCTCCGTGAACACCGCCGCACCGGCAAAGCCGCCAGCGAACAGAAAGAAGAAGGCAAAGAAGCGGTACACCAACTCGGCCGTGTCACCGCTCTTCAAGAATGCCTCGGGCTCTTGGGCCGTGATCAGGAGGGGGATCTCCTGCATCGGTCCGAACTCACCGGAGTCCTTGACGCCGAGCACCGAGACGGTCTCTCCCTCGCCCAGGTAGGTCGCCGAGTGGCGCAAGCTGAAACCCTGGTAGGCGTAGCCAGTGGCTTGCACGTGCTTGAACTCCGCCTTGTCCGCCTGCACCCGGATGCTTCCGGTCACGTCAACGAGCCAAAACGGTGTCACATCATGCTCGGCGTCCTCGGTCTCCCAACTCGTCGTCGTGCGTGTATTGCCCTCCGAGTCGGTCGAGCGCCGCGTGACCTTGCGCTCGCTCTGGTAGTCGTAGTAGACACACTTCATCGCGAAGTATGGGCAGAGCAGCGCTTCGTCCTGCTCGACCTTGCCGAACAACCACGCGTCATCGTGATCCGACAGCAACTTCACGGGCATGCGCGGTGCACGCTGGTAGACGAAGTTCTTTCGGTCCTGCCTCTTGGCGAGCCAGAGGCACAGGAACGCGAGCGTGAGGGAGACCCCGACGATGTAGAAGACCAGCATCCGCTTCTCGTGCCACCCGGCCGGGCCAGACAGCTGCCGGGAGTCTACTGCTTGCTGGTCCCCTTGGTCTTGTCCGGATTCGTCGGCTTCGGATCAGGTTCCGTGCCGGGTCCCGGTGCGGGTGGAGTCTTCGCACCACCTGTCGGCGTGGCCTTGCTGCCTTCCAGGCGTTTCCAGATGGCGAAGCCTTTCTTCCAGTCCTCGAACACCTCGATGAACCGTCGCTCCTTGGCGTTGGGATAGACCTTCATCGTGATGCGGCGCATGTTCATCTCATGCAGCTTCTTCTCGCCCCAGCCCTCGGCCGGCGGGAACTGCTTGATCAAGGCCACGAGTTCCTGCTCCTTGGCCTTCGCCTTCCTGTCCTGCTCGAGCTGCTGCGCCAGCCCTTCGAGCTTCTTCGTGGCCTTGCTTGCGTCACGCAGCTCTTGCTGCTTCGCCAGGAGGCGCTGGTGGCGCTCGGCGCCCCGCTTCTTGGCGAGCGGCTCGCGCTCACGAATGCGATCGAGAATCTCAGCCACCTCGATGTCGGAGAGCTGCTTCAGGACCTTGTAGGTCTTGATGATCCGGTATGGGAGAAAGATGTAACCGTTGGTGGCGTCGTAGTACCAAAGCCGCAGGCCAGCACCTTGCGTCGTCATTTCGGCACGAACGAACTCGAGCCCAGCTGGCTTCTCGACGAAGTTGCCGCCGCGCACGACACCGGTCATGCTCTCGCCGTTGCGCAACCGAACACGGACCTTGACGTTCGCGCGCAGGAGCTCACCGCTCTTCAACCGCGCACGGTATTCCATGATGCGATTGCGAATCTCGGCCTTGCGTGCGTCGTACGGCTTCTGCTGCTTGGTCGTACGCTTCGACTGCTTGGGCTTGACCTCGGACGGCTTCTTCGCCGCCTGACGGGACGTCTTGCCACTCGTTTTGCCGGTCGGGGCACTGCCGTTCTGAGCAGCCAGCGGCGGCACGAGCAGGGAGCAGAGCACCAGCAAGAGGCGTGTCTTGGACATGCCGCTTCTATCGGCCAATCGCCGCGGAGGCTTCGAGACCTTCTCGGACCATTCGGTAGTGAATCTCCACAACGTCCTTCTCGTCGGCCGAGTAGCCCCCCGCCAGGGTGCCCACAACAGGCACACCCCCCCCCAAGAAGGCCTCGTAGACGCGCGCATCACGCCCCGCCATCCCATCGAGCGTGAGCGACAGACCGCCTAGTTGGTCGCGGTGGAATGGGTCGGCACCGGCGACATACAAGACCAAATCCGGCTGCGCTTCCTGCACGACTGGCAACGCGCGAGCAAGTTCGTCGAGGTAGCGGGCGTCCTCGCACTTGTCGGGCAGGCCAACGTCAAGGTCCGAGCGCTGCTTGACCGGGTAGTTGTTCTGCTGGTGCATCGACATCGTGAACACGCGCTCCTCGTCCTCGAACGCCTTGGCCGTTCCATTGCCCTGGTGCACATCGAGGTCGACGACCGCGGCGCGCTCGATCGCGCCCTCGGTGAGCAGCACACGGATTGCGACGACGATGTCGTTGATGGCGCAAAATCCCTCGCCCTTCCAGGGAAAGGCGTGGTGGAAGCCACCGCCCAGGTTGGCCGCGAAACCTACACAGCCAGGCTCGGTTCGCTCGAGCGCAGCGCGGCACGCGGCGAGCGTGCCGCCTGCCATCGCATAGAATCCGTCGAGAACGCGGCGCGAGCAGGGAGCTTCGAACTCGTAGTAGCCCAGCTGCGGTGTCGCCGTCATCGCCTCGAGCCGGTCCAGGTAATCGACCGTGTGCCCGCACAGAAGCGAGCCCCTGTCGAGGAGTTCCGACTTCCCAAGGTCGGCGGCAGCGATCACGCCATCGGCAAGCAAGCGGTCCCGGGTGGCGCGATACTTGCCCGCGGGAAACACGTGGCCGTCCCATTCGAGGTCGTAAGCGGGCGAGTACCAGATTCGCGGCAGCATCGACTCGCTATCATGAGGCACATGCGCTCCTTCCGCCTACCCATCCTGGCCTGCTTGGTGCTCGCCGTCCCGGCCATATCGCAGATCAAGAAGCCCGGCAACACACCTGCGCCGACTCCAACCGTCAAGAAGGCCATCACTCCGGTCGGTGAGGTGAAAATACTCCGGGCGTCGGAGGCGAACATCATGAAGGCGCGACTGAACAAGTTCGTGCTGTCCAAGAAGGCGATCCGCTCTGCGCACCGTCTCAACCGAAAGAAGGCCAAGACCCAGAGAGAACCGCGCGGCCTCGGAGCACGCAGCGGTTCGTTCCTGACTCAGCTCGAGGAAGTCGAAGCTGCGGGGCGTGTACAGCACGCGTCGCTCGTGCCCGTGCTGAAGAAAATCATGCTGCACGGCGGGATCGTCGACGCCGTCAAGATCAAGGCGGCCAACTCGCTGCAAGCGCAACCAAAGAAGGCTGCGTGCAAGGTCGCGATGGAGTTGCTGCGTGACACGAGGTTTCAGGAACAGGGCTCTCTCTCGGCACCGATGATCCGACTGATGTCGCATCACGGCGCGCCCAAGAAGTTCTGGGCCTACATGCGGCGACGCTTCCTGACCCTCGGAACGCTCGGGCAACAAGCATTGCTCGAGCACATCGGCTCGAGCCGTGACTGGGACAGTGCCCGACTCCTGCTCGAGAACATCGATCAACCGTCGCCGGCCGACGTCGATGCCGCAGACAACCCGCCCGCCGAATACTGGAAGAAGCGCTACGACAAGTGGGCACGCTGCAAGCCACAAGTGCGCAACGCGTGCGAGAAGCTGTTCGGTCAGTCGTTCACGACGCGCAAGGAAGCGAACGCGTGGCTCGCCAAGCGCGGCGGTCTCAACAAGCTGCGCAAGAAGCGCGGCGGCTAGCTCGATGGGCCAGCTCGAGCGAGCTACTCGCCCAGCAGGTGCAGCGCGATCCGTCGCGTGTGTGGTAGGTCGCGGTGTTCCCAGAGGTAAATCGCCTGCCAGGTGCCGAGCGCCGGCACGCCGCTGACGACCGGGACCGATAACGTCGTGCTGGTGAGAGCCGAACGCACATGTGCCGGCATGTCGTCAGGACCCTCGGCAGTGTGCCTGAACAGTGGGTCGGCGTGCGGCACGAGGCGGCGCAAGTAGTTCTCGAAGTCGCGCAGCACTTGTGGGTCGGCGTTCTCCTGGATGACCAGAGATGCCGAGGTGTGACGAACGTGCAGGGTCACGAGCCCATCGCGGATGCCGCTCGCGCGCACCCACTCGCACACGTCGCGCGTGACGTCAATCGCCCCAGGACCCGGAGTGTGGAACGTGAGCTCATCAACGGCTTGGCGCATGGCCGTGATCCTACTTCGTCCCTATCAGGACCGGCCGAAAGAACTGGCTGCCGTCGACACGTCGCACATGGCGCCACCCTGCCTCTTCCATGAACTCACCCACCTCGCTCGTGTCGTAGTCACCCAACGAGATCACGCCCGTGTGCCGCCTGCAGATTGCGCATGTCGGCAACGCGTAGGCCGATGGCGAGCTCGCACAATCACGTAGGCGACAGATCACTGCCAGTCACGCGGTCACCGAGCCCGGCAAGGCCAAGCGCCTGCGCCGGCTATCCTGATGCTGGACGGATGCCTCCCGGTGGATGCGACTGGACGGCCCACGATTCCCCTACCGGCTCACCGGCGCGCACCGTACAACCCAACACTCCGCCGATGACTGCTGTTCTGGCCGAACTCCTGCGTGATCACGCCTGGCTGCGCGACGCCGCCCTTGAGGTTTGCGCGGTCGGCTCCACGGCACTTTGCGAGGCATGTCGACGCCAAGGCTTGCCGCTGCCACCCGAGCCGTATGACGTCGACCTCTCCTGGCGACCGAGCCCGGACGAGGGTGCAGCGTTACTCGCTGAGCGAGGTATCGAGGTGACCGCGACCGAAGGCGCAATCGGGCGCGGCACACTCGGCGCCAAGCTCGGCCGGCATCGCGTCGAGATCACGACCTATCGCGGTGGCGGCGACACCACCAGTGCGCGCGTCGCTGCGGACGCAGAGCACCGCGACATGACGATTGGCGCGCTCTATTGGCAGCTCTGGGACGACGCGATCGCGGACCCAACTGACGGCATCGCCGACTGGAAGAGTGCCGTGATCCGCTCGTGCGGCGCCGCCGACGAACGCATCCGCGAGCATCCGATCCGCAGCGTGCGCTACCTGCGCCGCGCCGCCGAGCTGGGTTTCTCGATCGATTCCGCGACGCGCAAGGCCGTCCGAAACAACGCTGTTAGTTGCGCCGCTGCGATCCTTCCCGAGGCCTTGGCCGAGGAACTG
>NYZE01000163.1 GCA_002685965.1 Planctomycetota bacterium | reverse complement strand
TCAGCCTGGAAAGACGTCAACCGAGAGAAGCTCAACCGGCGCGACTCCTTCTTCGTTCGGGGGCAGGTGTTCGCTTTTCTGGGCCGCAAGGGGATCGTCGTAAAGCTTGCCCCCCCACAGGTTTCCGAGGCACTCAAGATCAAAGACGCCAAGCGCGTCAAGATGGGCGAAGAGTCGGATGCCCGCGAGTTCGTGCAGATCCCCGTGGTGACGCCACGCGAGGTCGAGCGAGCGATGCTGTGGCTGCGTCGCGCTTGCCGCCTCGGACGTTCGGCGGCTGGCCCGGTTTAGAGAAGATCCTCGCCGAGGCGGTCTTCGAGCGACTGGCAGCTACGCCTACCGGCTGACCCCCGGCAAAAAAACGCAAGCGCCGCTCCGTTGAGCCACGGCCTAGCGCCGGTCTATGCCTCATGGATTCGGAGACCTCGCGGGATCGCTGCCGGTACTTCGGGGGATTGTTCTCCCAGGACAGCAACGCCAAAACCCTTTGGCTAGCTACCTACAGCACGAATAGAGCCATCTGCGTTTTTGTGCTCCCCTGAGTGCTCGTGTTTCTGTTCCTTCGCTGCGTTTTGGACCCCCTGGGAGACCACGCTGGAGACGGCTGAAACACCATGCGCGGAAAGATCAAGAAGTCGATGACCCCAGAACAGATCGCAGAAGGTCAGAAGCGATCACGCGAGTTGAGGAAGGAACTCCAAGCGGCCAAAGCCGAACGCGAGAAGGCCAAGGCCAAGAAGTAGCGACCTAGTTCAGACGCTTCGCAGCAAGCGGACCCTTCAGAGCCTTCTAGTTGTCCAACTGTTCGCAGGCAAGGACGGGCATCACGATGTGCACAGCGGGTTTGAGGAAGTGGTCCTGTGCAGCGTTGCATGGGGCAAACGGCCCGCCTTCGCGTGGCTGCTGCGCGAGCGACGCCAGCGGGGTCAGGAGCGGCCGGGCCCGTTCAAGCTGGGCTTTCTGTTGTTCAGCACGCCCTGACGCACTCCGACCGATAGTCTGACGGCATGCAATCGCGGTGGAACGATGCCGACGCGGCGGCCGTGGTCGCCCGCCTTGGCGGGCAGTGGGGCGAGGATCTCGCGCTCCGCGTCTACACCTCGTGCCTGATCGGCGCGGACAAGGATCTTGTCCTGCACGGTGGTGGCAACACGTCGGTCAAGACCGAGGTGCGCGACATTCTTGGTGCGCCCGAAGAGATGATCTGCGTCAAGGGGTCTGGATGCGACCTGGCGTCGATCGAGCCGCATGGGTTGCCAGCACTCCGGTTGTCGGGTTTGCGCCGGCTCGCGGCCCTCGAGACCTTGACCGACGACGATTTGATCAACCAGTTGCGCACGCACCAGTTCGATGCCTCAGCTCCGAACCCCAGCGTCGAGACGTTGATGCACGCGTTCCTGCCGGATCGATTCGTTGACCACACGCACGCCGACGCGTCGCTGGTGTTCGGTAACCGGCCGGAAGGCATGGCCGAGCTAACGGACGTGCTTGGCGCGGAGGTCGGAGTGCTGCCGTGGATCATGCCGGGGTTGGCGCTCGCACGAGCCGTGGCGCAGTATCGCGATAAGAACCCGACGTCGATCGGGCTCGTGTTGCACGGCCATGGCGTCTGCAGTTGGGGACCGGATGCGCGGACGAGCTACGAGCGGCACATACAGATCGTCCACGTCATCGAGCGAGCCATCGCCGCGCGGCTGGACCAGCGCCAGACGATCCTGAGCCTCGCCGCTGCACCCGAGCAAGAGCCGCCGCGCGTGGCGCGCAACGTGGCGCCGATCCTGCGTTGCTTGTTGGCCGCGTCGACCACGGATCCGCTGCGGCCGCAGCGGCCGCTGGTGCTCGAGTGGCGACCGACGCGCGAGGCGCTCGCGGCCGCGGCATCGAGCGAGGCCCGCGCTCTGTTCAACAGCGCGCCGCTGACGCCTGATCACGTCATCCGCACGAAGGGCCCATACGTCGTCGCCGATGCGGCCGAGGAGGAACTTGCTGACGCGGTAACGGAGTTCACGAGCCGCTACGTCGACTACTTCGATCGTTGTTCCGCTGGCCAGGATCCGCTGCCGCGCATGCTCGACCCCTTCCCGCGGGTCGCGCTGGTGCGCGGAGCGGGCCTCTTGGCCTGGGGCAAGACCAAGAAGGACGCGTGCATCGCTGCGGACATCGCCGAGCACACGATTCGCGGCAAGGCACAGGCGCATGCGCTGTCGAGCTACCAGGGGCTCGACGACGCCGCGCTGTTCGAGATGGAGTATTGGGGACCTGAGCTGGCCAAGCTCGGCGCCTCGAGGGAACCGCCGCTCGCCGGGCAGGTGGCGCTGGTCACCGGCGCCGCGGGCGCGATCGGTGTGGCCGTCACCAGGCGTTTGCTCGACGGCGGCGCGCACGTCCTCGTGACCGATCTGGAGGGAGAAGCGTTCGAGCGGTCGTTGCTGGGCCTCGCGGAGACCTACGGCGAGCGGGTTCACGGTGTTGCCATGGACGTTCGCTTGGAAGACAGCGTACATGATGCCTTCGACGAGTGCGTGCTGCGCTTCGGCGGGCTCGACGTCGCTGTTGCCAATGCTGGCATCGCCCACGTCGCGCCGATGACCGAACTCACGGTCGAGGACTGGGAGCGGGTGCAGAGAGTCAACGAGACCGGCGTCTTCCTGACCTTCCGCGAGGCAGCACGGGTCATGAAGCAGCAGCGGCTCGGCGGTCGGCTGGTGCTCAACGCGAGCAAGAACGTGCCGGCTCCGGGCGCGGACTTCGTTGCCTACTCGGCGAGCAAGGCCGGTGCCGTCCAGGTCGCACGAGTCGCGGCGCTGGAGCTGGCAAGGCACGGCATTCTCGTCAACATCGTGCACCCGGACGGCGTGTTCACCGATGCACAGAGTGGTACGAGCTCGGGGCTTTGGGACACGGTTGGCGAGGACCGTATGCGGTCGCGCGGTCTGACCCCGGAGGGGCTTCGTGCCCACTACCAGAGCCGCAATCTGCTCAACATCGCGGTGACCGCTGACCACGTGGCCGAGGCGGTCGCGTTTTTTGCCGAGGGCAGGACGCCGACGACCGGTGCCGCATTGACGGTCGACGGGGGGCTGAAGGAGACGTTCTACAGGTAGATCCTGGGGACGTGCCGGAGCTCCCAGACGTCCCTGTGTCTTTCGATGTGCTGCGAGCCTGCTTCGAGGGTGAGGGGCTCGAGGCCATCTGACTCAAGTCGCCCTTTCTCGTGCGTTCCTTCGACTCGCCGGTCTCGGCAGCGGCAGCTCTCCAGGTCGAGAGCTTGGAGCGGAACGACATGCGCATCGTGTTCGCCCTCGAGGACGACCTGTTCCGCAGCGGGCTGCCGCTAGCGGGGAGGCTGCAGCGTCAACAAGGCGAGCGCCGTGCCGTAGGCCGGACCGTACCAACCGTCCCAGCTGTCATCGGCCTTCTGCTGACCGACCAGCAACTTGCCCATCCGTTTGGCCCAGCGTGCCGCGTAGGCATCGTCCTCAGCCAGCGCGACGGCGCGGGCATGCGCGAAGCGCTCGAAGCGGAAGCGGCCGCGCAGGTAGCCTGCGAACGGTTCGGGTCGCTGGCCTTCCTCGCGAATCGGCTGCCGGCGCAGCCACTTCGAACACCCGGCGAGCTGGCCGCCGAGCGTGGCGGCCAGCGCCGTGGCGGCGTAGCTGGGCGAGGGCTCATCGCCGGCGTTGACGACCTGGAGCGACGCCTTGTAGCGGCTCTCGATCAACCGGCTCGCATTTTTCAGACAGGCGTTGGGGACGCGCGAGCCGGCTCGGCGGGCTGCACCGAGCGCCGCAACCATGAGACCGGCCAGGCAGGTTTCGGACCGCACATCGGCCGGTCGGCAGGCGTAGCCCCAACCACCGCTGGCATTCTGGCCGTCGACGATGGTGCGCAATGCAGCGTCCGCCGCGGCGCGAAAGTCATCGGGCCAGGCCTTCGCACCGACACACAGTGCCCAGGTTGCGAAAGCATGCGCGTGCGCTTCCTTCAGCTTTGGGTGTTTCGCGAGCCAGGTGAGCGCGCGTTTGGCCGCGTCGCGGTGTGTCGGCTGCTTGGACTCGATCAACGCGAGCGCGGAGAGCCCAGTGATGCCGCGGTCGAAGGTCGCGCCGAAGCGGTTCGTGGCAAAGCGTCCTGAGGCTTCTTGTGCGGACACCAACCAGTTTCGCGCCCGCTCGATCGCATCGGCGGAAGCCGTGAGTGCGATGGCGATGCAAGTCATGCCTGCGAGCATGGAACCATGATGCCCGCCTTTGCCGGCGGGCGACACGACAAGCCGACACGCGGCCCGTGCGTGGGGCTCACCTCCTCTGCTGGGGCACACCAACCCGCGTTCTCGCACCCTTCGCCCTGATCTCCCCACGCTCAGCGCCCAGGACGGGACCTACTTTGGCCCGGCACGGTGCCGCCTGCTGTACCGCTACGCCACGCAGATGACGCCGAGGGCCGGTGAGCCGGTGGCGAGTGCGGCAGGATCTCGGCGCCCTACAGCGAACCGGAAGAAGCTCCTTCGATCGGTGACCCTTCGCCGGGCAAGTGAACGCGTAAGATCGCTCAGGGATGAGGCTTCTCACAGCTTGGCTCGCTTTGTTGCTTGGCGTTGCCGTCTCCCAGGAGGCAGCGCCGAAAAGCGCCCGCCCCACTCTGGTCCGCGTCATCGGTCCCGATGGCGCACCCGCCGCGCACGCGCGGGTGCTCCTCTGCTCAGTGCCGCTGCCGGACTACCCGCTGGTCGGGACCGTGCTCCGCCGCGCGCTGACAGACGCAAAGGGCAAGGCGTCAGTGCGGGTCGGCGGTGGTCGACAATGGTCGGTATGGGCGGTGCACGACGTGGACGGCAAGCGATTCGCGAGCCCGCTGCAACCGCTGTTACAACCCGGGCGTCCCATTCGTCTGGAGCTCGCTCCGTTCCCGGTATCCTGCGTGCGCATCCAACGTCTCGCGGCCTGGCGTAAGCAGACCGAGTCGCTGGCCCTCGAGTTCGTCAGCGAAGCCTCGCCGTTTCCTCGGTTGCCCACGGCGTTGCCCGACGGTGACGAGCCCGTCGTCTCGGTCCCCGACCTACCTCTTGGCAACTACCATCCGGTCCTCGTCGACAAGGCCGGTTTCCTGGATGCGCGTTACTTCAGCCCGGCATTCCACGAGGGTGAAGCTGACGTCGAGCAGCTCTACGAGCGTGAAGTGCCGCTCAAGCGCGTCGTGCTCGGCGAGCCGACGGCAACGCGCTGGAAGTTGACGGGC
Source organism: Planctomycetota bacterium (assembly GCA_002685965.1). Lineage (GTDB taxonomy): Bacteria > Planctomycetota > UBA1135 > UBA1135. The sequence goes on along the minus strand of NYZE01000163.1, from coordinate 4,757 downwards.
CCCGATGGCAAAGCGGTCGCGGACGCGAGTGTGTTCGTGCGGCCGAACGGTCACGGCACCCTGATGGTCGAGCGAAGATTGACCAGCGATGCCGAGGGAGGGTTCGAGCTCTTGCTGCCGTGGCGCGGCAAGGGCAACCGGGGCTGGTATCGCATCGACCTGCTCATCGTCGCTCCGGGCTTCGCGCCGGCGATGTACTTGCTGCCGGCCTACGACAGGAAGAAGGTCGAGTTCGAGGTCCGTTTGCGCAGCGCGGTCACGCGCGAGGTGCAGGTGCAGAACACGCCCCCGGGTTGTTCGTGGCTCTACAAGACCATGTTCTTCGGGCCGCTGCAGCAGAACAGGGTGACCGTGTTCACGCCGTTGGCCGTCGATGCGCGTGATCGTCTCCGCTTGCCCGGAGTCAGTCAGGGTGGAGCCGAGCTCTACTTGCTGGATGACACTGGTGCGATACCGGCGCCTTTTGATCCGCATCACAACCAGACGATCGACGCAGCCGAACGCATTCCGGTCGCGCTGCGGGTCGTCGATGCACGCGGGCGCGCCGTGCGCGGCGGCGACGTGCAGCTCTGCCGTGTCGTGGACGGCCGCGCGGCATCGTCCGTGCCGCACGCCATTGGGCCAAACGGCGTCTGCGCGCTTGGCATGTGGCCAGGCGCATGCCTCGTCTATGTGGTACATCCCTTGCGTGGCGACGCGCTCGCCGCGGTCACGGTCGCCAAGGGATCGCCGCCGCCGGAGTTTCGTTTGGCGCCGTTTGTCACGCTGGATGGGAGCGTCGTCAAGCTGAACGAGGACGGCGAAGAGATGCCGGCGCCGAGCTTGCCGGTCGAGTTTGTGCCGCAGCTCGACAAGGTGACAACACCTCTGTACTGGCGATGGTACTCGCGGGTCTTCGGACCGGTCGTGACCGGTGCGGACGGCAGGTTTCGCGTGCGCCTTTCGAGTCTTGCCGAGCGAGCTGCGTTGATGAGCTGGATGGTCCTCGGTAGCCGCGGTTTCAGCGGCAACGTCACATTCGAGAGGCGGGACCCGAAGCCGATCAAAATCGTGCTGCGTTAGGCGCAGGCGCCTGGCAGCCTACTCGACGAACTTGTAGCCGACGCCACGTAGCGTGTGAAAGTGCTGCGGGTCGCGAGGGTTCGCTTCGAACAACTTGCGGAAGCGCGCGATGAAGTTGTCGATCGTGCGTTGAGTGGGCCACTCCCCACGACCCCAAACGGCATCGAGGATCTCGGAGCGGGATACGACCCTGCCCGCGTTGCCTGCGAGGTAGTGCAAGAGCGCCGCTTCCTTCTGAGTCAGGGGGTGCTCCTCGCCAGCTTCGGTCGTCGCCGTGTAAGTAGCCAGGTCGATCGTGTTGCCACCGAAGCGGAGGATGCCAGCGTCCGTGCTCGCAGGCGCCGGTTTGCTGCGGCGCAAGAGTGCCGCGACTCGCAACAGGAGCTCGCGCAACTGGAACGGTTTGCCCAGGTAGTCGTCGGCGCCGAGGCTCAGCCCCTGGATGCGCTGCTCGTTGTTGGCGAGCGCCGACAGGACCAGGATCGGAACCGTATTCTGCGCTTGCCGGACCGAGCGCAGAATGTCGAGCCCGTTGAGACCGGGCAGCATGAGGTCGAGCACGACCAGGTCGATGTTGCCCTTCTCGATGCGTTCCAACGCTCGCTTGCCGTTGGTGACAAGCTCGACCTCGTAGCCCTCTCGATGCAGGTTGTCGACGAGCAGGTCACCGAGCAACGGCTCGTCTTCGACGACGAGAATCCATGGCGCTGTCATGTTGTGTCAGTCGCGAGCGGCAGCCGTAGCTCGAAGCAGGCGCCAGTGTCGGACGGCGATAGCTCGATCGTGCCACCGTGCGCGGTGACGGTGTCGCGTGAGACCCACAACCCGAGCCCGGTTCCGCCGGCGCCCTGAGCTTGGGCTTGGCCCCGATAGAAGCGGTCGAAGACCAGGGGCGCGTCTTCGTCAGCGACGCCTGGACCGTCGTCCCGGACGCGCAGGACAGCGTTGACTTCGTCGATGTTCAGCGTGATTCGGACCACGCCGCCATTCGCAGAGTACTTGAGGGCGTTGTCGACCAGGTTGCGCAACGCTTGCTGGAGCGCTGCTTTATCGCGGCGGACGGTGACCGGTGTCTCTGGCGTCGATGTGCTGAGCTCGACGCCGCGCGCCTCGGCCCGTGGCGCGAACTCTTCCCGCACCTCCTCGAGGTCTGACACGAGATCGCCGGACAACAGGTTGAGAGCGTGCGGATCTCCCGCCGCGGTGCGCAGTAGATTATCGATCTGCAATCGGAGCCGGTCGACCTGTCCGACCATGCGACGCAGATAACCTCGCGCTTGGTCGGAGTCGGTACCGACGTTCTCCAGGGTTTGCAGGCCGAGGCGCAACGTGGCCAGCGGCGTCCGCATCTCATGGGTCGTGCCGGCAAGAAAGCTCTCGTGTTGTCGGCGCAGCAGGGTCTCGCGCCGCACGGCGCCATAGAGCAGCACGATGCCGAGGAGGATCACGACCGTGAAAGCGATGGCCTCGCTCGTGAACATGATCAGGGTGTGGCGAGTCTTCTTGCGGATGGCTGCGAACGCAGCCGCGGTGGGTCGAACGGAGATGCCTGGACCGTCCGTGAGTTCTAGCTCGGCGAACCTGCTTTGTAGGCGCAACTCGCGTTCGAACAGCTCACGTTGGTTCGGCGTGTTCGCGGTAGCCGGTGCGATGGATGTGGACGCCAGGGAGCAGAGCGTTTCGAGCCGCAGTTGCTCGAGCTGCTCACGGCTCTCCGCCTCGCGAAACTGGAAGAGCACCCACCACGCCACCTGAACGAAGCAGAGTGCGACGATGATCAGGAACGGTAGTCTCGCGAAGCGCGAAGCTTCATTCACTCTGCCTGCTCCGGCGCTTGGTACAGGCAGATGCCCCCGCCCGGTGGGGGCGAGGGCATCGCCACAACAGTGGTGGACAGAAACAGGCTTACTGGCCGCACAGGCGTCCGAGCAACTTGCTGCCCTTGCCTGCCAGCTTGCGGATCAGGCCGAGGTCGGTGACGCAACTGCCACTGACGACACGACGACCATCGAAACCCGCATTCTTTCTCCTTCGGGGAGAGTGCTCTAGAGCGTTCGGTGAGATCGAAGGACCTCACCGAACGGCATTGTGGCTCTTGTCGGGGCGATAGCAAGGTCCTCCCAGGCCCGGAGTCGGGTGGGATGGACCCTACGCCACCGCCTGCACCCCTCGGTCTCCAGTCGTCGGCTTTCTTGCCGTATCTGTGGACGGAACGACCGGCGACCACCACCGCGGTGGTCATGGCGAGGGAGGGCCTCATCGAGCGCGCAGTCTATCGGTCGGGCAGCATCGGGACGAAACGAACGGGGATCGACATGTGGCGGTGAACGCCGGCAGAGGTCTTGTCGATGACCACGATCCGTTGCGTCGCATCGCCGAGCGGAAGCACGATGCGCCCGCCTTCCAGACATTGTTCCATGAGGGTTGGGGGGACTTCGGTGGGCGCCGCCGTGACCAGGACGCGGTCGAAGGGTGCGTGCTCGGGCCAGCCGTCGCCGCCGTTGCCGACGCGAAGGTGCACATTCCCGTAGCCGAGGTCGTCCAGTGTCCTCCTCGCGGTCGCAGCCAGGTGCTGGCGGATCTCGAGCGAGTAGACTTCGCCCGCGAGTTCGGCCAGCACGGCCGTCTGGTAGCCGGACCCCGTGCCGACTTCGAGCACGCGTTCGACGCCGGTCAACTGCAGCGCCTCGGTCATGAAGGCGACGATGTAGGGTTGCGAGATGGTCTGGCCGTCGCCGATCGGCAGAGGTCGATCGCCGTAGGCCGCTTTCGTGGCTTCGCGTGGAACGAAGCGTTCGCGTCGCAAGCTACCCATCGTCGACAGCACGCGCGTATCGGTGATGCCGCGTTCGACCAGTTGGGTCTTGACCATGTGCGCGCCGCGCTCGTTCATGGCCTCTAGCGTAGCCGGATGGTGGTGTCCGTCAGAAGCACGTGTTCTGCCACCCACAGAAGTCACCGCATTGGCTCACCCTACGAAAAAGGGCGGCGACCCGGTCTCGGGTTCGCCGCCCCTTCTCGAACGTCCTATCGAACGTTCCTACGCTGTGGGTCGATCAGACCTGAAGCGTAGCCAGCACACGGAAGATGACGTTCGAGGTGTCGTCGTCGACCTCCTGGATCGTCACATCGGCCTGGACCTTGCGGCCGTGACCGTTGAGATACTTGTTCGCGACGAACGAGATCTCGGTGATAGCGTCAGCATCATCAATCGTGACGGAGCTGAAGCGCGCGCCGAAGCTCAGGCCGGCGTTCAACTGGTAGCTGGCCTGGAGGTTGAAGCCCGATGAGTCGACGTCGTCTACAGAGGGGTCGACGTCTTCGTTGGTCGAGTGCGAGAAGTACCCGACGATCGCGTGGAAGCCGTGGCCCTTGAACGCGCCGTTGACGTTGAAGGCGGTGACATCCGTGTCCGGGTGCGCCCCTTCGTTGCCCAGCCAAATGCCGGCGCCGATGGAAGCGTTCCAGTCCCTGCAGCTCTCCAGGTCGCCCTGCGAGTAGTCAGTGTCGCCCATGTCACCATTGATGTCGTAGCGAACACCAAGCGTGTAGTTGAGCTCGTTGTCAGCGTTGAGGCCTCCGGGGCCTGAGAGGCCTAATCCGCCAGCCGTGTCCGTGTTGAAGGCGCCGGCGTGCAGGTGCAGCTTGTCGTCCGCGGCGCTCATCTGGAGCACCAGGCCGGTCGAGCGAGCACC
>NYZE01000162.1 GCA_002685965.1 Planctomycetota bacterium | reverse complement strand
AGGCCTGCTGGCTACAGAGGCCCTGGGCGCTGGCGAGTGCACACAAGCAGAAGATGAAGAGTCGCCCCATGCGGCTCATCATTGCAGCGCTGGTGAGAAGATCGCTGACCTTCCGGACGAACAAGCTCGCCTTAGGGGCTGCTTGGAGTCCCTAAGGCGAGTTCCCACCTAAGCCAACAGGAGTCCCATCAACGCGTGAGGTTGGTGAGGTGGGTAGGATGGGGAATGATGACTGAGAGCACGGGGGATTCCTTCGAGCCTCCCGCTGCACGCGAGTTTGCCCACGACGACTCGAACATGAGCGCGGACGAAGACGAGAAGTTCACGTACAAGGACGTCCTGACCGGCCTGGGATTCGCCGCGGTGGGTTCTCTGATTCTGCTCTATTCGGTCCTCGCGGCGGGCAACGGTTGGCCGGCGTGGTTCTGGTTGTTGGGCTTCGTCGTGGGGCCGTTTTTTGTCCTCGCGGGCTGCGTCGCCATCTACCGGGGCCTGCGGGGCTAGCGACTGGTCGTGATGGTGGTCGTGGCCGCCGAGGACCGCAGTCCACTGCAGCATGGCACCCCCAAGACTCTTCATCGGGATCGTGAGTGGCGGCGATGCGGCGACGTGGACCTATCCCCTACACCCTCGCGCCCCGCCGGTCCGAGGATGACTCTGGATCTGGGTGTCGCTGCTGACGCCCTTCTTGGTCAGCGCATCGCCGCTTGCGCTGCGGCAAGCCGCGCGCCAGGGATGCGATAGGTCGAGCACGACACATAGTCGAGTCCGAGCTCTTCGCAGAATGCGATGCTCTTGGGTTCGCCGCCGGTCTCGCCGCAGATGCCGACCTTGAGGCCGGGCTTGGTGGCGCGGCCCTCCTCGGTGGCGATCCTCATGAGGCGGCCGATGCCGACGAAGTCGAGCACCTCGAACGGGTCGAGGGGCAGCATGCCCTTCTCGAGGTAGGGGACGAGGAAGCCACCCGCGTCGTCGCGTGAGAAGCCGAAACCCATCTGCGTGAGATCGTTGGTGCCGAACGAGAAGAAGTCCGCTTCCTTGGCGATGTCGCCAGCGGTGAGCGCCGCGCGCGGCACTTCGATCATCGTGCCGATCTTGTAGTCGACGCTCGTATTGGACTCGGCGATGACGGCCTGGGCCACGCGTTCGAGCCTTACACGCAGGAAGGAGAGCTCGTTCACGTCGGCGATCAGCGGCACCATGATCTCGGGCAGCACCGTGATGCCGCGCGCCGCGACCTCGCAGGCGGCTTCCATGATGGCGCGCCCCTGCATCTCGTAGATCTCGGGATAGGTCACACCGAGGCGGCAGCCGCGGTGGCCGAGCATCGGGTTTGACTCGTGTAGCACCTGCAGTCGGTGCTGCAGCGTCAAGAGGTCGACGCCGAGCGCTGCGGCGACTTCGGCCTGGCCTTCCGCCTCGTGCGGCAGGAACTCGTGCAGCGGCGGGTCGAGCAAGCGGATGTTGCACGGCTTGCCGTCCATGACCTCGAAGATGCCGACGAAGTCCTTGCGCTGCTCGGGCGCGAGCTTGTCGAGCGCCGCGCGTCGTTCCTCCTCGCTGCTGGCGAGGATCATGCGCCGCATGTTCAGGATGCGGCTGGCATCGAAGAACATGTGCTCGGTGCGGCACAGTCCGATGCCCTCGGCGCCGAACGCGATCGCTTGTTTGCATTCCTCGGGCGTGTCGGCGTTGACGCGCACAGCCATGCGACGCCGCTCGTCGGCCCACTTCATGAGCGTCTTGAACTGTGGCGGCAGCGACGCGTCGACCGTCGGCACGCTGCCTGCGTAGATTTCGCCGACGCTGCCGTCGAGCGAGATTTCGTCGCCCTCGGTCATCGTTCTGCCGCCGATCGAGAACGTCCCTGCGGCCTCGTCGATCGTCAGCACCGAGCAACCCGACACGCAGACCTTGCCCATCTGTCGCGCGACCACCGCAGCGTGCGACGTCTTGCCGCCGTGCGCGGTAAGGAAGCCCTTGCTCTTGGCCATGCCGGACAGGTCCTCGGGTGAGGTCTCGAGTCTGACCAGGATCACGTCGTCGCCAGCATCGGAGAGTTCTTCCGCCCTGGCCGGCGTCAGCGCGACGCGCCCGGCCGCGGAACCAGGCGATGCGTTGAGGCCTTTGCCGAGCAGGGTGGGCTCGGCGTTCGGATCGAAGGTCGGATGAAGCAGTTGCTCGAGTTGTGCCGCGTCGACGCGGCCGAGCGCCTCATCGGCGGTCAGCAGGCCTTCGTCGACCATCTCGACTGCGATGCGCAGCGCAGCGCTCGCGGTGCGCTTGCCGGTCCGGGTCTGCAGCAGGAAGAGCTGGCCGTCCTCGACCGTGAACTCCATGTCCTGCATCTCGCTGTAGTGCCGTTCGAGCCGTTCCATGACGGCGTAGAGTTCCTTCGCAGCCTGCGGGTGCGCAGCGTCGAGTTCGTCGAGCGGCTGTGGCGTGCGCACGCCGGCCACGACGTCCTCGCCCTGCGCGTTGGTCAAGAACTCACCGTATGGCTTGCGCTCGCCGGTCGCCGGGTCGCGCGTGAAGCAGACGCCCGTGCCCGACTGGTCGCCGGTGTTGCCGAAGACCATTGCCTGCACGTTGACCGCCGTGCCGCGTAGCCCGTGGATCTTGTTGAGCCGTCGATAGACCTTGGCGCGGTTGTTGTTCCACGACCGCAGCACGGCTTCGATCGAGCCGTTGAGTTGTTCGCGCGGATCCATCGGGAAGTCCGTCCCGGTCGCTTGGCGCGCCAGCGCCAGGAAATTCTGCACGACGTCGCGCAGTGCCGCCTCGCTCAAGTCTGCGTCACGCTCGACACCGGCGCTCTGCATCGCGGCGGTCAGTGCATGCTCGAACTTCGCCCCTTCGATCCCAAGCACGACGTTGCCGTACATCTGAATGAAGCGGCGATACGAGTCCCATGCGAATCGAGGATTTCCGGTCCCCAGAGCGAGCCCCTCGACGGTCTCTGGATTGAGCCCGAGGTTGAGCACGGTGTCCATCATCCCCGGCATCGACACTGCCGCGCCCGAGCGTACCGAGAGCAGCAGTGGCTCGGTCGTCGAACCGAAGTCGCGTCCAGTCGCTTGCTCGACCACGGCGATGGCGTCGTCGATTTCGCCGTTGAGTCCATCGGGGAAGCGCTCGGGTGCACCGGCACCGTGCTTCTCGGTGACATCCGAGTAGTGGGCGCAGACCTCGGTCGAAAGCGTGAATCCAGCAGGCACCGGGATGCCGAGGTTGGTCATCTCCGCGAGGTTGGCGCCCTTGCCGCCCAAGAGATCGCGCTCGCTGGCGCGGCCGGCTGCTTGACCGTTCGCAAAGGTGTAGACGTATGGCGTAGTCCTTGTGATTTCGTTCACTGCTTCTCTTGCAGGGGTTGCAGGCTACGCACTTTCCATTCGGTTCCAGCGCGCACGAATGCGATGTCTTGGCGCTCGAGTCCGACGAGTTCGAAGGTCTTGATGACGGCCGTCACAGTGCCGGTGAGGGCGTCGTGTTTGAGCACCGACGTGTCGGGGCTGACGTAGTGGCCCTCGACGATGACTTCGTCCTTGTTGCGCTGGCGTTGTCGTCCGGTCTCCCAGTAGTCGCGCGCAACGAGGACGACCCGGAAGCGATGGCCGTGTGCGTCCATCAGGTATTCGCGTGTCCTCGCGGTCGGAGCGCTCTTCTCGATGATCTCTGCTTCCCCGGCCAAGACGATGCCCGGGACCTTGGCCTGCATCTGTTCCCAGGCCACGGCAAACGCCAAGCCGTCGACACCGTGCTGCCTCTTGAACTCCTCCGAGAAACACTCGTAGATCACCCGGGCATCGCCGTGACGGATCGCGGCGCGCAACGTGCGCAGGCTTCTGGTGGGGGAGTCCCAGTTGACCCGCACGAGCGGAGAACCTGCACCGCAGCCGAACACGCCGACGAGAACTCCGCAGCAGCCCTGCAACAGAGCCAGGAGGCACAGGCTGGCGGACAATCTGACAAACCGGGTCGGCATACCGATGGTGAGAACTCCGGCGGAGTGAAAGCAGTGGGGAGTCGTCTTCGCCAGCCCCAGCGACGTAGCCTCTCCATCCCACTGCGGCTATGGAGTCGCGACAAGGGAAGTGACGCCGACGGGGGCTATACTTATCCAACCCGAGGCTCGCTTCAAGCCAAGAGCTGACCGCTGCGGAAAACCCGTTCCGAACGATGAAACCCGAACCCGTCTGCTCTCTCGCCGCGTTTGCCACGGTGATCGCCATTTCCGGCCTGTCGGGCGTCTCCTGCAGTGAGAAGGCGATGGCGGAGCCGCTACACCGCCGGACGATTCCCGCCGGCCAATCGAAGATTCGGACCATCCGGGCCGTCGAACTCAAGAGCCTGCCCGGCAAGGTTGGCCAGTGGGCACGCGAGCGGGAGCTCCTGCACGAGCAGGACAGGCGCAAGCAGGGTTGGCTACAGCCAGTCGACAAGGACTTTGGCGAGCAGCCCGTGAATACCAAGTTGGTTGGCAAGTTCGAGTTGCGCAATCCGACCGACAGGGATCAACGCATCACGAACATCATGAGCTCATGTGCCTGCCAGGGCATCGTCGTGTGGATTGGCGACAAGGAGCACGTGATCCCCAAGGGTGGCTTGCCGAAGCCCATTCTCGTGCCGAAGGGCGCGACGGGACGCCTCGAGGCGCGCATCCTGGTCCCCGATCGGCAAGGGCGCATCTACACCGAGGTTCGTGTCGATACGTCGGACCCGGACGTGTCGTCGATTCGTCTGTCGCTGTCGACGATCGGCGTGCGCGAGTTCATTGTTGAGCACGACGGCCAAGCGCGAACCTCGCTCGACCTCGGGCTACTGTCCATCCGATCGACCCGCGAGTTCGAGTTCACCGTGAAGTCGCGCGACAAGAAACCGTTCGTCGTCGAGCGTTGGAATGGGGCGCCGGATGCGTTCAAGATCGAGGCCAAGAAGGCGAGTCATCTCGAGGCTGCGGAGGGCCGGCCGGACGGCTCGGTGTGGAAGGTCCGCGGCAAGGTTGGCCCGGGGTTGACCGAGCGGAGTGTCGGCGGATTGATCCACTTCGATACCGACCGCAAGGACACCTTCGAGATCAACGTGTACATGCTGGTCAAGCCGTCGATCTCGGCCAGCCCGTCGTTCCTGTCCTACGGCATCGTGCCCAAGGGCAAGGGCGGGACGCGCGACATTCACCTGGCCGCCGTGGATCCCGCGGACCGCTTCGAGGTCACCGGGGTCGATTTCCTCGATTTGCGGCCAAAGACCACCGTTACCGCCGAGTGTGTTTCCCAGGACGGCAGGTCAGCGTCGATTCGCGTCACGATACCGGCTGACGTCCCGAAGGGACGCCTTTCCGGCAAGGTCCGCGTCCGCTTTGCGAGCGACAAACTGCCGCCGAAGGTCGTCGCATTCCTGGCAATCGTGCGCTAAAGCGAAACGACGGAGCCTGGCTCCACTCCGCTGAAGACCCTTTGTCACGCGCATGAACGACGACGCGATCCGACAACACCTCGAGAGCAGTGGCGCCCTGGACGCTGCGTCCCTCGAAGAGGCGGACCAGTACGCGCGGTCGCGGCGACGACCGTTGGCCGAAGCGATCGTCGAGTTGGGCCTGCTTTCCGACACCGATGTCTACCGTAAGGGTGTGGCGCCGGCGGCCGGACTCAAGTTCGTCGACGTCGGCTCCAAGCGGATTCCGGACGCGGTCGTGCAGCGATTGCCCGGGAATGTCGCGATCGACAACCGCACGGTGCCGGTCGCCGACTTGAAGGGTGTGTTGTTCGTCGCGATCGACGATCCGGAGCGCGTGTTCGTGCTCGACAATCTCGGCTTCGTCGCCGGTGGCGAGGTGCGGGCGGCGCTGTGCACACCGGCCGCTCTCGAGCGCGCGCTCGAGGACTACTACGGCGATCAGAAGACCGTCGGTGCGCGCGGTAAGAGCGCCGAGGCCTTGGGCGAGGACGATGCCGAGGCGCCGATCATCCGGCTCGTGCACCAGACGATCGAGGAAGCGATGGCGGCGCGCGCTTCCGACATTCACATCGAACCGTTCGAGGAGAGCGTGCGTGTGCGCTACCGCGTCGACGGCGTGCTCAGGGAGGGGGCGCGGCACCCGAAGAACCTGCAGGGCTCGTTGATCTCGCGGCTCAAAATCATGGCGAGCCTCGACATCGCCGAGAAACGCAAGCCGCAGGACGGTCGCATCCTGTTCCGTGCCAAGGGGCGTGACATCGACATCCGCACGTCGATCCTGCCCGGTAACCACGGCGAGTCGATCGTCATGCGTTTGCTAGACAAGGACGAAGGGCTCGTTTCGCTCGCGGCGCTCGGGTTCTCCGGCGACGATCACGACACGTTCCAGCGGTTGATCAAGAGACCGAACGGCATCTTCCTCGTCACTGGTCCGACTGGATCCGGCAAGACGACGACCTTGTATGCGGCGCTGCGCGAACTCAACCGGCCCGACGTCAAGATCATCACTGCTGAGGATCCGGTCGAATACCACATCGGCGGGATCAACCAGTGTCAGGTGCGCCATCAGATCGGGCTCGACTTCTCCCGCATCCTGCGCGCCATGCTGCGCCAAGCGCCGAACATCATCCTGGTCGGTGAGATTCGCGATCCCGAGACCGCCGAGATCGCGATTCAGGCGGCACTCACGGGTCACCTCGTGTTTTCCACGCTGCACACGAACGATGCGCCTTCGGCGCTCGCGCGGTTGATCGACATGGGCGTTAAGCCCTTCCTCGTCGCCGCGAGTATCCAGGCCGTCCTCGCTCAGCGGCTGTTGCGCATGCTGTGTCCGAACTGCAAGAAGCCACACGAGCCAGAGGTGAGCGAGCTGCGGCAGATCGGGCTGACACCGGAACAGGTCAGCGGCGTCACGCTCTACGAGGCCTTCGGTTGCGAGGCCTGCGGTGGCAATGGCTATCGCGGCCGGCGTGGGATCTTCGAGTTGATGGTCATGGACGACGAGATCCGTGAGATGACCTTCCGGCGCGAGCCGACGCTGAAGATCCGCGGCTACGCGGAGAGTTCGATCGGCATGAAGTCGCTCGTCCACGATGGCGCGCGCAAGGTGATCGATGGCCAGACGTCGGTCGACGAGGTGCTGCGTGTCGTCGCCTCGAAGTAGGCTCGTCTGCCGCGGTGCGTTGGCTATCATGCTGGCGTGAAGCGACTTACTCCTTTGGCAATCGTTCTCCTGGCGGCCCTCCATCTGCCGGCTTGTGAAGGCAGCGCCCAAGAGAACCTCATCGCGCTTGAGCGTTCGATGATGCAAGTGTCCTCGCGCACCGAGCGTTCCGCGCCCGTGATCGAAGTGCAGCACATCCTCGTCGCCGTCAAGTCGCAGCGGATGCAGGACGGGCTCAGTCAGCAAGCGGCGAAGGCGCTGGCTGCCGACCTCTTGGCTCGCATCAAGGACGACGGGGACTTCATCGCGCTGATGAAAGAGCACAGCAAGGACCCCGGCTCGAAGAACGGCGGCAGCTACACGATGCACGACCCCAAGAAGGGCGGCGAGGCGCCTCCGGGCGCACAGCCGCGCTCTGGCATGGTGGCGGCTTTTGGCGACGTCGGCTGGCGCCTCGACGTTGGTGACTACGGCGTGTCGAACTACAACCAAACGAGCAGCCCGTTCGGCTACCACATCATCAAACGCGTGCGCTGAGCGAAACGACTACAGGGCCTGCTTCTCGCTCCCGGCCCCCTCGAAGTTGTCTGGCAGGGTTGGTCGTGGCCGAAGTGCGCTTGGCGCGCCTTCCGTGCGCAGGCAACGCCGTAGTCAGGCGGACGAGCCTCACGGCCATGGGCCGCATGTTGTAGGCTCGACAGTGCATGCCAGACATCTTCGAGTTGATGGGCGCTACCGTCCAACAGTCCGCGTCCGACCTGCACCTCCAAGTCGGGAGAAGACCCGTGCTGCGGATCCACGGTGGCCTCACCGAGGTCGAGACCGGCGAGATACTGACCGCCGAGGACACCGAGAGCCTCGTCCGTCAGTTCACGCCCGAGCGCAACCTCGCCGAGTTGCTCGAGACCGGCACGACCGACTTCGGCTACGCGTTCCAGGACAAGGGACGCTTCCGCGTCAGCGCCCTGCGGCAAAAGAACGCCTTCGGCCTGATCATGCGTCTGATCCCGACCCAGCTCATGACCTTCGACGAGATCGGGCTGCCCGACGCGGTCGTCGACCTGCTGTCGCGACCGCGCGGGCTCGTGCTCGTCACTGGCCCGACCGGTTCGGGCAAGACGACGACGCTCGCGACCATGATCGACTGGATCAACCGGAACCGCGATTGCCACATCGTGACGATCGAGGACCCGATCGAGTTCTACCACCACCACCAGAAGGCCAACGTCATCCAGCGCGAAGCCGGCAACGATGTGCCGTCCTTCAGCGAAGCGATGCGCCGTGTACTGCGCCAGGATCCCGACGTGATTTTGCTCGGCGAAATGCGTGACCTCGAGACGACTTCGGCGGCGATCACCGCGGCGGAAACCGGACACCTGGTGTTTGGCACTTTGCACACGACGGGTTCGGCGCGCACCGTCGACCGTATCATCGATCAATACCCCACTAACCAGCAGGAGCAGATCCGCGCCCAGCTCGCTGTGTCGATCGTCGCCGTGCTCTCGCAGGTGCTGCTGCCGCGGGCCGACCGGAAGGGGCGCATCGCTGCTTTCGAGATCATGTACATGAACTCGGCGATCGAGAACCACATCCGCAAGGCCGAGACGTTCAAGATCAACTCGGCGATTCAGACCAGCAAGCGCCAAGGCATGGTGACCCTCGACGACTACCTGCGCGAACTCGTCGAGGACGGCAAGATCACACCCAAGGTCGCCATCGAGGCGTCGCAAGAGCCGCGCGAAATGGAGAAGCGTCTCCTCGGTGAGGGCTGAGTAGGTGGCCGCACGCAAGATGCTTGGCCAAGTTCTGAAGGAGCTCGGCTACATCCACGAGGGCATGATCCAGGAAGCCCTGACCATCCAGGAGGGCACGGGCAAGCGCATCGGCGAGATCCTCGCGCAAGCCGGTCACATCGATGGCGAGAAGCTAGCCGAGGCTCTGGCGGTGCAAGCCGGGATGGTGCACGTCCCATCCGCGGAACTCGTGCCGCAGCCCGATGCCTTGGCCAAGGTCGACGCCTCTTCGGCGCGCGTGTTCGGCGGCTTGCCGTTGCGAATCGAGGGCGGCGAACTCCTGGTCGCACTCTCGGATCCGCTCAATGGGCAGATGCTGCTCGACCTGTCGTTCACGGCTGGCATGCCGATCAAGCTGGCCGTGGTCGAGGAGGAAGCCTTGCGCACCGGGATCGCGGCCGCATACGGCGCCGACCAAGGCGGGCCCAAGAGCGCGGCCATTGATGAAGCCGTCGAGGAACTCGCCAAGTCTTCTGGCAAGGTCGATCTCGAGGACACTGCGGCGATGGCGCAGGCGGCGCCGGTCGTCAAGCTCTTGAACTTCATCCTCTACCAGGCCGTCCGTGACCAGGCGTCCGACGTTCACCTCGAGCCCTTCGAGGACGACTTCAAGATCCGCTACCGCGTTGACGGCATTCTCTACGACCTCAAGGCACCGCCGAAGCACCTCGCGGTCGCGTTGATCTCGCGCGTCAAGGTCATGGCCGACCTCGACATCGCCGAGACGAGGTTGCCGCAGGACGGGCGCATCGAGCTGACCGTTGGTGGCCGCTCGATCGATCTGCGCGTGTCGACGCTGCCGACCATGGCTGGCGAGTCGTGCGTCATGCGTGTGCTCGACCGTTCCGTCGTAGCGCTCGATTTAGGCAACATCGGGCTGCGTGACGACGAGCGTCGCATCATGGAGCGCATGCTCACCTTGCCGCATGGCATCGTGCTCGTGACCGGGCCGACAGGGTCGGGCAAGACGACGACGCTCTACGCCGCACTCAACGCGGCCAACCGCGAAGAGGTCAAGATCATCACGACCGAGGACCCGGTCGAGTACGACCTCGAAGGCATCGTGCAGGTGCCGGTCAACGAAGAGATCGGCGTCACCTATGCGAAGGTGTTGCGCACGATCCTGCGCCAGGACCCCGACAAAATCCTGGTCGGCGAGATCCGCGACGAGGAGACCGCACGCACAGCGATCGAAGCGAGCCTCACAGGTCACGTGGTGTTCTCGACCGTGCACACCAACGACGCGCCGTCGGCGATCACTCGCTTGCTCGACATCGGCGTCGAGGCGTACTTGTTGACCGCCACGCTCGAACTCGTGGTCGCGCAGCGTCTCGTGCGCCGTGTCTGTAAAGAGTGCAGGACGTTCTATGAGCCGGACGAGCGTGTGCTGATGGAGCTCGACCTCAAGAAGGCAGAGGTCGTCGGCAAGGCGTTCGCTTATGGCCAGGGCTGCGAGCGTTGCAACCACACCGGCTTCCGCGGTCGCTGCGCGATCTTCGAGTTCATGCAGATCACCGAGGCGCAGAAGCGCCTGATGCTGGATCTGTCGCCGACCGCGCGACTGCGCGAACAGGCGAAGGCGGACGGGATGCGGACGCTGCGGGAGTCGGGGCTGTTGGCGATCTATGACGGCGTGACGACGGTGGAAGAAGTGCTGAGGGAAACGCTGTAGGGGGGGGTAAACCCGTGCCCTAAGGGAGCTGGACTTGCTTCGAGCGCGGACACCGGAGTGGAGGTGTGATGGGTGATGAGGCTGTCGACGAGCTGGTTGAGCGTGGTTTTGCTGCGTTGGCAGCGCGCGACACGGAGGCTGCGATCGACGCGGGACTCGAGCTGAAGGAGCGGCGGCATAGCGCGAGCTTCGAGTTGCTGGCGTTGGCCTACGAGGCCGACGGAGACGTCGAGCGGGCGATCGCAGTGCTCGAAGAGGGGGTGGTGGTCGCGCCCGGCGTCTGGGAGTTGTGGCACTTGCTCGGCAACTTGCGGTCGGGCGAAGAGCTCTTCGATCAGGCGCAGGAGGCCTACGACAGGGCGTTGCAGAGTGAAGGCGCCAACGTGTCGATGGTGCGCATGAATCGTGGGATCGCGCTGCAGCGGGCCGGGGACGAGGCGGCGGCCGTCGCGGAGTTGGTGCAGGTCGTGCCCGCCGACTTGCCCGACCCGATTGGCAGAGCGGCGTTGGCTCGCGCCTACGTGGATGTCGGCTCGGTCGAGGGCGGTCGTCGTATCGGCACCGAAGCTCTCGCTGATTTGGCGAGTAACGAGTGGGACCCGATGTTGGCGGAGCTACATGTCGTCCTAGGCGAGATCGCTCTTGAGCACGACGAAGACGATGACGCTGCGCTGTCCTGCGCGCAGGAGGCGCTTGCGATCGATCGGTGCTCGTTCAGTGCCTTCGGCTTGATCCGCGATGTCGAGCGTCTGTCCAGCGACGCGCCGCGCATGTACCTGCTGCTCTACCAGGGCCAGTGGCCCGAGCCACTGGAGGAGGGGCAGCCGGCGCCGGGCTTCCATACGACCTATTTCGTCATCGCCGACGACGTCGACGAGGCGCGCGTTCTCGCCGAGCGCTTCGAACCGGACGACGTGCGCGAGACGTTGAAGCTGGACCCAGTCGACGAACTTGAGACGATGCCGGCCACCAAGAAGGGTGTCTTTCAGGTTACTGGCTACTCGTTCTTCTTGCCGGAGTGACCGCCTTCTTGCCTGAGGCGGTCTCGGAGGCGACGAAGAAGCCGGGCGCGCTCGACTCCTGATGCTGGCTGAGGACGGCGATGTCGAACAGGTCGGAGGCTTCGCTCATCGGGCCGTCATGCCTGCCTGGGTGGGCAGCGCTACTTCCGTCGGCGCCACTGCTTCTCCCACTCGATGATGTCCGAGTCGGTGAGTGGCGGTTGGCGCTGTTCGACGCGGATCTTGCGGTTCTCGATGAACACGTTCGGCCGGAATCCCTCGACGTAGCCGGGCGGCGGCGCGCGCTCGTGGCCCATGAGGCGTTGGCGGAATCCCGCCGCCGGCAGCACTTCTTCGGCGTCGAGGCCGCCATCGCCATTCTTGTCCCGAGCCTGCAGGAAAAGGCGCGCCGCGTTGTCCCAATGGTCGGGGTAACGCGCCACCTGGGGAAGCCAGCGAACAAGCAGTTCCGGGATTTCGTCGAGCCCTAGCTTGCCGTCGTTGTTCTTGTCTAGGCCGAACAGTGTGCGTCGGCTCTCCGCTTGCTCGGCCTGCTTCTCGCTCAAGGTCGTCACCGGATGGCGTGCGACGACCCAGTCGTTGAGGCCGAAGTGGTCGATGAGCGCGACGTGGGGCATGGACCAACCGGCGACTCCCGCGGCGGTCGCGACGTACACCGGTCGTCCTTCGCTCGACACCTTGGCTCCGTCGATCCGCTTTGGATGAACCTCGATCTGGTGACGCAGGAAGCCGTTGTGTGCGTCGCGTCGCTGACAGACCATGCGGGTGTTGAGCCACCGCTGCCACTCGGCAAACTCGGTGAGCAGTGGTCGGACCAGGCGCGGCATCCGATCGACCAACTTGTTGCCGTCGAGGTGGTGCAGCCACGCAATCGGCCACGACGCGAAGACGAGGAGCGCAAGAGCAGCGATGGCGGGCACCGGTCGCGGCACGAGGCGCGCCGCCATCCACGCACCGGACACGAGCAGCAGCAGCGGCAGGTGGCTGTAGACCCGATACTCGAACATGTCGCCGCCGACCTTGACCGTATAGAAGAGCGCGTGCGCGACCACGACGCCGACCGCGAGGATCGCGCCGGCATGCTCGCGCACGAGCCAGCGTGGCCGCAGGTGGCCGGCGATCACCTCGCGCACTGCCCACCCGGCTGCGAGCAACAGCCAGACCCAGACGCCGTTCTCGACCACGAAGCTCGCCAGGTAGCGCAGTCCGCTCTCCGGCCACCAGCCGGTGACCTTGGCGTGATAGGTGTTGGGCAACCATTCGCCATAGAACGACACGCGCCACAGAAGGTGCGCCGGAATGGCGAGCAGTGGGGTTGCGCAGAGCAGTACGACGAGCCGTGTGCGACGGGCACGCTCATCGACGAGCAGGTACTGCAGCAGCAGCAGCAAGGTCGCCAGCACGCACAACCATCCATCCATTCGCGTCAGTGCTGCAGCCGTCGCTGTGCTTGCCAGGCCGAACACCCAGCGCCCGCCGCGGGCTGTGCGCGCGGTTGTCGCGAACCAGATCCACCACGCCAAGAGGAAGGTGAACATCGAAGCTTCGAGGCCGAAGCTCAACCATGTGAGGAAGACGCGGCTCGTCGCCAACCCAACGATAACGAGGACCACGATTGCAGTCCGGGCGCGTTCGACTCTCGGGGCCAGGTGCAGCCGCACGGCCATCCGCCAGCCGACCAGCAGTGTCGCGTAGCCGAACAGCAGCGAGATCTCTGTCGCACAATCCGGTGGCTCGATGCCGGTCAGGCTCCACACGAGGCTCAGTAGGACGATCCAGAGAAACTGCGTGTAGCCCTCGACCGGTTGGAAGGGAGGCGGGTTCCAGACCATGCCGTGCTCGAGCACGCTGTTGCTGGCGTAGCGATACGCGATGAACGCATCATCGCAGCTGAACCAGAGTTCGCGCCAGCCGAGGAAGACGACGACCGCGATGGTGCCCGCCAAGACCAGTCTTGTCGCCGTGCTCCTGCTCACCGCGAGGGACTATAGGGTCGTCCGCCCGCTGGCTGGTCAAACCTCGCGGCCACGTCGTGTCATCCCGGCACAGAGCCGCGGCGCTTCATCGAGCGCCGCACCCTCGACGGGGGCGGGAACTTGCTGCGCGGATGGAGTCTATCTCCACGTTCCAAACCGGACAGGCCCGGCTGCGTTGACGCTCCTGGCCCCGGTAATATGGAGCCACGCCGGGCGCCGCCCGGTCGTCCCGAACCCGAACCACGAGAGTCCGATGCAGCGAGCCTTCACAGCGTTCTTCCTAGCGGCCCTGACCGCTGTCTGCCTCGGGACCGAGTCCCGGGCTCAGGGGACACCGATCGGCTTCGCCGAGGACTGGGCGCTGGCCCCGGATCGGGCCAAGGTCCTTGGGGAGCTGATTCCCGGCACGCCGGACTATTACTACTACCATTGCCTGCACAGCCAGGACGCCGGTGCCTTCGAAAAGGTGCAGCCGCTGCTGAAAGCCTGGATCCAGCGGCACGGCCGAACGCAGCGGGTCATCCGGATCGAGAACCGGCAGGCGCTTTTGACCTTCGACAAGGAGCCAGCGGCGACGCTGCAGTTCCTGCAGCAGCGTCTCGGGCTGCGCTTCGACCACGCGAGGAAGGTGAGCGGCGCCAAGAGAGATCTGCCGACGCGCCTGGACCAGGACCTGATCTCGCTGGCGGCGTTCACGCGCCGTGCACTACAGAAGCACCGCAACACGGTGGGCGGATTTCGCCCGTCAGCGTTCGAAGCCCTGCTGGCCACCGGCCTCGATGACGATCTCTTACTGAGCTTGCTGTCGCGCTTGCGGCGGCCGGACGTAGCCAACCTGCCGTCCCTCATCGTGCGCAACTTGAAGCACCGCCGCAGCCGTGGCTTCGGCTCCTTGGGGATCCACAAGCGGCTGCTGCTCGCGCAGTTGGACGAGTGTGCGCGCCTGCGACCGGCGCTCCTGAATGAACGGGCTTACGTGGATGCCTACCTGCGCCGTCTCGCGCCGAGTGCGGACGTGGATTGGCAGCATGATGCGGCGGCGCGGCTTGCATACCTGGCCAGGCTCGAGGCGTTCACCGGCCGGCTCGCGTCCGCCCACAACTCGTTGAAGGCACACGTGCTCTACCGCCGGTTGCAGCACGATCGCGCGGCTGGCACGCCCGATCGGGATCGTCTGGTCACCTACCTGCGTCTGCCGAGGAACGCTTCCTATAGCAACCCGATCTTCGTGCGGCGTCACCGCGGCTCTGGCGAGATGGTACAGGTCGGCCGCAAGTTCGCGACTGGCCTGAAGCCAGTCGGCAACGACGAGCCGTTGGTTCGCGCGTACTTGATGCACTTCTTCGCCGAGGCCGACTCGTATGCGACCTACGCCGAGACCGTTCGTGAAGACTACCTGCGCCGCCTCTTCGCCGAGACCAAGATCCTGCGCGGCGTCGGCGACATGGAGCGGTGGTACTCCCTGCTCGATGACCCGTCCTATTACGAAAAGCTGCGGCAGCGAGTCGAGATCGAATTCGCGCCGACACAGCGCCGCTTCTTTGGCGCGGATGACGCTGTCAGCCTCACCGTCGATATCAAGAACGTCGACAAGCTGCTCGTGAAGATCTTCGAGATCAACACCTTCAACTACTTCCGCGGCACCGGGCGGGATGTGGATACGTCGATCAACCTGGACGGCCTGATTGCCAACCATGAACTCACGCGTGAGTACACCGACGCCGCACTGCGGCGAGTGCGCAGGAGCTTCGACCTGCCACAGCTGAAAGGCGCGGGCGTATGGGTCGTCGAGTTGATCGGTAACGGGCTGTCCAGTCGCGCCGTGATTCATAAGGGGCGCTTGCAGTACACCGAGCGCCTCGGCAGCGCCGGACACGTGTTCACCGTTCGTGACGAGACAGGTGCTGCCGTCAGCAAGGCGTCCATTTGGTTCGGCGGCAAGACCTACCAGGCCGAGGCTGACGCCAACGGGGAGATCGTTCTGCCATACTCGACGAAGCCGGGCAGGCGGTCCGTCATCCTGCAACACGGCGGTCTCTCGACGCTGACGACCTTCTACCACAGCGCCGAGGTCTACACGCTTCGAGCTGGTATCCACCTCGATCGTGAGTCGCTGCTGGCGGGGCGACGATCGCGCATTCTGGTTCGTCCTGCGCTCGATCTGAACGGCCGACCGGTCAGTCTGCAGTTGTTGCAGGACCCGGTGCTCGCGATTCGCGCTCGCGATCGCGACGGTGTCGATTCGACGCTGAATGTGCGTGGCGTCAAGTTGGCCGCCGATCGGGAATCCGTGCACGAGATCCAGGTTCCAGAGGGGCTGGCCGAGTTGGTCGTCACGTTGCGTGGACGGGTCAAAAGCTTGAGCCGCAACCAGAGGCTCGACCTGACGACCCGGGTGCATCGCTTCAAGGTCAACGAGATCGACAGGACGCCACTGACCGCTTGCCCCCTCCTGGGGCGCAACGCGGATGGCTATGTGCTGGACGTGCTCGGCAAGAGCGGTGAGGCGAAGCCGGGGCGCGCCGTAAGTCTCGTGCTCAGGCACCGTGACTACACGGACCCGTTCACCGTATCGCTCAAGACCGACGCGAAGGGGCGCATCCGTCTGGGTGCGTTGGCGGGGATCGGGTGGGTTCAGGCATCAGGGCTACCAAAGAGCGTCGGCTTCTGGTCGCTCAGGCGCGCGAAGAGAACGTATCCGGCGAATCTTCACGCGGTCGCTGGTGAGACGCTACGTGTGCCCTACCTCGGCGACGAGCGCACCGCGTCGCGGACCGCAATCTCGCTGCTGCAACACCGCAGCGGCCAGTTCGTACGGGACGCCTTCGAGCACGTCGTTCTCGCGGAGGGTTTTGTCGAGCTGCGCGGTCTTCCGGCCGGCGACTACAGCCTCTGGCTCAAGGAGGCCGAGCGGGAGATCAAAGTGCGGGTCACTTCGGGCAAGCGGCGCGCGCAGTGGGCGGTCGGTCGCCACCGGATGTTGGAGGCAGGTGCGCGGAAGCCGATCCACATCGCCAGTGTCGACGTCGGCGGCGATGACCTGCTGATTCGACTGGTGAATGCCGGCAAGGAAGCTCGTGTCCATGTCGTCGCGACGCGCTATCTGCCGCCTTTCGACCCGTTCACCGGGCTAGCGGTTGCGCGGCGGCCGGGGCTCGGTGTGGTTGCCATGGAGCACGCGGAGTCGTTCTATCACTCGGGGCGCGAGATCGGTGACGAGTACCGCTACATCCTCGATCGTCGGTTCGCGAAGAAGTACCCGGGCAACATGCTCAAGCGGCCCGGTCTGATCCTGAATCCGTGGGCGCTCGACGAAGAGGCCCTGACGAGGCTCGGTTTCGGCGGTGGCGCCAGTAGCAAGTTCGGCGGCCGCGGTCGCAGTCGCCGCGGTGCCGTTGGCGGAGGCGCGGCTCCTGGCGGGGTGACCGGGCCTGCACCCGGCACCTTCGCCAACCTCGAGTTCCTGCCGGCACCAGCCAGGATGCTCGCCAACCTGCGGCCGGATGCGGAGGGCATCGTGCGCGTTCCGCTGAAGGACCTCGGTAACGGTCAGCACGTCCACGTGCTCGCCGTCGATGCGGAAGAAACGGTGTACCTGACAGCCACTCGCCCTGAGCAGACGCTCACGCCGCGGGGTCGCGAGCTGGCGCGTGCACTCGATGGCAAGACGCACGTCACCGAGCGACGCCGGATCGAGTTCGTCCCCAAGGACGGTCGTGCGGTCGTGAAGGACATCACGACGGTAGAGATGGAGACCTACGACTCCTTGTCCAAGGTCTATCGCCTGTTCGCATCCCTGACCGGCAACGGCGATCTGGCCAAGTTCGCGTTCGTTCTGCTTTGGCCGGAGCTGAAGCTCGAGGAGAAGCGAGCGCTCTATGACGAACACGCCTGCCACGAACTACACTTCTTCCTGCACGAGAAGGACCCTGAGTTCTTCGCGCAGGTCGTACGCCCTCATCTGAGCAACAAGGCGCACCAGACGTTCCTGGACGA
This sequence comes from Planctomycetota bacterium, assembly GCA_002685965.1. Lineage (GTDB taxonomy): Bacteria > Planctomycetota > UBA1135 > UBA1135. The sequence goes on along the minus strand of NYZE01000162.1, from coordinate 41,644 downwards.
GTGGCTGCTTGGCGCTGATCTGCGGCACTACCTGGAGCCGTGGGCGTTTGGTCGTCTGAACATCGTCGAACGGATTCTCCTGGCCAAGCGCCTCGCCGGTGAGGCGTCGACGATTCAGCGCCACGTCGGGGAGCTCTTCGAACTCAAGCCTCGCGACCCAGAGCTCTTGACGCGGCTGTTTGGCAGTGCGCTGAAGAGTGGGGCGCTCGATGGTCCCGACAAGGTGGAGCAGAAGCTCGCGGAGGTCCTTAAGCCGTCTGAGCACGCCAAGGAGGCAGCGCCGCAGGCCTCAGGGCGCCGGAGAACGCCCCCGTCCAAGGGCAGGAGCGTCCGGAAGAGCCGTAGGGCTGGACAGCCTCAGACGGGTGCGGTCAGCGTAGAGGAGAATGTGGAAGAAGAAGAGGAGATGGAAGAAGAGCCGGTGCTGGTCGATAGCGAAGTTCTCGACGCCAAGAAGGACCGCGTTGCCGACCTGCGCAGGCGGCGATCCAATCGGGAACTGTACCGCACTCCGGATCCGACGCGTCCGCACGTGGAGCACAACTACTGGCACCGGCGCATTCACGAGCATCGTGCCGACCTGATCGAAGTTGACGCGTTCTGGCGCGACTTCGCGCTAGCGCCCGCGGCCGAGCCCTTCGTGTCGACGCACGTGGCGGAAGCGACCGGCAACTTCGCCGAGATGATGCTCGCATTGTCCGTGCTGGACCTGCCGTTCAAGCCCGGTGAGCATGGCTCCGACATCGAGGGCGAGGAGTTGACGCTGCGGGCAGGCAGCCCGCTGCTGTTGGTCCGCAAGGAACTGGTCAAGACCACAGGGATGGTGGCAGGCGACTCGCCGATCCTGGTCAGCCAGAACATCTACCGCCTCGATGAGCCGTATCGCTACGAGGGCAAGCAGCGCTTCGAGGCCTACGTGACGGACGAGTTCCTGATCGACGTTGCGTACGGGTGCAGGGTCGTCGTGACCAACCCGTCATCGATGCCGCGTGAGCTGGAACTCTTGCTGCAGATCCCGCAGGGCGCGGTTCCCGTCAACGGCGGCTTCTTCACCAAGGGTAAGCGAGTCGCGCTCGGCGCCTATGCGACCTCGTCGATCGAGTACGCGTTCTACTTCCCTGCCGCGGGCGAGATGCCGCATTATCCGGTGCACGTGGCGAGTGGCGGCAAGTTGGTCGCGTTCGCGCCTGCTCGGTTACTCCGGGTCGTGCCCGAGCCGAGCAACGTCGACACGAAGTCCTGGGCATTCGTTTCTCAGAACGGCACCGAGGCCGACGTCTTGGCCCATGTCGACGCCGTCAACTTGCAACGCACCGACCTCGGTCTGATCGCCTGGCGCATGCGCGACCGAACGATGTTCGACAAGGTCATCGACCGACTGCGCAAGCGGCACGTCTACTCACCCGTGCTTTGGTCTTATGGCATCCGCCACGGCGATGCCCCCACGGTACGCGAGTATCTGCGTCACCGCGATCGCTTCCTCGCGGCTTGTGGCAAGGCGCTCGAATCGCCGCTGGTGATCATCGATCCCGTGATCCGGCACACCTACCAGCACATCGACTACGACCCGTTGTTCAACGCTCGGGCGCACCGCTTCGGCAAGCGGCGTGAGATCCTCAATGAGCATCTGGCCCGTCAATACCTGGCGTTGCTGGAGGTGCTCGGTCAGCGGCCTGCGCTCGACGATGCGGATTGGATGAGCATCACGTACTACATGCTGGTGCAGGATCGCATCGCAGATGCGCTACAGAGCTTCGCCCAGGTTCGCCCGGACCGGCTGCCGATGCGTGTGCAGCACGACTACATGAAGGCCTACCTCGACTTCTTCAGCGAAGGCACAACGGTCGCACGTGCGATCGCCGAGCGCTACCTCGACTACCCGGTGGGGCGCTGGCAGAAGCGATTTGCCGACGTGCGCAACCAGCTTGACGAAGCCGAGGGCAAGGACGTTGCGCAGGGCGATCCGGCCGACCGCACGCAGCGACAGACCAAGCTCGCGGCTGCCGAGCCCACGCTCGAACTCGGGGTCGAAGCGCGCCGCGTGACCGTGCGTTACCGCAACCTGAAGAACTGCGAGGTGCGCTACTACGAGATGGATGTCGAGTTCCTGTTCTCGACGACTCCGTTCGTGCAGCAGGGCTCCGGATCGTTCGCCTACATTCGTCCGAATCGCAGTGAGGTCCGCGAGTTGGCGGCGGACCAGGGCGAGTTGGTCTTCGACCTGCCGCAGCAGTTCTCCAGCTCCAACGTGCTGATCGAGGTCCGCGGCGGCGGCATCGTGCGACGCCAGGCCTACTACGCGAACTCGCTAGCCGTGCAATGGATGGAGAACTACGGCCAGATCAAGGTCGGGCACGAGACGACCGGCAAGCCGCTGCGGACGGTCTACGTCAAGGTCTTCGCCAGAATGCCGGGTGGCAAGGTCCGCTTCTACAAGGACGGCTACACCGACCTTCGCGGACGCTTCGACTACGCCTCGCTGTCCGCGAAGGGCGCTGGCAACGCCGAGCGCTTCGCCGTCCTCGTCATGAGCGACCAACACGGCGCCGTGATCAGCGAGGTGGCGCCCCCGGCTCGATGACCGAACTTGATGGTATGGGGGCGAGGCCGCGGGCAGGGCCCAGGTGGAGGTGTTCTGCCGTTGCCTACGAGCGAACGTGGGCGCGAACGTCGTCGAGATTGTCGACGTAGGCGTCGTCGGCGCGAACGAGTGCCCGCAGGGCACGAGGTTTGCTCCCCCCGCGGTTACGCTGGAGGTCTGATGTTGGTCTGCCCGGTCTGCGAAGGCTTCACCTCGACCCGCCTCGAGCGGTGCGGAACGTGTGACGTTCCGCTGGTTGGGGCGGACGAGGTCGCCTGGCCGACGCGGGAAGCGGAGCCGGTTGCGAGCCCGTGGATCGGCTTGTTGGTTGGCGGCAAGTACCGGATTACCGGGGTGCTCGGTAAGGGCGGCATGGGAACCGTGTATCGCGCGGTGCACGAGCTGTCGCTGCAGCCGGTGGCGCTCAAGATCCTGCATCCGCGCTTTGCGCGGCGTGAGGACTTCCGGCACACACTGATTGCCGAGGCCCGCAAGGCATCTCTATTGCGTAGTGAGCAGGTTGCCCGCGTCATGGATGTCGGCGAGACACCGGAAGGGTCGGTGTTCTACGCCATGGAGCTCGTCGATGGGGTGACGCTCGAGGAGTGGGTGCGCGCCAGCGGGCGGCTCGACGCGGCGACGGTCGTCGAGCTCATGCGGCAGCTGTGCGATGCACTCGCCGAGTCGGCTGCAGCGGGGATCGTGCATCGCGATCTGTCACCGCGCAATGTCATGGTCGAAATGCGCGGTGATGGCTTCCAGGTCAAGGTGCTCGATTTCGGCATCGCTCAGTTCGCGGCCGGACAATCGAGCGAAGATCAAGGTCGCGACCACCCGCGTCAGGACCACGGTAACCCCGGCTTCTGGATCAACCCGCCGTTTACGGCGCCGGAAATTCTCGCCGGTGGGTCGGGCGACGTGCGCGCCGATCTGTATTCGCTGGGTGTGCTCGGCTACCTGGCCGCAACCGGACGATTGCCGCACGGTGGCGGCGCGCTCGAGGACCGCGTCCACCAAGTGCTCGAGGAACCGCCAGCGTCGCTCGCGGGTAGCGGTGTGCCGCGGCGGCTAGCGCGACTGCTGCGCGCGCTGCTGGAGAAGGACCCCGACGTGCGCCCGCACAACGTCGCGCACGTGCGGGAGTTGATCCAACGCGGCAGTCGGCCGACACCGCTGGCATTCATGGTTGTGTCAGTGCTCATTTTCATCGCCGGTGCGACGATGTTTCTCACGGGGTTCGCGGAGCGAGTGCTGCCGACGCTGCAGTCGTACGGTGCGAGCAAGCTACACTTGCGCAGCGATCGCGCGCCCAGTAGCGCCGAGTATCTGAAGAAGGAGGACCTGCGCGAGGTTCGGTTGAATGCCAGCGGCCTCGGGAGCGGTGAACTCTCCGTGCGCGGCTATGTCGGTGGTGAGCAACGCTTCTCGCAATTTGAACTGGGTCGGGTCGCCGGAGGGCTCGTTCATCTCGACGGTGCCAAGTGGGTGTCGGTGCTCGAGGAATGCACGGCGACCGCGGCCGGCGTCACTCTCAACTTCTTCCATTCGCCGACGAACCGCGTCCTTGCCTACGCACGACTGTTCGTCGATGTCGAGCGTCCAGTGTTCGAGGAGGTCAAGGTGCTTCCCGCCGGCACCTTGCACGTCGATTCCACCTTGACGATCCGCGCCAGCGACGACACTCGCCTCAAGCACGTGCGACTCCGGCTATTGCGCATTGGCGAAGAACAAGTCCTGGCTCACGTCGAGTCCCCGATTCCGGACGGTGGCTTACAGATTCCGATCGGCAAGGAGTTACTCAAGGGAGCTCGCGGTAACGCCCTCGATAACCTCGGCCAGGCGCACCTCGATTGCACTGTCGTCGACAGCGCGGGCCGTGAGGAGTTCAGGCGACTGGTATTCGAACGTGCCGACCTGTTCATCCCTCGCATCCGACGGGTGCGCAGCCTGGAGGGCGAGTCGGAGATCCGAGTGGAAGGCGGCAAGTGTGATTTGCGACTCGAGCTCGACGGCGAGTTGCGTGGCAAGCACACGGTGCTCGCCTACCAGACCGGCCTCGATCCAGAACAGCCATTGGACTGTGAGCGTCTCCACGAACTCGATCTGCCCGATTCGATCTGCGTGCGGATGACGGTGCCGAAGTCCAATGGCAGGGCGGCCCTTCGCTTCCTGCTGATGGACGAAGCGGGCAACCGGGCTGCGTATCCGGTCCATCTCGAGTTCCGTAGCCTGTCATTGAACCCGGTCTTCGTCTGCGACGACTCGAAGGCTCAGTTGACTTTGCGCGGCGGTACCGACGTGCTCTACGTGCCCGCGGATCAACGCGTGTTGCTCGGCTACACATGCAACCAGGCCTACGAACCGAAAGCGGTGTCCAGGGGCGGCCACGTATGGACGACATGGAAGAGCAGTTCGGGCAAGTGTTCGATCGTGATCGGCCCTATCGGGGCAGCCGCTGACGCGACGCTCGAGGTGCGCCACACTCGCGGTGGAACGGAGATCGAGAGCAAGAGTTCGTTGCGTGTCATCTGTCTGGCGAAGCGTGTTGGTGTTGAGCCGGCGGCTCTGTTCTCGGCTGGTCAAGCGCCGTCGGCGCTGAGACTCACCGGCGAACAGGGTGTCGTGGTCGAGCAGGACGGCGACTACGCACGGGTGACGTCTGGCCTGCGGCTTTCGATCCCGGAACACGCTGCTGCGGTTGGTCGCCTTTGGGTCGAACACGAAGGGCAGAGCTGGGTGGCTGTCGGTCCGCTCGCGCCGATCGACAGCCTCGGCAGCCTTGCCGATCTGAGAATCCCACTAGGCAACCGACACAACCGGATTGCGCTGGAGCTCCGGGACGTGCTGGGTCGACCGATCGAAGACCTGGCGCAGAATCCTGAATCACGTGAAGTCTTGGTGGAAGGCCAACGCGCGGTCGTGATCGCATCCTTCGTGCACGACAAGACGCGACCGGAAGTGTTGCCGGTGCTCGTCGAATACGGCCAACTCGCGGTCGTGAGTCTGCGCGACGACCTGAAGTTCCCCGCTGGCGCCGAGGTTGCATTGCGAGAACTCGACCGAGCGTTCCCGGGCACGTACAAGGCTGTCGGCGACGGGACGATCTGCCGCATTCCGCTCCTGTTCGCCGACGTGCAGCGCTTGTGCAAGTGGACCGATGTGGCGGCTGCGGACTTCCCTGGACAGTTGCAGCGGTCGAAGCGGACCTTCCATCTGTTGACCCCATTTCGGAAATGGAAGATCGAGGTAGAGTTCGTGCCGACGCGTAGTTTGCTTCGGGCCGTCACGCTCGGCTCGCTAGAACCGAAGTTGGGCCCGAGCATCCGCTCTCTCGAGATGGTGCCGTTCCTCGGTCCCGACAAGGACGATGTGATAGAACTCGGACCGCCGTCGACAGCAACGCATGTCGCTGGCAGTGTGCGCCCCGAGCCGCCGTTGCGCGTTGAAGGGCTCGGTGACTTCTTCCTCTCGGCGCGTGAAGTGACGCGAACGGAGTATGCGGCGTTCATGGCGCACGTTTTGGCGTCGCGCGCGCTGCCGTGGCGCACGCTGGGTCACGCCGAGGATCCGCTCGGCAGGGACCGTTTCACGACGAAGGGTCTCGCGCCGCAAACCGGGGTCTTCGGCGGGAGCACCTTAGCGAAGCTCGTCGAGGCTGCGCCCGACCGGCCCGTCACCGGTATCAACTACTACCAGGCGCAGGCATTCGCGCGTTGGCTCGGCTGGCGTGCTCTTGGTAATCCTCAGATGTTCCGACTGCCGTTTGCCGTCGAACTCGAATGGGCTGCCATTCGCAAGCCTGCCGCTGGCGACTCGCCACTGAACGGTCTGCGCGCGCCGCCGGGACTGGGCGGCAAGCGGTTCCAGGCGTTCTTTCTTGGTGCGCGTGCTCGCGGCAGCAAGGCTGGCCGAATGGACGCCGCGCGCTGGCCACCGAACCCGGCAGAACTCGCTGCGATCGGTGACTTCGCACCTGGCCCTGAGAGCGACCGTGCGTTCGGCCTCGACTTCGGTGTCAGGGAGTGGGTCGAAGACCTGCCGACAGTGGGAATGAGCGATGCTGTGCGACTGTCGTTCAGTAGCCACACTCAGCAGCGAAAGTTCGCCGAGTCGCGACGCAAGGGTGATCTGCTGAAGGTCTCCATCGGTCGCGGACCGGCCCGCGGCGAGGTGCGGGGCCTCGGTCTTGGCGAGCCGGTCATCGGGGAGAGTGATCCACTCGATTCACTCGTCGATGGATACACCGGCGATCAGGCGCACATTGGCCCAGGGTTACTCGGTGTCAAACGGATCATTTGCTTGCGTCGCGACGGAGTGGGCGCGACGACGGGCTCCGCGTCGCCGCTCATCAGCGTCATTGGTTTCCGGGTCGCTGGCACCCAGGACTTCCTCAGACGAGCGAGGCGGGCGCGTTGAGATTGACCCGATTTTCGATCGTCTTCGTGCTTCTTGGATCAGGCTGCCTGTCGATCGGACTCGACGAGAGCCGCCTTGCCCAGCTGCCGCCGTTGCCGTTTCGGATCGCCGTCAGCGGTGGTGCCTTCCTCGATCCGGTGGAGCGGCAGGAGCAGGGGCACGTGCCTAAACACACGGCCGGCGTCGAGCGCATCTGGTCGCGCACCTATACGGTCGGCCAGCAGGAGGCGATCCCGTTCGAACGGATCATTGGTTTGCTGCGCCGCGGGCGTGCTGCAACCAGTGTGCTGGTGCTGGCGAACCATCCACCGTCGGCGCGCGAACGCGTCGCGCTGTCGGGTGCCACCCCGCAGTCCGCTGCGCGCGCGCTGGCCGAAGCCGCTGGCGCCGACCTCCTCGTCGTCGTCGATGGGTTGGACGAAGGCGCCGTCGAGTTGCAGGGCCGGACTGGCCAGTGGCCGATCTCGACGGTCGCTTGGCTGACCGTTGGCCTGGGTTTGTTCATCCCCGATCACCGCTTCGAGTCGCGCGTACGGCTCAAGGCGTCGGTGCTCGACGTGCACACCGGCCAGGCCCTCGTCTCCGGCATGGTTTTCGTTCCTGGGACCATGGATCTCGCGCTCGTCAACCGCACCGACTTCCTCGGCGTCCTGACCAGCATCGTGTGGCCCCCTACACTCGTCGGCAACGACCCTGAGGCCATCGTCGAGAACGTTCGCGCCGAGACCGACCGCCGATTGCTGCTTCGTTTCCTCGCTCGCCTCAAGGACCCGGAGACGCTCAACGCGATCCAGCAACAGCTGCCGATGCAACTCGCTCTGTCGGAGTTGCCGGATCACGGGCTGCGCACTGTCGTCGTGGGGCGTCAGGACCTGCAAGAGGTCGTTGTCGAGGAGTGCCTGCTCGACGGCACGCGCCGCAAACTCGAAGGCCCGACCGTGCGGAACTTGCGCAAAGAGTTGTTGTCCGGAGGCGTGTCGGGGCCGGGTGGTGAACGCCGTTTTGTGGGCGCGCTCGCGGCCCTCCCCGGAGGAAGCGAGGTGCGAGTCATCGTTCAAGACGTCGCTGGCCGTCGCGTCTCATCGACGATCAGGATCTCGCCGTGAGGGTCCGCGGCGATGTGCGCATCGCCTTCGGGTCGGCGAAAGGGCCGGTCCGGGAAGACAACCAGGACGACTATGTCGTCTACGAGCCTGAGGACGACGCGCGCTTCGCGGTCGACGGTCGTTTGCTGGCTGTCGCCGATGGCATGGGCGGTGGACCTGCCGGCGGCGAAGCGAGCCGCCTCGCGCTACGCGCCTTGCTGAGTTCGTGGCTCAATACCGACGGTGACGATACCGACGTGACGGCTCGGCTCACGGCTGCGTTCGAGTGTGCATGCGACTCGATCGAGCGTGAGGCCAAACGCGACCGCACGCTCGCCGGCATGGGGACGACTCTGACGGCTGCCAACGTCATCGGTCACAGATTGTACGGGGTGCACGTCGGTGACTCGGCGTGCTTTCTGCTTCGCGCCGGCAGACTCGACCGGCTGACCGAGTTGCACCACGCGGGCCTCGACGAGCATCGATTGACGAAGGCTGTCGGCGTCGGCAAGCGACGACCAAAGCCGGACACGTTCTCTGCCGACCTCCTGCCCGGCGATCGCGTTTTGTGGGTGACGGACGGCCTTTGGCCAGCCGTGCCGGAGCACGAACTCGTCGCCATGATCCGCGCCACGGTGGCGCAAGAGGCTGTCGAGGACCTGCTGACGCGCGCTCAGCAGCTGTCTGGACAGGACAACGCGACCGTGGTCCTGCTTGAACTGCTCGAGGCGCCGGGAGAAGACGCCACCGTTGAGCCGGTCGAAGCCGAGGCGGCGACGGCCTGGCCCCGACCGGTGCCGAAACAAGGCTGGTTGGCGATCGCTTGGCCGTGGCTTCTGCTGGCCGTCGGGGCAGGGCTGGGGATTGCGGCGGTGACATAGCAGGCGGAGTGAACCGAGTGTCTGGAGGGCACGAGGTTTGGCCTGCCCGCTGTTACGATGAGTCCGCACATGGCGAAGAAGCTCCAGCGGACCGTTCAAACCCAGCAACGTCCTGCCGCGGTCAAGAAGGCCGTCGACGGTGGCGGGTCCGGTGGTCCCACGTTTGCGACCAAGAAAAGCGGCGGTGGCAGGGTGCGCCCCGCAGCGCTAGCGGACTTCACGTCGCAGTTCGCCACCCTGCTGGAAGCTGGTATTCCCGTCGTGCGTAGCCTCTATGTGCTCGAGGGGCAGTTGAAGGCCGGCCCCCTCAAGCGAACGCTGGCTGCCGTCGCCGAGGACGTCGAGGGCGGCACGCCGCTATCGGAGGCGCTCGGGAAGTATCCTCGCACCTTCGACAACCTCTACACGAACATGGTCCGCGCCGGTGAAGCCGGCGGTATTCAGGACGTGATCCTCGCGCGCCTCGCCGTGTTCATGGAGAAGGCCGAGCAGATCAAGTCGAAGGTCAAGGGCGCGCTCGCCTACCCCGTCGTCGTGATCGGGATCGCTTTGCTGGTCGTGCTCGCGGTGATGATCTACGTCGTCCCGAAGTTCAAGCAGATCTTCCAGCAGATGATCGGCGAGGACTTGCCACCGATGACGCAGTTCCTGATTGCGATCAGCAACATGGTGCGCGACTACTGGTGGGCGTGGGCGATCTTGGTTCCGCTATTGTACATCACGCACCGCGTCGCCTGCTCGCGCGCACGCGGCTACCGATTGTTCCGTGACAAGGCGCTGTTGCGTCTGCCGTTGTTCGGGCAGCTGATTCGCAAGACCATCGTCGCGCGGTTCTCGCGCACGTTCGGCACGTTGGTCGAGAGCGGTGTGCCGCATCTCGAGGCGCTCGAGATCGTGCGGGCATCGGTGCGCAACCTCGTGCTGGAGGATGCAATCGAGGGCATCCTGCACAGTATCCGCGAGGGCGAGGGGATCGCGCGGCCGATGGGCGAGTCGGGCATCTTCGACGACCTGATCATCAACATGGTCGATGTTGGTGAGCAGACCGGTGAACTGGATCGCATGCTCATTCGCATTGCGGATCGCTACGAGATTGAGGTCGATCGCACGGTCGACGTCGTGTTCAAGGTCATCGAGCCGATCCTGATCGTCGCCCTGGCGATCTTCGTAGGCTTCATCGTCATCGCGCTCTTGGCGCCGATGCTCAAACTCATGCAGAAGATGCAGAGGTAGTCCGACACTCTTCGATGTCGCTCAGATCTCGACTCCTGACGGCGATCATCGCCGTCAACCTATTGGTGCTCGTTGGCATGTTCTTCCAGCTGCGCTCCGAACAAGAGCGCGCCCGGAGGGAATCCGAGACGCACATGCGCGAGGTGTTCGAGAAGGAGATGCCGAATGCGCTGCGCAACTTCGCGGAAGTCGCCAAGCGTGGTGACTTGACCATCGAGGGCATCCTCGACTTCGGTAACTTCGGTGTGCTCTGCGAAGATGCCGTGCTCGTCGACATTCTGTCGGGACTCGGCAGCGAGCCGCGTCTCTTTGCGCAGTGCAATCCACTCGGCGCATGGCATCGCGACGCCGCGACATTCCCGCGCACAGCCGTGCTCGATGGGGTCTACCAGGCCATGGAAAAGGGCGAGACCACACTCGTGCACGGCGGCTACTGCATCCCGATCGCAACGGGGGCTGGGCGGGTCGTCGGTGGTGGCTGGTTCCTCCCGCGCGGCCAGGTCGAGTTCGAGTTGCCCGTCGTGCCGCTTGCGTTGACGCTCGGTATCGGCGTGTTGCTGCTCAGTGCATTCACCTACGTCGGCATGAGTCGTTGGGTGCTGGGTCCGCTGGTCGAGCTGTCAGAGGCTGCGACGGCTCTGGAACTCGGCGAGCTCGGTCGGCAGCTGCCCGAACGGCGTGGTGCGCACGAGGTGACTGCGCTCGTACGCGGTTTCAATCGGGCGAGCACCGTGATCCACGAGCATCAGGACCAGTTGGCGTGTGCCGTCGAGGCGGCCACGGCTCGCGCGCGCCGCCGCGAGCGCGAGCTGGTCCTGTCGCAGCGCCTCGCGGCGCTGGGCACCCTGGCCGCGGGGATCGCGCACGAGATCAACAACCCGTTGGCCGGCATGCTCAACGCTGTCAACCGACTCAAAAAGAAGGGCATCAGCGGCCAGGACAAGGTCTATATCGATCTGCTCGACGAAGGTCTCGAACGGATCCGCGCCATCGCGCGGCGCGCGCTCGAGTTCGCACCGCGCGCGTCCGGTGCGGTGCCGTTTCGACTGCGTGACGCCATCGAGCGAGCGCGTGCGCTCGTCGCGCACCGGCTCGTCAATGAGAAAGTCGAGTTCGGGCTTGAGGGCTGCGATGATGACGTCGTTCGTGGCGATGCCCACGAGATGTCGCAGGTGTTCCTCAATCTCTTCCTCAACAGTCTCGATGCCCTCGATGAGTCGCTGACAGGGGGGCGCCGTCTCGATGTCTCGATTACGGCCGTCGACGGTGACGAGGGAGAGCCGCTCGTGCGCGTGGTCGTGTCCGACAACGGGCCCGGTGCTGATCCGGATACGATCGCGCATATCTTCGACCCGTTCTTCTCGACAAAGGGTGCGACGTCGGCTTCGGACACGCTGTCGACAGGCCTCGGCATGTCGATCTCGTTCTCAATCGTCAAACAACACGGGGGCGTGATGCGTGTGTCCTCCCCCGAAGAGGGCGGGTTTCGGGTGGAAGTCGACTTGCCCCGCAGCACCGAGCAAAGCGAGTGAGCGTCGGCGTCGGATTACCGGTCGCGATGGGCGGGTTGTTGGTCATGTCGGCGTTGTTCTCGGCCAGCGAGACCGCGCTGTTCAGTCTCGAGCCCCTCGAGGTCGAACGCCGCACCAAGAAGGGGCACGTCTTTGCGGAGTCTCTGGGCTGGTGCCTGCGCAACCCGCGGACGCTGCTGTTGACCATCCTGCTCTCCAACCTGGCCGCGAACACGCTGTTCTTCTCGTTGGCCGGCTATTGGGCTCAGGTCGACCAGGGTGCCTTCGCGGCCAGTGTCCCGTTCCTGGCGCTGGGCGGGATCGTGTTCCTCGCCGAGATCGTTCCCAAGTCGGTGGCTCTCGGAATGGCGGGGCCGTTGTCGACGGTGATGGCGCCGTGGCTTCGAGTCTGGGTTCGCCTGCTGACACCGGTGCGTGCACCGTTCGGTTGGCTGGTGGGCCTGCTCGCCAGCCGCGTCGGGGGCCTTGCTCGTGTCTCGCATCAGCTGTCGCGCGACGAACTCGAGGAGATCGTGCGGCGCCACCCGAGCCGATTCGGACTCGGGCCGCGAGCGGCGCACGCCGTGGGCGAGATCTTCGGGCTCACCAGCATCCAGGTCCGCGAAGTCATGGCGCCCTTCATCGACCTCGAGCCGATCGATCCCAGCGCGTCCGTGGCCGAGGCCCTGACACGCATGTCGGCGCGCGGCGAGCGTTGGCTACTGGTTGGCGACGCAAGCCGCGCCATGAGCCACGTCGACGCCAAGGACTTGCTGGTCGCCGAGGACGACGAGCGCCTGGGAGACATTGGTCACGAGCTCTCGATCATTCCTGAGCTTGCTCGACTACCCCACCTGCTCGGCCTGTTCCGCAACGCACACGCGGATCGCGTCCTCGTCGTCGATGAATACGGCGTTCAGGCAGGCGTCGTCGGGCGAGAGGATCTGACCGAAGCGATCGTCGGTGGGCTGGTGCGCTCGGAGCACGAAGACGACGGGGCCTCGGTGCGGCTGCGGCCGAACCGCGGGTGGGAGGTCAAGGGTCAGCTCGGCGTGCACGAGTTCGAGGACCTGTTTTCGGTCCGCCTACCGATCCATCGCAACCGCACGATTGGTGGCTTGATCGTCGAGCAACTCGGCAGCATGCCGGTGCGCGGGCATCGCGTGTCCGTTGCCGGGCTCGAGCTCGAAGTGCTCGGAGTGTCGCGGGGTCGCATTCACCGAGTCCTGGTCGAGTTCCCAGTGGAGGGGCAGCAGTGATTCCCCTCTTCGCCTTCGTCGACACGATTGGGCCCTGGACCTGGGTCGTCCTTGCCATCGCGCTGTTGGCCAGCGCGTTCTACTCGGGCAGCGAGACGGGGACGTATGCCGTCAATGGCTTGCGTCTCGAGCTGCGTGCATCGAGCCCGGCCGACCGTTCGGCGCGCCGGCTGCACGGTGTGTTGGCGCGTCGCGAGCTGCTGTTGTGCGTGCTCCTGCTCGGCAACAACATCGCCAACGAGCTTGCAGCGATCGCGGCCCAGCGGGTGACGGCCAGCTGGGTCGGCCATGCGAGCATGGCGCCGCTCTTCGCTGCGCTGGTCCTGACACCGATCGTGTTCGTCACCGGCGAGGCGCTGCCGAAGCATCTCTTCAGGGCTCATGCCGAGACGTGGACCTACAGAGTCGCGCCGCTGCTGATCGTGTCCCGTTGGCTGTTGTTGCCCTTGACGATTCTCGTGCTGCCCGTGGCGCGTCGTGTGCACCGGTGGGCATCGGGCCGCGACCGGCAGATGCGTGCGTTGCGTCACGACGAGCACGCGCTCGAGACGTTGCTCGTGGCTGGTGGCGCCCAGTTGTCGGCGGTTCGCGAGACGGCGCTCGGTATCGGCAGCAGCGGTGAGCGCCCTGTCACCGAGGTGATGGTCCCCGTCGACGAGGCGCGATGCTTGGCAATGGACCAGCCGGTCGCCGAGTTTCGGGAGAAGTTCCGTGAGTGGCGTCACTCTCGGTATCCGGTGCGCAACGCCGACGGCACCTTCTCAAGCTACGTCTATTTCATGGACCCGCTCGTTGGCAAGTCGGCGGGTCAAAACCTCGGTGACTTCGGCCGTTCCCTGGTCCAGCTCGATGCGAGATCTACGATGGAAGATGCGCTGCAGCGGTTCGACTCTGCGACTGGTCGCGTCGGAGTCGTGCTGGCAGATGAGGTGATTCTCGGCTTCGTATTCGCGACCGACCTCGTCTCTGGGCTGCTGTCCATGGATAATCCTCTCCCCCCCATGGCCGGAGATTCCGAATGACTCACCGCACCAAGAACCTCGTGCTCGCTACTCTCGTGGCCTGCATCGCCTTTCTTCTCGGCCGCAGGGTCGGATCCGCTCCTTCAGCGCTCGAGTTGGAAGCGGCCCCCAGCGGCCCGACCTTCCGCTCCGCAGCTCCGATCTCAGGGGCTCAGCGGCGCAAGCCAGCACCGCCCAAGAAGGGCAAGACCGAGGCCTTGGTCTACGAGTCCGGGGGGGGGGTTGGGGCCGCTGCCAACGGGTTCATCGCGGTGACCGGCAGTTACGGCGTCGGCACTTCAGTGCTCTACCTGATGGACACCAAGACCAACCAGCTAGCGGTCTACGAGGCCCGTGGCGGCAGCGTCAACTCGCGTCGCCTCTACCTCGTCGGGGCCCGGCGCGTCGACCTGGACCTGCAGCTCGAGGGCTACAACGACCAGTCGGAGTGGAGCTACGACCAGCTGCGCCAGCGCTTCGAGAAGAAGGGGATCAAGGCCAAGAGGTAGGGCATCTGCCGCAACGGCTGGTATACTAGGTCGTTACTGCCCGCCCCTCGGGTCCCCCCCCCGCCTCCAGGATTACCCAGAGGTTTGCCCTCGACGGTAGCCCTGACATCGTTTGTGGGGACGGGTCCGAATCGTCGAGTGGACGGCTCACGTCGTCCCGTGTTTGTACGGAGGTTATGGAAGTGGCCGAGGAATACGTCCCCTTCGAAGAGGCTCTGAAGTCGCTCCAGATGAGCGAGTCTCAGCTCAAGCACCTTGTCTCCCAAGATGAGATTCAGGCGATCCGCGATCCGGGTGGCAGCGTCCGGCTGCGCAAGGAAGATGTCGAGTCGCTGCGCCAGACTGGCGAGATTGCCGAAGATCTCGTTTTCGCCGACGATGACGGCGATGACGATGCCGGCATGGTCACGGCCGTTCTCGAGGAAGACTCGCTGCTCGAGGAAGAGGACACCCTCGACCTGGCTGCTGACGAGCTCGAGATCGTCGATGCCCAGAGCCCGGCTGCCGCGCCGCGGCGTGGCTCGCTGGCCCCGGTCCGTAGCCGTGGACGCGCCGCCTCGATGCGCGGCGACGAAGAAGAGCCGCATGAGGGCACGCTGGACCGCATTGCCGTCGTCGGCAGCGCCGCCCTGCTCGTCTATGCGTTGTTCTTCGTCTACTCGATCACGCAGGGGCAGAAGACCGGCCTAACTGCTTGGCTGGCCGACATGTTCAAGATGTAGTAGGGCGGGGGCAAAGCTCGTGCCCGCAGGGCACGCGGCTTGCTCTGCTTGCGCTCCGCCCAGCCTTCGCTTGAAGCGCTCCTCCCGACCCGGCATCATCCTTCCAACGAGTCTTTCATGGCCCTGGGAGGGTGGAGAATGCGCTTTAGTGCAGTGGGCGTGGTCGTCGCCGTGATGGCGTTCAGTTCCGTGTCGTGTGTGAGCCGACGGGCGCACGTCGCGCAGGTCAACAAGGCCCGTGGTCTGGTGGAAACGCTGGATCAGATGGAGCAGTACCTGCAGCAGTTCGAGCGCGAGAACGAGTCGCTGCGGCGGGAGAACTCGCGGTTCCAGAAGACCGCTGAGGACGCGGCGTGGGTGCGTGACCAGCGCACCAAGCTGGCGAAGCTGCTAGCCGACCTCAAGCAGCAGGGCGGTGGCGTCGCGATCCCCGGCGTGACTGCGATCCGCGGCAAGGGTGGTAGCGTCGGCCTGCGGATCGAGGACTCGGTTCTCTTCGGGTCGGGTCGCGCCGAGGTCTCGACGGAAGGTAAGGTGGTCCTTGCTCGACTACTGCCGATTCTGACCAAGGATGACCGTTTGGTCCGTGTCGAGGGACATACCGATGCGGACCCGATCGTTCGAAGCAAGTGGAAGTCCAACCTTCATCTATCCGCGGCCCGCGCGCTGGCTGTCGCCGGAGTGCTGCACGCCAAGGGGATGTCGTGGGCCAAGCTTCACGTCGCGGGGTTCGGACCGACGCGTCCGGCCAGCGAGGTGGCGACCGACAAGGAACGCAATCGACGCGTCGAGTTGTACCTCGACTAGCACCGCGGCGGTCGGCCTCGGTGTTCGCTTGGTGCAGCCTCCTTCTTGTGCTGTGCGCGGCGAGTTCGTGTAGCCCGAACGCTTCTGGCGAGGGGCTGGATGCGCGCATTGCCTGGCTCGACAAGTGGGTCCCACACCGTCGGTCGTCGGATCGGTCGTTGTTCTTCCTCGCGCGTTTCGAGACACGTGAGCAAGACGTCCAGGCGGTCGCGCCCGAGGCTGGCCTCGATCTCCAAGACGAGGGCGACTTGCCCGTCGTCGCCTGCGATCTGCCGCAGGCGCTCGCCTGGGCCAGGCTCTATTGGGGGCGACTGCCGACCTACGAGGAATGGTCGTCCGCCGTGTCTGGGCCGAATACCGGGCCGGACCGTCATCGCTTTCCATGGGGTGAGGATGATGGGAGTCGGCTGCACTCCAACACGCTGCAGCTGGGCTTGAACCGGCGTACGCGCGTCGGGACGTTCGAGTCGGGTCGCGATCTCGGTAGCCCGTTGTCGTGCTACGACCTGATCGGCAATGTCGCCGAATGGACCATCGAGCCTTGGCCGGCGGTCCACAGCCTCGTTGGTGCCGTCTGGGGTCGCCCCAGTCCCATACCGGACGAAATGCTGCCGCTCGCGCGTGTCTTGGCGAACGTGAACCCGCTCGCTCCCGCGACGCCTTTCGTCGCCGAGCTGTGCCCGACACTGTTCGCCTCTGGCGGTGGTCCGGCGCAGGTCTGTACCGTCGGTTTCAGCTTCGCGGAGCGCCTTCCGGCTCGCCATGTTCGCATGCCACACGGGGACCGCAACGGGGTACGTCCGGCGTATCCGGGAGAGTGGGCGTCACACGTCGGGGTGCGGTTCGCGACCGATCCCTACACGTTTCTCTCTCTCCTTGAGCGGACGAGCGGGGCGCCGACTACCGCAGAGTTGGTCGTGGTGGAGCGGTTCCTGCTGGCGCACCGCAGCGAGTTTCGACAGGCCGCCAAGATCCGGGTCGAGGCGATGGACCGCAGTTTTCTCGGCCTGGCAGACCCGGGCGAATGGAGCACCGCGGCCTACCGAATCCTCGGGCTTCAGTGAGCTTCCAATCTCTGCGTGATCGCCTCGACGCGTTTGGCTTTCGCCCGCGCCGGAGGCTTGGGCAGAACTTCCTGATCGATCCGAACCTGGTGCGTGCGATCGCGGACTCGCTGCCGCTGACGCGGGACAGTACCGTGCTCGAGATCGGCCCGGGTGCAGGAGCGCTGACCTTCGAGCTCGCTAAGCGCGCTGGCGTCGTCGTGGCGTGCGAGATTGACACGCGGCTGGTGGACTTCCTCACCGAGGCGTTGCGCGATCAGCCGGAAGGCGACCGTGTTCGCCTCGTCGCCGCGGACGCGCTCGGCGACGGGGGCCTGTCCGAGCCCTGTCTCACGGCGCTCGCCGCCGCCGACGCATTCTCGCGGGGCTGGGTCTGTGCCAGCAACCTGCCCTACTCTGTCGCCGGTCCGCTTCTCGCCGCCCTCGCGACCGCCGAAGTGCCGCCGACGGAAGCTGTCTTCCTCGCGCAACTCGAGATGGCCCAGCGCATCGTTGCTGCGCCCGGCACCCGAGAGTACGGCACGCTCTCCGTGCTCCTGTCCCTCGCCTGGTCACCAACGCTCCTCCGTCGCATCCCCCGCGACGTCTTCCGCCCGCGCCCCCGCGTCGAATCGGCCCTCGTCAGGCTTGGCTCTCCGGGCCCACTCGCGACCCGCCCCGCAACCGAACGCCGTGCCTTCGCCGCCTTCCTCCAAGCGCTCTTCGGCGGCCGCCGCAAGGTCCTCCGCAACGCCCTCGCCCGCACCTGGCAAACACCACCCGACGCTGCCTTCGAGGCCGCTGCCCTCCCCGTGCAATGGCTCACCCAGCGCCCCAGCGAACTTGCACCGGAAGAGCTCTGGCGGGTCTTCAACGCCTAGGCGCGAGCCTTGCCCTGCCTACCGCTGCTTGATCAACAAGAGTTGCTTCTTGCCGAGTTCCGCGTGCAGGACCGAAAGGCTCTGACTTGGCAAGCGCAGTGTTCCGAGGGTGGGGCGGTCGGTCTTCTTCGAGGTCAGGGTGGCCTCGTTCTTGACCATGAACGCCTGCGTGTCGCCGCCCGGCACCATGAGCCGGAAGTAAGCCCGGACGCCTTGTGAGCGTGTATTCCTGGCCGGCCCAGCCGTCGCGGTAGGTCCCGGAGAAGAGGTCAACCGTTGCCGCGCCACCGGGAGCTGCCGGGGGCGTCTGTCGGTTGGTCCAGTCCGGCGCCGGCGCAGAAACGGGTGCTGATTGGCATGACGTGGCGATGACGGTGAGCCCGAGAAGGGCGGCGCGGAGGATGCTGGTCATGACTCCGGTCCTTTCGGCTAAACCGGGGTAGCGGCATACTGCCAAACCGGGAGAGGCGCTTTGGGAAGGCGCCGGGAAGAGGCCAGGGTGGACATCAGGCAGGACAGCCAGCAGGCCAAGGAGGAGATCAAGCAGCGCTTGGACCTCGTTGCCCTCGTCAGCGAGGCGGTTGTGCTCAAGCGATCCGGGGCGTCGCTCAAGGGGCTGTGCCCGTTCCACGACGAGAAGACGGCCTCCTTTCACGTCTATCCCTCGTCCCAGCACTTCAAGTGCTACGGCTGCCAGAAGGGTGGCGACGTGTTCACCTGGGTCATGGAGCGCGAGCGACTCGGGTTCCTGGAGGCGCTGCGCATGCTCGCCGACCGCACCGGCGTGCAGTTGCCCGAAGCCAGCGGCGCCGAGGTCCGCGCCGCCCGCGTCGACCGCGATCTCTTCGGGATCCTCGAGCGGGTCCAGGCTTGGTTCCATCGCTGCCTGGCAGGCGAAACCGGCCGGTCGGCGCGCGACTACGTCGAGGGCAGGGGGTTGACGGCCGCGACCGAGTCCTTCGGCATCGGCTATGCGCCTGGACCGGTTGAAAAGGACGCGTCGACACACTGGCCACTCGCGGACAAGTTTCGCCGCAGTCAACTACCGGTCGAGGCCGGTATTCAAGCCGGCGTGCTCGGACGCTCGCGTGCAGGGCACATCTACGACAAGTTCCGCAACCGAGTCACCTTCCCGATTCAGGACGACCGTGGGCGAGTCGTTGGCTTTGGCGGCAGAATCCTGCCGGGCTTCGAGTCCGAAACAGAGCCCAAGTATGTCAACTCGCCGGAGTCGCCAGTTTTCAACAAGCGGCGCGTGCTGTTCGCACTCGACCACGCGCGGACCCAGCGCGCGCGGGAGGTCGTCGTCATGGAAGGCTATACCGATGTGATTGCGGCCCACATCGCCGGAGTGTCTGGTGCCGTTGCGACGCTCGGTACGAGTCTGACCAATGAACACGCGGTGTTGCTGCGCCGCTTCGCGCCCGACGGTGCGACCCTCTTGTTCGACGGCGACCGGGCGGGTCGCCTCGCGGCCGAGCGGGCATATCGGGCGCTTGCTGGCGAGATCCTGCCGACCCGTATCGCGCTGCTGGCGCCGGGCATGGATCCGGCGGATTTGGTGGCCGATGAGGGCCGGGCCGGCCTCGATCGCGTGCTCGAGGCTGCGGAAGACTCGCATCGGGCTTTCCTTCGCCTGCTGGGTCAGCGACTCGACCTGTCGACCGCGGAGGGGCGGGCCCAGGCCTACCAGGAATGCTGCGAGGTCTTGGCAACGATCCGCGACCGCTTCCGGCGCCAGGATCTGCTCGAGCGTATGGCCGCTGGGCTGATGATCACTCCCGAGGTGCTGGAGGCCGGCATCGGCCGCCCACCGCGCCGAGAGGCGGCCCCCGAGCCCCAGGCGCAAGAACCCGAGCGGGCCGGACCCGTGAGTCGGATGCGAGACCACATGGTCGCCGCCCTTCTGAGGTCGCCCGAGGTCCTGACCGAGTTGATCGAGCGGTGGCCCGGCGAAGAGGAGATCTTTGCCCCTGGCTACCACCGGACCCTGGTCGCCGATCTCCAGGAGCTCGTATTGCGCAACGGTGCCTGGCCGGAGCCGGCCGAGCTCCTCAGCCGTTGGCTGACCCTGATGGGGGACGACCCCGCTGGGACTCACTTCGTCCTAAGGCTCGATGAGATTGGCAGGACCATCGAGGAGCCGCTCCGGGCCGTTCTCGATGGGGTAAAGTTTCTTGGGCAGCAGCTCGATCTCGGCCGAGTTGCCCGGTTGAAGGAGTCCTACAGGCAGGCCCTGGCGGATTCGCTGGTCGACCGGGCGCGCGAACTCGAGGCCGAACTGACCCAGACGCTGAAGCGTCTGGGCCGCCCACCCTCCCGTCGCATTCGTTGAGTTTCCTGCTGCACGCCAGCGCGTCTTGCCTACTATTTTTGGCTCGATTCCTGGCGTAGCGACCCCTGTTTTCCCGTTCCGTCCTGGACCACGTAGCTGAGCCTGCCAAGGAGTCGTCTTGTCCAGTCGTGTTACTGCGTCTATTTGAAGAGCTGTGCGATGATCTGCCGCTCGCGCGAAGTGGTGGCGCATCGTATCTGTGGCTCCCGATCCCACCCCCGTGCTGTCGCGCCTGGGTCCTTCCTGACCAGGCGGCGAACATGAGTTCCGATGGAAAGACTCGAACCGTATCTCAATAAGCTCGTCGAAGAGGGCAAGAAGCTCGGCTACCTGACCTATACCGAGATGAACGCGATCCTCCCCGAGGATCTCGTGACGCCCGAGAAGGTGGACCAGATTCTGGCCATCCTCGACGAGGCTGGCATCGACCTCGTGGACGATGACGAAAGCGAGTTGGACCTCGTCGCGGCTGCCGACGATCCGACCGAACTCGAAGAGCAGCAGGTGCGCGAGGCCGAGGTTGTCTCGCAGGGTGCCGACGCGCAGGACTCGGTTCCTGACCCGGAGAACCGGACAGTTGCGGTCCTCCCCGAGGTCGTCGAGAAGATCGATGACCCGGTCCGGATGTATCTCACCCAGATGGGTGAGATACCCCTCCTGACTCGCGACGAGGAGATCAGCCTTGCCCGCAAGATCGAGCTCACGCGCAAGCAGTTTCGGAAGATGGTCCTGGTCTCGGGCTTCGGCACCGCGGCCGCGATTCAAATCCTCAAGGACGTCGTCGCCGGTGAGTTGGCCTTCGACCGGACGATCAAGGTCAACCAGCAAGACCCGGACGTCGGCAAGGCCGACCTGAACATCCGTCTGCCCGGTATCATCTCGACCCTCGAGACGCTCTACCTCATCAACCAGACAGACTTCCGGGTGCTCGGCGGCTCCCGGATCAAGAAGGCCGACGCTCGTAAGATCCGCCGCAACCTCTATCGGCGCATGCGTAAGTGCGGGATCCTGATCGAGGAGCTGAATCTCCAGATCAAGAAGATCCGCCCGCTTGTCGACTTGCTCGAGGGCAAGTATCTGGAGATGGGGCGCCTCGAGCGCAAGGCGCAGAGCGTCGATCTCGTCGGCACCAAGCACGGCCGCGAGCTGTCGCAGCGCTTCTCCGACCTCGAGGTCGCGGGTCTCGAGATGTGGGACCGGCTCGGCCGGCGCATCCGCGACGTTCGTCGCGCTCACTCCGACTACGAGGACGCCAAGCGACGCCTGTCGTCGGGCAACCTGCGCTTGGTCGTGTCGATCGCCAAGAAGTACCGCAATCGTGGTCTGTCGTTCCTGGACCTGATCCAGGAGGGCAACACTGGCCTGATGAAGGCGGTGGAGAAGTACGAGTATCGCCGCGGCTACAAGTTCTCGACCTACGCCACGTGGTGGATTCGTCAGGCAATCACGCGGTCCATCGCCGATCAGGCGCGCACGATCCGCATTCCGGTGCACATGATCGAGACGATGAGCAAGCTGCGCAACGTGACCAAGAAGCTGCTGCAGCAGAAGGGGCGCGAGCCGACGATCGAGGAGATCGCGCAGGCGACCGAAATCACCGTCGACGAAGCGAAGCGGGTGATGAAGATCAGCAAGCATCCGATTTCGCTGGATCGCCCGATCGGCGAAAGCGATGACAGCTACTTCGGTGATTTCATCGAGGACGACAGCATCGAGTCGCCAGTGGACAGCGCCTCGCGCGAGATGCTAAAGGAGAAGGTCACCAACGTGTTGGATACGCTGACCTTCAGGGAGCGCGAGATCATCAAGCTCCGCTACGGTATCGGTGACGGCTACACCTACACCCTCGAAGAGGTTGGTCGGATCTTCCGCGTGACGCGCGAACGCGTGCGCCAGATCGAGGCCAAGGCCGTCCGCAAGCTACAGCACCCGGTTCGCGCGCGAAAACTATCAGGGTTCCTCCAGGGAAGTGCCATCGAGTAGCTGTGCCTCTGGCCCTTCTGGGGTCTTCTGGTTCGGGTCGGGCTCCATCCAGAGTCGGCACGACGGGTACGGGAACCCGCGGAACTCTCTTTACGCAAACGACGGTCCATGCCTATGCTGCTCCGCCCCTTAGTGAATATGCATCCGGTTGTCCAGCAGCTCCTCGCCCTGCAGCAGGTTGACGCGCGGGTGGCTACCATGCGGAGCAAGGTCGATTCGATCCCCCGCGAAACCGCGCGGCGGCAGAAGAAGGTCGATGACCTGAGTCGGCAACGCGATGCGGTGGAGACCGTCATCGAGCAAGCCGATGGGCAATACCAGGAGCTCGAGACCAAGGTCAGTGGCCTGGATGCCGCGATCAAGCGGCAGCAGGACCACCGTGATGTGTCCAACAACGCTTCATCATTCACGGCGGCGCAGCACCAGATCGAGTATCTGACCCAGGACAAAGAGGCGTTGCAGAACGAGCAGCTCGAGCTCATGGAACGCATCGAGCAGGAGACGCCGAAGCTTGCCGAGTGCGACCAGCTCGTGGCGGTGGAAACCGCTGAGTTCGAGGCCTACAAGGCCGAATCCCAGGTGCTCGAGGACGAGTTGCGCGGCAAGTTCGACGAGGTGGTGGGCGAGCGCGGCCGTCACCTGGACGATCTCCCGGAGCAGAGCCTGGCGATGTACGAGGAGCTGTTCGAGTCGACCGATGGGACGGCCGTGGTCGCCGTTGACGGGAGCCACTGCACCGGGTGCTACACGCGCTTGACGCCGAACGACATGGCGTTCTTGCTCGGAGGATCGACGCTGATCACGTGCAAGTCGTGCGGCAGGATCCTGTACCTGGCGGGGTGATCCATCCCGTCATCGTCGGCACGGCCGGGCATGTCGATCACGGCAAGTCGAGCCTTGTCCGACGACTGACCGGAATCGATCCGGATCGGTGGCGCGAGGAGAAGGAACGCGGGCTGACCATCGACCTCGGCTTCGCGCCGCTCGAGCTGAGCGATGGGCGCATCATCGGCATGATCGACGTGCCGGGGCACGAGCGCTTCCTGAAGAACATGGTGGCCGGTGCCACGTCGATCGACCTGGCCGTCCTCGTGATCGCCTGCGACGACAGTGTGATGCCGCAGACGCGCGAACACCTCGACGTGCTCGAACTGCTCGGCGTGCGGCGTGGCATCGTGGCGTTGACGAAGGTCGACCTCGTCGATGAGGAGACGCAGGCGTTCGCGGTCGAGGAGATCAAGGAGCTCTTGGCAGGCCGTTCCCTCGAGGGTGCGCCGATCGTGCCGGTTTCCTCGACGACAGGCCGGGGTATCCCGGAGCTCGAGGAACTCTTGCGGCAGCAGGCGGCCGCACTCGAGCCACGGCGGACTGATGGCGTGTTCCGCATGCCGGTGCAGCGCACCTTCACGGTCCCGGGCTTCGGTACGGTGCTGACCGGGATTCCGATCGCCGGCGAGATCGCGATTGGTGACACGGTGGAGCTGGTCGGCAAAGGGCTGCAATCACGCGTGCGTGGTATCCACGCCTACGGCAGCGCCGTCGAGCGAGCGTGTGCTGGCCACTCGACCGCACTCAACCTCCCGGGCATACCGCTCGCGCAGGCGCACCGTGGCGATGTCGTCGCTCTGCCCGATTCGCTCGTTCGCGTGGACCGCATCGAACTCGACGTGCATGTCGTCTCCGATGTGCGGCCGCTCGAACACGGCGAGCGGGTCCACCTGCACCTCGGAACGACCGAAGTGACGGCGCGCGCCTTCTTGATCGATGAGAGTGCGCTAGCACCCGGTGCGCACGGCCTCGTGCAGGTGTTGAGCGACGAGCCTGTGGTCTGCTTGCCGGGCGATTTCGCGTTGCTACGGCGGCTGTCGCCCGCGCGTTCGATCGCCGGTGGCCGCGTCATTGGCTTGCGCGGTCGACGGCTGCGCCGGTTCAAGGAGCGGACGATCGAGAAGCTGCGTGCCAAAGAGGCGGCCCTCGATGAGCCGGAGAATCTGCTCAAACTCGCGGTCGCGGAAGGCGGTGAAGTTGGCGTCGACCGCTTGGAGTGTATCGGCCGCCTCGGTTGGACGGCGTCCGAACTCGAGGGCTACCTCGCGCAGGTGATCGAGCACGGCGAAGTCCTCGAAGACCGCAAGTCTGGTCGGCTCTTCAGTGGGCGCAGTGTCGAGCGTGAAGAGCAGCGCATTTCGGAGCGGCTGGCGGCGCACTACCGCAAGCACGCACTTGCCACGACGTGCCCGATAGCCGACCTACGTCGTGGCACCGGGGCAGTCTTGCTCGGTGTTGCGCTGCTTCGACTCGAGGCCGCGGGCGAGGTCGCACTCTTGCCTGGTGGTCTCGTGCAAGATCCGTCGCGCACGGACACGCTGAGTCCGGCCGAGCGTCAGAGCTTGACCGAGTTGCGTAGCTGGCTCGAGGAGTCGGGCCATCGCCCGCAGACCCGCGACGACATCGCCGAGCGATTCGGTAAGGATGGCGCGCAGTGGCTGGAACGCCTGATCGAGGAGGAAGGAGCCGTTGCCGTCGGCCCGATGTTCGTTTGGGGCGGGGATGCCTACCGCTCAGCGGTCGCAATCGTCGAGGAGTTGTGCGGCGGCGCTGGCAGCGTGCTCGACATCCCCTCACTTCGTGATCGTCTCGGCACGAGCCGCAAGTTCTTGATCCCGTTCCTCGAGCACCTCGATCGCGTCGGTGTCACCGCGCGTAAGGGCGATCGCCGCATATTGCGGCGCAAGTAGGCGGCTCGGCCCCGTCTGGAATCTCCGCGCAGGGCTGATGACGGCCTTGGCGGGGTGCCGATACCAACCCTCAGCGATATCAGTTGCGATGCCGCTACGGGAGAGGGCGAGGAACGGAGACGGGTTTCCATGGTGACCGACGAACACGATTTGCCTGACGAGGACATCCCGGAGTCCGAGCAGCCGGACGACTTGTCGTTTGACGACGAAGAGTTCGTACTCGATGTCGAAGACGACGACGGTGACATGTTCGCCGACCTCGAGGGCGACGAGCCGGCTGGCCTCGACGTGCAGGACCTACTCAGCTTCGGCGAGGACGACGAGGACGCTGCGACAGGTCTGGACGACCTCGAGTTCGTGATCGACGAGGACGGTGACCTCGACGGCGAGACCCTGTTCAACGATCTCGACGAGAGCGATGACCAGGATGCTAGCGGCTTTGACGCCGACGAGATGGTTCTCGTGGATGAGTCCGACGACTACGAGAGCGTGCCGCACGAGACGATTGAGGAGGAGGTGAACGACCAACTCGACATCGTCTTCGGTGAGCACGACGTGACGAACGCGGACGAGTTTGATAGCCAACTCGAGGCCGTCTTCGGTGGGCAAGACGAATCGTCGGCGGAGCCGTTCGATCTCGGCACGCCGGTCGAGGCACACATGTCGGAGAGCGGCGAGAGTTGGTCCGCGATCGACGAGGAAGAAGACAGCTTCACCTTGGTCGACGAGGAATCGACTGCAGCGAGCTTCCTCCCGAGTCTCGATCCAGTCATCCGTCCGGCGGACGAGGCTGTCGGTGACGATCCGATCTATGGTGACCGCTCGGAAGAGCTGTCACTGACGGATCACCCGGACTCCGGACCCTCTGAGTCGCTGGAGTTCAAGCACCTCGAGACGATGATGCGCGAGGCCGAGCTTGAGGCAGCGGTGCCGGTGGTGGTCGGTGGTGCGCCGTTGGGTCGAACCTGGATGAAGCGCATGATGGTCGCGTCGATGGCCGCATGTGTCCTGATTCTCGGCGTGGTTGCGTTCGTCACGCTGAGGCCGGACCTGCCGATGGCGCAGGACATCCGCGGCTTCCTCGGTCTAGATTCCACGACTGGCTCCATAGTCGAAGTCGTCAGGAGCCAACGGCCGCGCATCGAGACCGACCTGCCCGTGCCGGGCATCGAGATCTCGGAAGAGATGAGACTCGCACTCGCCAAGGCCGACCCGGCGCTTGCGCCGACCCTGGCCCAGACGCCGACCAAGAGCCTGAGCGACCGCGTCAAGCGCCGCTTGCACCGCCTCGTCGACACTCTGAAGTGGCTAGGCAAGGGAGCCGGCCGCGTGGCTGTCACGATGCTGCCCAAGAAAGGCAAGCAGCCGCGCGGCGGCGATCCCACTGCCAAGACGCCTGACAACCCGAGGCCGGACACGGTCGAGCCCGAGCCATCAGGGCCGATCGAGCCCACGCGTCGCTTGCCGAGGGGTGTGCTCGCCATGACCGATTTCAGCTCCGGCATCGTGCGCGGCGCGCGCGCGTTCGCGCAGCTACACAACGGCAACTTCTTCGTGGGGCGCGTGCAGAAGGTCATGGCCGATGAGCTGGTCATCGAGTTCGGCAACAACTCGGAGATCTCGTTCGTCCCGGGCGACTTGCAGAAACTGATGCCGCTGGCTGAGGCCGAAGAGCGCGTCCTCCAGAGCGGTCCCGACGGCTACGTGCACCTCAAGAACCACAACAAGATCTGGGGCAAGATCCTCTCCGATCTACCCGACGTGGTCGCTATCCAGGCTGGAAGCGCCCACATCGTGCTGCCGAGGACCAGCGTTCTCGGGATCGACCCGAAGGAGAAGCGCCGTGGTGTCGAGCTCGGCAAGGACGAGCAGGACTGGGGCGACGAGCATCTACCGAAGGTGGAGCTGCAAGCGGTCCCATCGGTCGAGGAAGCCGGCGAAGAGGAGCTGCTGTCCGGGGCCGTGCGTGTGAAGATCAGCGGCAGGTCCGGGGCGCCACAGGACAATCATGAGAACCTGCGGCAGGTGATTCGGAAGCGGCTGCCGCATGTGCTGCCGGGGCGGAAGTAGCAGAGCAAGGCTCGTGCCGAGGACGAGCATGAGCACGTTGTGTAGCGGCGGCGTTCCCGGTTGGGTGTTCCTTGCGTGCTTGCTCCCCGATGGCTTGCCTCGCGGCGTTTGAATCATCAGGGACACCAAGATCCCCAACCCCGGTAACCGTGGACTTGGACATAGTTGGCGCACGCCGAGCGGTCGGAGGGCGCGAGGCTTGCTCCCTTGGCGAATGTGCCCGAAACTCAATGCCGCGCGCAGCCCTCCCGCGGTCGATCTCCAATAAGGTGTTCTCGTGAAGCCCTTCCTTCTACTTCCGCTCAGCTTGGCCCTTCTGTCTGGGTCGCTGCTGTCCCAGGTCATGCCGCGCGAGCAGCTGATTGACGCAGTGCGCGAGTTCAAGCGCTTCTTCAAGAAGTACCCGAAGCCGGCGCAACGAGTGGAGGCGGTCATGTCGCTCGAGTCGATCGACTGCCCGGAAGCGGTGCATGCGCTGACGCCGTTGCTGCGCCACAAGGAGCCGGACATCCAGAAGGCGGCCAAGCTCGTCCTGTCGGGGTACAAGGCGCCCGAGACCTACAAGGCAGTGCTCGAGGGATTGCCCGAGCTCACCGACCGCGAGATGCGCGCGCAGATGTTCGACGTGATTTCGCGAGCCGGGCAGGTCGGGCTCAAGAGCACGATGAAGCAGATCTGGGACGCTTCGCAGGAGAGCCTGACGGTGGCCGAAAAGTACTACATGGCACGCGCCTATGGTGCGCTCGGTGCTGAGCTCTACGAGGACATCATCGGTACGCTGACCGAAGACCGGGCGTACCAGGTGCGATTGGCCGCGCTCGACACGGCTCGCACGAGCAAGCTCAAGGGGCTCGGACCCAAGTTGCTCGGGCTTCTCGACGATCCGGTGTGGCAGGTGCAGGCGGCGGCGATCAAGTGCGTTGGCCGTCTGCGCACGATGGAGGCAGTCGTGCCGTTGATCGCCTTCCTGGAGAAGGAAGGGCGGCTCAAGAAGGATGCGGCCAACGCGCTGTTCGAGATCACCGCGCGTGACTTCGGTACCGACCACGCGGCGTGGGAGAAACAGTGGAAGTTCCTGACCAGCATCAAGGGTTTCCGATTGCCGACCGAGGTGGAGCTCGAGAAGGCCCGCAAGACGCGCGCGAAGGCCGACAAGAACTACAAGCTCAAGAAGGGCGACAAGGCCTTCGCCGGCATTCCAACGAACTCGACGCGGGTCATCTTCATCATCGACGTCTCGGCGTCGATGGACGACCTCGTCGTCGACCGCCAGAAGTTCCGGGCTGGCAACTACCCGTCGTTCCGCAAGATCGACATCGTGAAGACCGAGTTGCTGCGTACGATCAACGGCCTCAATCAGCACACGCACTTCAACATCCTTGCATTCGCCAAGAAGGTGAAGGGATGGAAGCGGTGGCTAACGCCTGGAACGATCAACTACAAGGCCTCGGCGATCTCGTTCGTCAAGCGCATGCAGCCGCTCGGTGTCGCGAAGAAGGGGATGTTCGGTGCGACTGGCGATGACTCGGGCAAGACCAACACGCACGCCGCGTTGATGCGGGCTTTTGATCTCGATCCGGCCAAGGGTGTCAGCAGCACGGCCATCACGGGCGGCAAGAAGAGCGTCAGGAAGGCTCTGAAGCTCGACACGATCTACTTCCTGACGGATGGGCGTCCGACGGTCGGCAAGTTCGTCGACACCGAGGACATCCTGAAGGAGGTCGGGAAGATCAACGAGGTGCGCGGCATCGTGATCCACACGATCTCGATCGGCGAGTTCGAGGCCAGCTTCATGCGCAGGCTGGCGGAAAATAACGGGGGCGTCTTCGTTAACCTGGGTGGCTGACACGCCGACCAAGAAGCGGCTCGCTCTCTACCTGCCGTTTCTATGCGTCGTTGCGTGGTTCCTGCCACCGCTGTTCGACATGGGCTACTCGTGGGACGACCGCGAGGTGCTGGTCGAGAACCCGGCCGTCCGCGACTTCGACATCGGACGCATCCTGACCGAGGACTACTGGGCGCAACGCGGCGGCGCTGGTCAATACCGACCGCTGGCGCTGGCTTCACTGGCGCTTGATCGCAAGCTGTTCGGCGAGGATCCGATTGCCCTGCACCGAGTCGGGCTCTTGTTGCATGGGTTGTGCGTGCTCGTGCTCGCCCTTGCCCTCGATCGATTGCGGCCCGGCGCCTTTGCGCCGGCGCTGGGCCTGTTGTTCCTGCACCCAGTCGCCGCCGAGCAGGCGACCTGGATCGTCGGGCGTACCGGTTCACTGGCGCTGGGCCTCGGTGGGCTCGCACTCTACTGCGCACTTGGCGGTCGCTTGCTGGCGGCGGCAGTCTGCGTGTTCCTCGGCGCGCATGCCCGCGAGGATGCTGTCATCTTCGTGCCGGTGATTGCCCTCTTGTTGCCGGCAGCAGAGCGCCGGCGGTGGGCGATCACCGGCGGAGCGACGCTCGGGGTCTGGCTCGCGGTGCGCTGGCTCGCGATAGGGATGGTGTTGCCGCCGGTCGAGCTGTCGTGGACGGCGCCCTTCGACAGCTTTGCGCATCATGCGGGCATGCTGTTGTTGATCGACCCGCCGCGCGTCATGAGCGCCGGCCTGGCCAGTACGGGCATCTGGCGGGCGCTGTTGCCTGCCTTCTTGCTTGGTTGCTTCATCGCCGCCGGTCGTGGCCTGCGGACGCGCAACGGCCTGGTCTGGGCGTTGCTCGCCTTCCTGCCGTTCGCGCAGTTGGTAGTACACGGTGAGCAGGTAGCTGCCCGCTACGCCTACCCGATGCTGCCTGGGTTGGCCCTCGCGGGCCTGGTTGTGATGGCGCCGAGCGGTCCAAGGTTGCGTGCTGTGCTCGCGTTGCTTCCTCTGCTGCTGGCGCCGTTCTGGCTCCGGCAGGTGCATGTTCTCTCTGATGCGAGGCGCACGTTCGAGCAGGTGCTCGCCGTGGAGCCCGACAACGCGCGCGCGGCGCTGGCTCTGGCGCTCGCCGAAGAGAATGCGGGTGACGCCGCCGCTGCGGTCCGCCGCTTCGAAGACCTCGTCAAGCGCCGGCCGCGGTACGCGAAGGCACACGTCAATCTTGGTCGACTCCTGTGGAAGCGCGGCGAACTGGCGCGGGCCGAGAGGGTGCTCGAGGATGCGGTGGCGCGGTTTCCGAACAGTGGCCGTGCCGGGCTGACGTTTGGTCGGTTCCTCTACGAGCAGAAGCGCTACGGGGCAGCCGCACTCGAGTTAGAGGAAGCCCTGGTGCGCAATCCGTGCGAGGGGCAGGCGGCACGCTATCTGTGTAGATCCCTGCTGCGGCTCGGTAAGCGAGCCCGCGCCGCCAAAGTCCTCGAAGTCGCCCGTCGCCTCGATCCGAAGCACCGTGCGCTGATCGAACTCGAACGTCTGCTCACTTCGGCTCGTTGACACGGGTGCAACCGCTTGAGGGCGGCGTCGCGTGCCGAGAAAGGGAGGTAGACTTTCCTAGGGCGACCACTTTTGAATCACGAACCGGATCACAGCCCGCATGCTGCAACTCCTTCGGAGAGGTCCGAACGGAGGGTGCAGGTCGATCGTCGCGCCCAGCCAACACCCATGCTGTGTGCGCGCACGCTCTTGGGAGGCAAGCGAGAAGGTGGTCGGCGCACCGGTGAGGTGGACAACATCTTCGTCGATCGATTCCCACAGAGCGTCTTCCTGCTCGCCGGACTGGTCCTGCTGCTCAACTTCCTCGACGCCTTCTTCACGCTCTTCTTCCTCGGCATGGGTGGGGAAGAGGTCAACCCGGTCGCGCTGTTCATGCTCGACCTTGGACCGATGGTGTTCTTGGCCGCCAAGACCCTCGGCATCGGCCTGTGCACGGCGTACCTCGTGCTGGTCAGGAAATTCAAGGGCGTGACGTGGGGGTTCGTGGTCGTGCTCGCGATCTACTTCTGCTTGCTAGCGTGGCATCTCTACCTGTACGGGACGGTCGACGGCAGCTGAGCCTGGCGGTCGTTGACCCAAGCGCGCATCTTCGGCACCACCGAGTCGCTGAACTCGGGCGCCAGCCGTTCTGTGAGGAAGGCGCGGTAGATCTCGTCGATGATCTCGCCGATGCGCACGTAGCTATGCATGCGCGACAGATCACGCGTGTCGTTGGTCTCATCAGGATCGCTGTTCGCGGCGCGCACCGACGAGAAGGCGAGTTGGCCGCCGTTGATTGTCAGGGCCCATTCCTCGTTCCCTTCGGCGACAATTATCCGTGCACGGGTCAGGCGCTTACCGCAGGCGAGCGATGCGGTCGCTTCCGGTGCCCTGGTCGGCAGTCCCTTGCGCAGGGTCTGCTCGGTCGAATCATCGTCGCCCGCGATCGACAGGTAGTCGGACAGGGCTACACCAACCTCGACCTCGCCGTCGAGTCGGAACGTCGACTCGCCGGACTCCACCTTGAACCAGAGCCACGTCAGGAACTCTGTCCCCAAGAACGAGAGCTCGTTGTTCATGCGTTCGCCTCTTCGATGCCTTCCTCGATCACGTCGTCGTCGTCTCTTGACACGTCGTAGCGGTCGCCAGTCTGGGCCCGTGTCGTCTGGCCTGGATCGAGCCCGAACGGCGCGATGTCCCCGAGCCGGTTGAGCATGTCTTCGGGCAGTCGTGAGCGCTGCGCCAGGCTGGTCGGGTTGACCTCGATCAGCTTGACGCTCCAGGTCTTCGCGAACAGCTTGGCGCACTCGGCGCACAGGAAGTCCGAGGTCGCGAAGAACAGCACGGTATTGTTCTTTAGGTTCCAGATCACGTCGATGAACTGGACCGTTGGCAGCAGGCGCGGCATGAGCCGTCGTTCGATGTCGGCCCTGATATCGGCGCGCTCGGCCGCTGTGACGCCATGGCCGTTGCGCGCACGGACCTCAGCCGTCATGTAGATCGCCATCCAGGCCCGCGGCAGCTTCTTGCGGTCGACGCGCATGCGCAGACGCAACAGGTCGCCCATCGCGATCTCGTCGCGGGTGAAGTCCCCGCCCGACGGGTCAGACGGTGATACCCAGCCGACGCTGACGGCTTCACTCGCTGAGCGTTCAATCGACGTGAAGCGGTTCTCGGCGAGCGCGAGAACGAACTCGTCGCTGTCGGACTGGCTGCGCTGGGGCGCCGGTGCTGTCCCCTCGACGAAAAACCGAACGAAGCTCCCACTCCTGCGAAACGGTGGCACCCTCTCCCTCCCGGTGCATGGTCCTGGCGGCCGGCAGGCACATAAGCAGTTCGAAGGCTTGTTGTCGATGCTGGGGGGTGTTGGGGGCGTGTGAATGTCTGTGGATTGCTGTGGATGTTCGCTGCGCTGCGGACGCGCTAGAATCTGTTGATCCTTGAAACATCTGGCGCTGCAGCGGCCATAACGGTCCAGTCCCCATCCCCGTTCAACTCACGAAACCCGAAGGAAGATCTGTCATGAAACTCACACTGGCGGCCCCCCTTTCAGTGCTGTCGTTCGTTGCGTTGTTGAGTTCTTCGGTTCTTGCCCAGACCCACATGACGACGCCCTCGACTGGGACGGAGACCGAGGGTCCCGCTGCCGCGCTGATCTTCGGCTGGGCGGCCAACCAGGGGCACCGTTTCATGGACGCGAGCCACGCGGACAACAAGCCGCGGTCGATCAAGAGCATTTCCTTTCGCTCGGACTACCGCAACCACAACGCGATCGGTCGTACCTGGTCGAAGGTCACGGTTCACGCGGCTCATGGGGACTACAACTCAATTCAGTACAACAAGTCGAGCGCGTACACGCTCAAGGACACGCGGACCCTGGTCTTCGACAAGACTTGGAGCTTCCCGGCGCTGTCGGGTTATCCGTCGCTCAACCCCGCCTTGTGGGGTGGAGTTCGCAACAGCTTGACCTTCCGCTTCTCGAGACCGTGGACCTACAACGGTAAGGACGCGATCTTCTTGGAGTTCCGGTTCAGCGGTGGCGTCGCCGACAACAACGTTCCGTGGAACGGTCCGACGCCTGCCGGGTTCGAGTACTACCTCGACTCGATGCACGCGAGCGCGTGGCGTGGAAAAGGCAAGGGGCAGACTTACCCGAAGAAGTCGACGTGCGCCGACTCGTTGTTCGGCGGCAAGCTGGTCGCGGCCTTCGACACGACAGCCACCGTCAAGTCGGGGTCGCTCTACCTGACCATGCAGTCATACTACACGGCGCCGTCGAGCGTGGCCGTCTACATGCTCACCGTTGCCGGCAACCCGAAGGGCCTCGACGTCGGTGCTGCCTGCAACCTGTTCTACCTGGACCCTACGAGCCCGATCCTGGTCTTCCTCGCGGCTACGGACGCCAAGGGTTTCGGCTACCTCTCGCTGACCGCGCCACTCGCTCCGTGGATGAAGGAGTTCTGGGCGCAGGGAGCTTGGTTCGACTCCAAAACGGCGCAGTTCAAACTCATGCCGGCCGTGCAAGCTCCCGTGGGCAGCACTGGCGTGATTCCGTACGTGACCTCCTACGTTGCCTCGAAGACCGGGTTCTCGGTTTGGACGGCGGCCGCGAAGGGCCTGCCATACATCCGTTACGAGTTGTAGGCGCAACGGAGAGACTGTCGTGACGACTCGCATCACTCGCTGGCTGATGCTTGCCGCTCTCGTGGTGTCGGCCGGAGCTCTGCCGGCGCAGACCTTCACCCACTTCGAGAGTCCGCAGGCTCGCCCGTTGGCGATCTCTGCGGACGGTCAGCGACTCTTCGTAGTCAATACGCCGGATCACCGGCTCGCGGTTTTCTCGCTGGCTGCACCGACGACGCCGGTTCTGATCAGGGAGATCCCGGTCGGCATCGAGCCAGTGTCCGTGGCCGTGCGGTCGAAGGACGAGGTCTGGGTCGTCAACCATGTCTCCGACTCGATCAGCGTCGTGAGTATCTCTCGTGGTGTCGTCATCGACACGATCGCGGTCGCCGACGAGCCGGGTGACGTCGTATTCGCTGGCAGCCCGCAGCGTGCCTTCGTCACGTCGATGACGCGGCGCGAGGTCATTGTCATCGACCCGGCAACGCGCAAGCAGGTCGGCACTGTTGCCGTGTTTGGCGATGACCCGCGGGCACTTCTCGCCAGTGCCGACGGCAAGACGGTGTGGGTGGCGATCACTCGGTCCGGCAACAAGACAACGGTCGTGCCGCACACGATTGCTCCGTTGCCACCGAAGCCGACCAATCCCACTCTGCCGCTTGCGCCGAAGCAGGGCATCATCGTGCGCAGCGACGACCCGGCGTGGAAGGCCAAGCTCAACGTTACGTTGCCCGACAATGACGTCGTCGAGATTGACGTGGCCAGTCTCACCGTTCGTCGCAACTATCCCGGTGTGGGCACGACTCTGTTCAACCTCACATGGCGTCCCGGCACCATCGAGCTCTGGGTCGCCAACACCGAGGCGCGCAACCTGGTCCGCTTCGAGCCCGCGTTGCGCGGTCATGCCATCGACAGTCGGGTCACGCGCATCACGACTGGCAACAGGCCGACCATCACGCCCATCGATCTCAACCCCGGCATCGACTACACGAAGTTCCCGAACGTCCCGGCACTCTCAAACGCGCTGGCGCAACCCACAGACGTGGTGTTCGACCCTGCCGGCCGCGTCGGCTACGTCGCGGCATTCGGCACCGACCGGATCGGCCTGATCGACGGGACCGGCAAGGTCACAGGCCTGATCGAGGTCGGGAACACTTCGGGCGCCAAGGTCGCGCCGCGCACCAAACGCGGACCGCGTGGGCTTCTGCACCATCCGACGAGCGGCGTGCTCTACGTCTGCAACCGGCTGTCCAACAGCGTCTCCGTCATCGACACCGCGCAGAAGAAGGTGCTGCGCGAGATCAGGATGTTCGACCCGACGCCGCAGACGATCCGCGAGGGGCGCGGCTTCCTCTTCGATGCCAAGCTCTCTGGCAACGGCACGATGGCCTGCGCCGCCTGTCACATCGATGCTCGCCACGATGGGTTGGCCTGGGATCTCGGCGATCCGGGCGGCCAGTTGTTCAACAACGGCTCCGACAAACTGCATCCGATGAAGGGGCCGCTACTGACGCGAACATTGCAGGGCTTGGCGGGCGAGCGCCTCTTCCATTGGCGCGCGGACCGCCCTGGGCTCAAGACGTTCAACCCGACCTTCCCGGGGCTCATGGGTGGTCCGGCGCTCGGCACTGCCGACCTGGCGACCTTCGTCGCCTACATGCAGGACATCCGGTTCATGCCGAACCCGAACCGCAACCGAGACGACACCCTGCCGACGACTCCGGTCGGCGAGAGCGCCAAGGACGGCGAGACGATCTTCTTGACCAAGGACAACGTCGGCAAGGATCGCTCGATCCAGTTCCGCTGTGCGGAATGTCACGTCAATAGTTCTGGCTCCGGCAGCTTCGGCTTCGTCGGTTTGATCCAACAGCCGATGAAGGCTGCGCCGCTGCGCGGGCTCTACCAGCGCAATGGGCGCAAGCCGTCGACGTCCGGTCGGACTGCCGGCTTCGGTTACGGTGCCGACGGCTCCAAGGATGACCTGTCGGCGTTCCTGTCGACGACGTCACGGTTCAACCCGCTGACGACCAAGGAGAAGAATGCGCTCGAGCGGTTTCTGTTCGCGTTCCCGGCCACGGCCGCGCCGGCGGTCGGCTTCTCCCGCACGGTCGACGTGTCCAACGTTGCGGCCGCGGCTGCCGACCTCTTGCTACTGATCGCCCAGGCGGAGAGCGGCAAGTGCGAGCTCATCGTCACGGGGTTCCTGGACAACCGACGCGTCGGCTTCCACTACAACACGGCGACCAAACGCTTCGATCGTGATCGCGCGACGCTCCCTTCCCTCGACTTGGCGCAGATCGGCACGGCGCTGGCGAAGGTTGGTTCTGTGCTGACGTTCGCTGGTGTGCAACCGGGCAGCGGCAAGCGGCTTGGCATCGACCGCGACGCGAACGGTGTGCTCGACGGGGACGAAGGCCGACTCGGTTACGGTGCACCGACACCGCCGTGTGCGACGGTCCTGACGGTCGATGCCAACTCGGCGCCGCGGGTCGGCAATGCGGACTTCGCGATCATCGGCTCGGGTGCCCCGCCGCGCAGCGCGGGTTGGCTCCTGTTCGGAGCGCGACGGGCCAACGTCAAGTTCTTCGACCTCGATCTGCTCGTCGACCTCGGCCTCGGTTTCATCGTCCCGATCGCAGCGGATGCGTGTGGCGACGCGGTGGTGCCGTTGCCGTTGCCCAACGATGCGACCTGGGTCGGCTTCCAACTGCGTCTGCAAACCCTCCAGTTGGCGCCCTGCGGCCTGCTCGGTGCCGCTGCTTCGGCGGGTCTCGAGCTGACTCTGATCAAGTAGATAGACCCAGTGAAACGCAACCCACGCGAGCTCGACTCGAACGAACTGCTCGGGCACACGCGTGCCCTGCGCGGCTTGGCCAAGGCCATGGTCGGGGATGAGCACGCCGCGCAGGACGTCGTGCAGGATGCCTTCGTTACTGCGATGGAAAAGCCCTCGAAGCCGGGCTGGTCGATTGGTCGATGGCTGTCCGGCATCACCAGGAACCATGCGCGGGACCACGTGCGCGAGGAGCGACGTCGAAATCTACGTGAGCAGGTCGCCGCCAAGCCCGACGTGGCGGAGGGTGACGATTCGCTCGTCCGCGTCGATCTGCTACAGCACCTGCTCGTCCACGTGCGCGGCCTCGAGGAACCCTATCGCTCGACGATACTGTTGCGGTTCTTCGATGGTCTGAGCCCCAAGGCCGTGGCAACGCGGCAGGGCGTGCCGTATGCGACGGTACGAACCCGACTGCGGCGCAGCATCGAGCTGCTGCGTGACAAGATGGATGGCTCGTCCGGCGGTCGGCGGGCGTGGGTCGCGCCGCTGATTCCGTTCATTTCGGTGGTCGAAGGTGGCCCGCTCACAGCGCTCGCGGAGGGCGCCGCTCGGGTCAGCGAGTTCTCGGGGCAGGGAGTCGGGCTCATGGCCGCCAAGAAGACGGCCATCCTCGTGTTCGGTCTGATTGGGGTCGCGGTAGTCACCGGGAGGCAGCTATGGCTGGCGAACGAAGCGAAGCCCAGCGACACGATTACTGATCTGGTCGTCCCGAGTGAGCAAGAGCGGACCCAGCCGGCCAAGCTGGCCGATGCGAGACCTGTTCGGGTCGAAGGCGACACCGTTGTGCCCGACGCTGCCCTGAAGTCAGCCGCAGCCGGACTCAGGATCACCGTCCGCGGGACGGTGCGTGGCGCCGACGGCACGTTGCTGGGCGGCGCAACGGTGTGGGCCAACAAGGAAACGACCAAGACGGCGATAGACGGTATCTATTCGTTTGCTCTGCCGACGAAGCAAGGTGGTGAGGGGTTCAATCTCTTCATGCGTGCCGAGTCCCAGGGATGGGCGCCTCAAGGCAAGGATTTCTTCGTCTCTGCTGACGCATCGCCCGCGCAGTTCGACTTCATGCTG
Source organism: Planctomycetota bacterium (assembly GCA_002685965.1). GTDB lineage: Bacteria > Planctomycetota > UBA1135 > UBA1135. The sequence goes on along the minus strand of NYZE01000162.1, from coordinate 4,176 downwards.
CAGTCGGCCGTCGTTGTGAGCGGTCGCGTCGTCGACCAGGCCGGCAAGGGTTTTGAGGGCGCGTTGGTGCGCACTTTCCGGCGCGGTGAGCGTCCCTTGCGTACAGCTGACGACGGGAGCTTTCGCATCACCGATCTGGACGCCACCGTGCCGCAGCACTTTGTCTATGCCAGTGCTGAGGGGTTCGTTGGCGCCGGCAAGATGGTGCGCAGCTACGGGCGAGGAGAGCGCAGCGTCGTGCTCGAGTTGAAGCCCGGATCGCAGGTGCACGGCGTGGTCTTCGGTCCGCAACGCAGACCTGTCGCGAACGCCAAGGTGTCGATGTGGTCGTTCAAGAGCCTGTTAACCGCGAAGACCGATGTGCGCGGCTTGTTTCGCTTTTCTGGAGCGCGACCCGGAAAGACGGAGCTGACGGTCGAGCATGCCGAGTTCGCGATGAGCGTCCAGAAGATCGAGGTGCCGGCGTTGGGGCGGTCGCTTGAGGTGTTTGTCCAGCTGCATAGAGGGGAGACGATCGCAGGGGTGGTTCGGAGTTCACACGGAGGCACCGTCGATGGCGCAGTGATCACGGTGGTGTACCGGAGGCGCAAGGTGTGCACCGCCAAGAGCGGCGCGGAAGGTCGCTTCGAACTGCGAGGGCTGCCGGCGAAAGACCTGTATCTGACATGCCACTCGGACGGTTTCCTCGAGCTGAGGGAGGAGGTCGCACACGCTGGTAACCGCCAGATGGTGATGATGTTGCGGCGCGCAGGCCGCATCGCCGGCACTGCCGTTGACGCTGCGAGCGGCGAGCTCATTCCCGGTGTGCGCGTGCGGGTAATGGGTCGTTCGAACAAGCGAGCCGAGGACAAGGACCAGCCCAAGGGCAGGGGCAAGTTCGCGGGTAAGGGCAAGCGGGGCGAGTGGCCAACACGAGGCGCCGATCCACAGGGTCGATGGGTGACCGAGGACTTGCCCGAGGGCTTTGTCACCGATGTGGAGTTCCGTGTGGGTGGCTACGCGCCAAAGGTCGTGACCGGCCTGGTTGCGCGCATTGACGCGAGTCCAAAGGACCATCGTGTCGCACTCGACCGGGGGACGACCTTGGTCGGGACTGTCCTGTCAGCCGAAGGCCCGCCTCTTGCGGGTGCCACCGTGCGCCAGGTTCGCGCGGATGTGCCGTTCAACGAGAAGGGCTCCGGCAAGCAGCGTGGTGGGTTGACGCGCTGCGATACGTTAGGTCGCTTCACGCTGCCGCATCTGACGCCTGGGCCACTGCGGCTCGCGATCGAACATCCCGACTGCGGCCTGTTCGTGCATGCGACACGCATTCCGATGGGGGTCGGTCGTTGGGAAGAGACCATCCGCGCACAGGTCCAAGGGACGCTGATCGGTGTCGTCCAGACCGCTGGAGGGCAACCAATCCCCGATGCCCACCTCGTGTTGACTGTGGCCGAGGTGGAGGGGATTGGGCGCAAGTCGTGGCGCAAACGCGCCGACGGCAGCGGCCGCTTCACGTTCGACAGGCTTCCGTTCGGTGTCTACCGGCTGGCGCGTTTGGAGTTGGCTGGCGAGAAAAGACTCGGGGGCGCCCGCAAACTGCTTCCAAGTGTCAGCCAGCACGTGCGGATCAAGGACCACCTGCCGGTCCGGGTCGTGCTTGCCGCTGCGGGCGATGCCACGTTACGCGGCACGTGTAGCGCCGAGGTGGCGCTTAGCGGCGAGGTCTGGGTCAGGCTCGTTCCGCTGCAGGAAGCCTCCGTGCCGTGGGAGCAACGGCGCGCAGCGCGTTGGCTGCGCTGCAGTAACGGCTCCTTCGTGGTCGGCCCGATCGAACGCGGTCGTTATCGTCTTGAGGCTCAGTCCTTCGGCGGGGCGGTGAGTCTGCGCGGCAGTTTCGAGGTCTCGATCGGGACGGCTGGTGAGCAACGCGTGCATGTCCCGCTCAGGATCGTGCCGAGCGGCAAGTAGGGGTCGCCGCCTGGCTCTCGTGTCTGGGTTGTGTCCAAGTGGCAGTTAACGCCGCCGTCGGCGCGCGAAAACCTGTTATTCGCGGATGTGGGTGTATCTTGGGAGCTTCGCGTCGCTAGCGGCGGCAGTAGCACGGTTTCCTGGGTCCCAGAGATCCAGCCTCTCACGTCGCTCCCGTCCCTGTTCCTTCCAACCCCATCACTTCATCAGAGCTACGCATGAGATCACCTCTCCTTTGCAGCATGTTGTTTGCGCTCGTGACACCGGTCGTCGCCCAGGACTCACCGCGCGAGGCATGGAAGACCTTCGTCAAGAGCCATGGTCCTGACTGGACAGTCCAATGGAAGGCAGCGACCGGCACGCCGGCCGCGATCTATGGAACCGGTCTCGATCTTCCCGGTAGGGCGGACACACTCGAAGAAGCGCGCCGCCGCGCCCTCGCGACCCTCGAGAACTACTCGGTCTTGTTGGGCCGTGGACCCTCCAAGTTCGTCGAGAGCATCAGCGGTGAGATGAACAACGTTTGGTCGTTCGTCTACGACCAGACATTCGCGGACCTCATCGTGATCGGCGGCCGCGCCGACGTGCGTGTGCATAAGAATGGCGGCATCTCGCTGTTCGGTTCAGAGTGCTATTCGATCCCGGCGAACTTCAACGTCCGGCCCCAGCTGACGGCTGCGCAGGCACGCGCGATCGCGTTCGCCGACCGTGGCGTCAAGATGCCGCAGCTCCGGGCTCCGGGTCAGGATCGCCTCGTCATCTGGACCGATCAGACCGCCGGCACGCCGATGCCGGTCCGGCTGGCGTGGGAGATCGACGTCCAGCACTTGTCGACCAACACCGCCGGCAAGAACTACATCGACGCCCAGAACGGCAAGGTCTTGTCGTGGCGCAACGACTACCACGAGTGCAATTTCGGTTGCAGCGCTCCGGGCGCGCCTGAGCCGGCTCCGCTCGAGTCCAGCGTCCCGGTCTTGGAGGTCGAGTACGGCCTGCCGATGTACGGTCCGATGGCCGCGAATGTCATTGGCACCGTCAAGATGTGGGCCAACACCGGGCTCCGGCCGACTGACCCGTTGAAGCTGATCCCGGTTGAGAACGTGCTCGTTAGTGTTCAGGGTGGCAACAGGGGCTACACCGACACGACCGGCGCCTTCAACATCTCGCACACCGGCAATACGCCGGTGACGATCCTCATCGAGTTCAAGGGCAAGTACGTCGCTGACACGCAGCCGCAACAGGGCACGAAGCTGCGCCTGACCCCGACCGTGACGCCCGGCGTGCCGGCGAGCATCGTCATCTACAACCCGACGGTCAACTTGCATGACTTCGGTCAGTCGACCGGCTACTGGGGCACGGACAACATCAACCAGTGGGTCCGCGGGCTCATGGGTGTCTTGCCGACGAGAATCGACGCCATCATCTGCAAGACCAGCCTCAACCGTACCTGCAACGCCCACTACTCGAACTACACGATCAACTTCTACCACAAGGGTGGTAACTGCAACATGACGTGCTACTCGACGGTGATCAACCACGAGTGGGGCCACGGCATCGACGCGGCCTACGGCGGCATCTCGCAGACGGACGGTCTCTCCGAGGGTTGGGGCGACATACTTGCGATCCTGGAAACCAATCAACCGCTCGTCGGCGAGGCCTTCTTCACGAATGGCAACTCCATCCGCACGGCACTCAACACGCGGACCTACCCGGCAGGTGGAGGTGTCCACCAGCAGGGGCAGACGTGGATGGGTTGGGCTTGGGATGTGCGCGAGAACCTGCGCAAGCGGTTAGGCTCCGGTGGCGTCACCCTCACCAACCGGATCATCGTCCCGACGCTCCGAGCGAACGCTCGCAACCAGCCGGATGCGGTGCGCGAGGTCTTCATTGCCGACGACGACGACAACAACCTGAACAACGGCACGCCAAACTACAACGACCTCGAGACCGCCTGCCTCAAGCGCAAGCTGCCCTACCCCAAGCGCAAGCTGTGCGGCTACGATGCGACCTTCGCAACTTACGGCGCTGGTTGCCGTACGGCGGGGCAGGGCTGCAAGTTGCTGTTCTCGCAGAACTGGCAGCAGAAGCAGAACAATGCGACGACGACCGCGAACCAGATCGCGATCATGGAGTTTAACCGTCCCGTGGCCAACATCTGCGCTGTCGACTTCTACACGAAGTCGAGGTCCGGCAACGTCACGGTGACGGTCGGTATCGCCAAGCTGT
>NYZE01000161.1 GCA_002685965.1 Planctomycetota bacterium | reverse complement strand
GCGTTCTCGTGCTGGTTTTCACTGGCACGAAAACTCAATCCTCTTCGAATGAACCTCCGCGCCCTGCCCCACCAGCAAAGCGCTTCGCGCCTTCCAATGCTTCAGCAAGCGCGAGAGTGCCACCGGCGAACTCACGCGCGAGCGCCTCGTCGAGCGTCAGATCGAACTGCCCATACGCGCTCGCGCGATCTTGCCTCATGCAAACCTGCGGAAACTTCGCGATCTGCTCGGCGAGAGCGATGGCTTTATCTAGCGCCTCGCCGCGCGGAACGACCCGGTTCACGAGACCGATTCGCAGCGCCTCATCCGCCTCTACCGGGCGCCCCGTGAGGATCAGGTCGAGCGCGTGACTCAATCCGATGAGCCTTGGCAACCGCACCGTCCCACCGTCGATCAAGGGGACGCCGAAGCGGCGACAGAACACACCGAGGATCGCGTCTTCCTCTGCCACGCGAAGATCACACCAGAGCGCGAGCTCCAAACCTCCAGCGACGGCATGACCGCTGATCGAAGCGATCACTGGCTTCCCGAGGAGCATGCGCGATGGTCCCATCGGCCCATCACCTTCGGGATCGAGGCGGTTAGGGTTTCCCGCTGCGAACGCCTTGAGATCAGCGCCAGCGCAAAACGTACCGTGCGCGCCATGCAACACCGCGACGCTCGCGGCCTCGTCCTCATCGAAGGCTCGGAAGGCATCAGCGAGTTGCTGCGCCGTGTCCCGATCCACCGCATTTCTTGCATCAGGGCGATCGATCGTCACGACAGTGATCGGACCACGTTTCTCGACTTCGACGCTCATTCGACGCTCCTTCGTGATGACTCTTGCCGCTGTATCAATGGGATTGTGCAGCACGCGCCGCGAGCTCCAACGCGAGCTCCATCGCGTACCGCATCGACTCGTGCCTTGCGACGCCCTGACCCGCGATATCATAGGCTGTGCCGTGATCTACAGAAGTCCTCACGATCGGCAGCCCAAGCGTGATATTTGCCGACTTCCCGAAGTGCAGCAGCTTGAGCGGGATAAGCCCCTGATCATGGTACATGCAAACCACGGCGTCGAATGGCTGCGCCTCTCGAAACTTCGCGAACAGTGTATCACTCGGGAATGGCCCTGCGAGTTCGCATACACCCGAGAGCTCGGACCTCATCGTCTCGATGACAGGTCGGATCACATCGTCTTCTTCGGTCCCCATCACACCATGCTCGCCAGCGTGTGGGTTCAGGCCACATACGGCGATCCTGGCAACATCGACGCCATACAACCGCCGCAATTCATGGCATGTGGTTCGGATCGTATCCTCGAGGCGAGCAGCGGTGAGCACCTCGCTCACTCGCCGCACTGGGACATGGACAGTGGTCAGCGCCACGCGCAAGCGATCACCGGCCAACATCATCACATGGTGTGGCGCATCGAATGCATTGGCCAACACTTCGGTGTGGCCCACCGTGGGAGCATCGATCAGCGAAAACAGCTCCTTGGTCCAGGGCGCCGTCGTGATCGCTACGATATCTTTGGCGCGCGCATCCTCGATCGCGCGCTCGAGCGCGCTCAACTGCAACCGCGCCGCGCGCGCATCTTGCTCCCCCCAACCCATGCCCGACACATCGAGCTCGGGTTCGACCTCGAGCACGTTCAACTGGCCAGGTTTTGCTGCGGCGAGCGAGTCGATGGCGACGATCTCCTCGCCGCACTCCCAACCCTTTTTCGACGCGAGCATTGCAGCATCTCGTTCGAGCACTGCCGCGCTCCCGTACACGACGGGGAGGATATCGCCATCGAGCGGCCGCTGGCATGCCTGGAGGATGATTTCCGGGCCGATGCCGCACGCATCGCCCATGGTGAGTCCTATAATCTTCATTGTTTATCTGCGTGTGTCGGGGTTCGAGTGCTCCAGAGCGGGACTCTCCAAAAGGCTCACATCATAAACCTGAGGATAAGCAGGATGCTCGCGGCAAAGAGGATCAGCGTTCCGACAACAATGACGCCCTGGAAAATTGCCATCGCGCGCGCGAGCTTTCCTTCTCTGAGGATCTCGGCCTCGCTCACGAAACCATCCTCGATATCGGACAGGTCTTGCTCGGCGAGCTCCAGTTCGACTTCGTGCAAGAGCCTTTGCTTGTACTGCGCCTGCTGGATGCCCCACATCACGACCATGATCAACAGCGCCAGGCCAATAAGGATCGCGAGCGCTATGGCACCGAGCAACTGATCGCGAATCCCATTCTTCCAAGCGGCCAGCTCCTTTTGATCGCGATCCAGGCTGTTCAGAACAACAGCAGGAGCTTGGCGGTGGACTGGAATCTCGAGCAATAACATCTCGAGCAACGCCTTCTGCTGCTTGCCGCTCGCTGTCGTGAGCAAGTCAGGAGATCCTGCCAGCCACTGCATGTAACGATTGCGCTCGAGGTCCGTATCGGGTTGCGCGCCGTGCTTCTTTGCCAGGGCGAGCAGCGCCTCGCGGATATGCTCCTCGCCGTCGGTTTCGAGCCCGATCAAATTTACAGCATCCCACGCGTTGCCCTGAACGTAGATGTCCGAGAACACCTTCGCGGAATAGACATCAGGACCATCGCTCCCATCGCGCACCGGAGGGACCGAGATCAAGCCGCCACCGCGATGCTTGTCGAGCCCGAAGCTCCCAGCCCACACCCAACGATCGCCTCGATAAAGATCGACAAGCACGGAACCATCGCGAAAGAGCGAGTGAGTCGCGACGACGGCGTCGCGCCCAGGATGAACCCAAGGGTGCTGCGCGACGAGCGCCAGTTGAGCTGGCGCGGTCCCGATTTGTACGCGGGATTTGTTGATCGCCTGGACCTCGCCCTTGTTGACGACGACCACATCCTCGATCTCCTCGATGTTGTCTTCCTGTGGGAGTTCTTCTTTCGCGAGCGCGTGTCCATCAGGGAGACAATCCGAAGCGAGCACCCAATGATGGGTGGTCGTGGGAGCAAACCGGATCTTTGCCAACCCGAACGCGTCTGTTTTCACAGCGTCAGGCAATGATCCAGATTCGAGGAGCCCTTTCTTCTCGGCGAGACGGAGCGAGCAAGAGATCGGCTCGCCGGTGTCGCGGACGGTCGTGCGGAGGAACACCTCGCCAGGAAGTCCTCGGACCAGGATGGGTTCGCGAGGGATGATATCGATGCGAACAGGGCCGGAACCATCGATCAAACCGAGGCGCGTCCGCTCGAGCTCCTGGGCTGGCATACGTTTCTTCTGCTCGTGCCAGACCTTTGGATGAGGCACCTCGGGAGCTTTGATCCGAACAGGTGCTCTGGATTTAAAGCGAGGCTCATCGAGGATGATTTTGGAATCGATCACGAGCTGGTATTCGCCCGGCGGGGTGTCAGCGGCAGGCTCGAGCTGGGTATGAATCAACCCGCCCGCGCCAGGCGTGATCGATTTCTCGAGGATGGTCTTTCCATCCTCGTCTTCGAGGCTCAACTTCGCGGATTCGACGCGATAAACCGTCTGTCCGTTCATGGCATCCATCAACATGCCGCGTATCGCGTTCGGAGTTCCGGCCTCGAGCGTGGCGGGACCTTGCATGTAGACGGAGTAGGGAACCGCCATCCCCGAGATCACGAAGTAGACAAAGATCAAGCTCACCAGACAGGTGACGTAGGTCACGAGCGCGACGCGTTGAACGGTAGGATGTCGGACTTTATCGAGCATCATTGCTCCAGCGAGCGCCTCGTGCCCTGACGCGGGGAGGATCGATCATACGGTGTGCGGCGAGAGAGGACCGACCGGGTGCTCCTCTCGCCGCTCTGTAAAGGGTAGCACCAGCGTTTCATATGTATCGATGGTCACGAGGTGCTATTTGTTCCCGAGAGGGCTTCCTGTTTTAGCGCCGCGAGGAACGCGCGCATGTAATCAGCGCGGTGGTTTGCCTCACGCAGACCTGCTTCGGTGTACATGCGCGCGGGCAGCTCGAGCAGTTTGACGAAGAAGTGATCCACGCTCCAGATGCCATCATCTGGCTGACGCTCCTCGGCCAAAGGATCGGTAGGGTGGAACAGCGGTCGATCGAGCACGCCCCCGACAAAGAACGTCCGAGCGATGCCGATTGCTCCCAGCGCGTCGAGCCTGTCCGCGTCCGAGACAAGCTGTGCGGGCAAGGACTCCGCGATGAAGCCGCTGGAGAAGCTGTGGCAACGAATCGCCTCGTGCACTCCCTCGAGCTGCGCGCTGGTCAGCGAGGTATTTTGGGCGAGCCAATCGTTGGCGTGTTTCGCGGCGTAGGTCGAGGCGAGGTGTCGCTCGGGCGAATCCTTTGGGAGGTTGACGACATCGTGAAAGAGGGCCGCCGTGGCGACGATAAGCCAGGTCTCATCCTGTCCGTTGGCCTCGGCCAGGCAGAGGTTGCGAGCGTTCATAAACACGCGCCCCAGGTGTCCCCAGTCATGGCCACCATCCTGCGCCATCGCCTCATCGACGTGGGAAACGGCGTCGTTCCACCAGGGCCAGGGAGCATATGGCGAGGTTAGTTCGAGGTAGACGCTTGCGGACTCGGGCGATTTTTTGTCATCCTCACTCGGGCTGACCATGGGGCCTCCTCGTGGTCGAGAGTTCGAGGGTTTTGTTGGCAAGAAGCATGCGACTCGAACACCACCTGTTCAAGCCTGTTCGTAGAAACCAACATCTACGAAGCAGGCCCAATCATGATAGCGAGGAGACCGATGGCAAAGCGCAAGTTCGAATCGTTCGAAGAGTTTTGGCCCTATTATCTTGGCGAGCACGAGAACCGAACGAACCGGACCCTGCACGCGATCGGGACGACGGCGGCATGCGTCACGTTGGGGATGGCGGCAGCGCGCAAGAGCCCGAAGCTGCTCGCGCTCGCGCCAGTGCTCGGATACGCGCCTGCCTGGATCGGGCATTTTCTCATCGAAAAGAACAAGCCAGCGACCTTCAAGCATCCACTCTGGAGCCTGAAAGCAGACTTGCGGATGGCGAGTTTGATGCTGACGGGACAGCTCGATGACGAAATGGCGCGCGTGGCGGCGCACGCGGATGTCATCGACCTCTACAAGTAGACGCTCCTTTCAGGTGTCGACTTTATGCGGTCATGAGGTTGCTTCTCATGCGGCGAGAGCGAGGCAACAAATCATCGCCTCGCCTCGCGAAACCAGACACGTCTGACGTGCACGAGCAACCTACAGGGAATGATCGATCGTATGGGAATGGTTGGACGTTCAACCTCGTGGTTGACGACCGGGACGATGTCAACGATCGTGCATGAACGCCAATAGGCCATAACACGCCCAGCGCGGGTGTTGGGGCACTGCTTTTTCTGTTTGAACGGAGCTGCGTAACAATGAGCGCCGAAGTCTATAAAGACCCCCACGATCTCTTTGATTTCGAGGACATCGAGCCCGAAGTCGACAACCTGCGTACGCGCATCAACAACATGCGCAAGGATCTCCACCGCTACTGGGTGGACAAGGAATCGCTCATCGATTTGATGTGCGTCTGTACGCTCTCGCAGGAGCCGTTGTTGTTGGTGGGTAAGCCGGGGACGGCAAAGTCCGACCTCGTGGTCAAGTTCGTGCAAGCGCTCGGGCTCGACACCACCACGGACGAGTACTTCGAGTACATGCTCACCCAGTTCACCGAGCCGGGCGAGATCGTCGGTCCTATCGACATCAACAAGCTCAAAGATGGACACTACATTCGCCGCATCGATGGCAAGCTGCCTCGAGCGCGGATTGTCTTCCTCGACGAGATCTTCAAGTCGAACTCGGCGATCCTGAACACGCTGCTCACGGTCATCAACGAGCGCAAATTCTATCAGGATGGCAAGCCCACGCGCGTGCCGATGCTGATGTTGTTCGCCGCGACCAACGAGATCCCTGATAACGCCGAGCTCGCGGCGCTTCGCGACCGCTTCACGCTCAAGGCCGAGAGCCGCAGCGTACGTTCGTATGCCTTCGACGAGCTCCTCGCCAAGGGGATGCAGAACGAGGTTTACAAGGCGACCAAGCAACGCCCCTGGGCCGAGCGCGCCTCGCTCGAGGACTTCCTCAAGCTCAAGGTGTACCTCGATCATATCTTCGCCTCGGAGCTCGAGGGTGGCACACACCACCGCTCGCGCTACTTCCCCGATGATGTGTACCGCCTTTTCGTACGCATCCTGAAGGCGCTCGAGAAGGAGTTCCGCTACGAGGTCTCCGACCGTAAAGTGATCAAGCTCTACAAGCTGATCCGTACCCGCGCGTTCCTCTTCCACGGCGGCGTGGTGAGCAAGTCGGACCTGCTTCTTCTGCGCTATATCTCTGACCGCGCCGAGGATCTCGACGCGATGCGTGATATGGTCGACAGAATGCTCAGCGTGGACTGACATTGTTGCACGAGCACGCTCCCTACCCCCATGCGGCGGTGACGTAATCGATGGATGCGATCGAGGAGAACCTTCAAAGTATTGCCCTGGAGGCCGAAGCCGACGCGCTC
>NYZE01000160.1 GCA_002685965.1 Planctomycetota bacterium | reverse complement strand
TCGTTCGACGCTGGCGCCGCGTTGGCCTTGTGGCGTGAGCTCGGTGCCGGGCTTCCGGCGAAGGCCCAGCTGGTCTTCTGTCTGACGTCAATTGCGCTTTGGGAGCAGCAGTGCGCGTCCTGAGGATCTTGACTCGCGCGAACCTCGGTGGGCCAGCGCGCCAGGTCGTGGCATTGCACGAGGCCTTTCGCCAACTAGGTCACGAGCACCTCTCGGTCGTCGGTTCGCTCGGCGACGGCGAGACCGAGCTGCCGCTCCCGGACCACGGGTTCGTTCGCGTGCGCGGTCTGGTCACGCGTATCGATCCGGCCGGCGACCTGATCGCCGCTAACGCGTTGCGTCGGATCGTGCGCGACTTCCGACCCGACGTGATCCACACGCACACCGCGAAGGCTGGCATGCTCGGCGCCGCCGTGGCGCGGCGTGTGCCGCTGGCACACACCTATCACGGTCACGTGCTCAAGGACTACTTCGGCCGGGCCAAGAGCGCCGCCTTCCGTATCATCGAACGGCGGCTGTGCCGGCGGCGCGACCTGGTGACCTGCGTCAGCGAGAGCTGCGGCCGCGAGCTCGTGGAGTTGGGCGTCATCGCGCCGGGCGCCTGGCGCCACGTCCCGCCGGCGCTGCGCCTGGCGCAGGCCCCTGCTTTGCGTCACGAGGTCGCCGCTGGGCTGCGCATCGCCTGGTGCGGTCGCCTCGTGCCGATCAAGGACCCGAGCTTGCTGGTGGGTGTCACCGAAGAGTTGGCCCGCCTGGTGGCTCGTGTCGAGGTGCACGTCTTCGGTTCCGGCCCGTTATCGGGTGTGCTCGAGGACCGCAGCGACCTGCCGTTCGTGTTGCGGGGTCCTTGCCCGGACCTTCCGGAGCTGCTTGCCGGGTTCGACGCGATGCTGTTCACGTCCAAGCGCGAAGGCCTGCCTTTGGCGGCCGTCGAGGCGTTGCACGCGGGCGTCCCCATCGTCGGCCCGCGCGTGCGCGGCCTGCTGGACCTCGAGGGGCCGGGCGTGCGACTGGTGGCGCGCGACGCCGGTGCGCTGGCCCGCTCGTGCCTGGACCCACCCAGAGTTCCGGGGCGACGTCGCGAGCTTCTGAGAACGACTCACGATCCGTGTCGAATCGCGCGCGCTCTGCTCGAGGAATACGGTCTGCTACGCTCTACCGATGCCCGGCATCAAGTATGAAGACGATCGCCTGACGATCGACGGCACCCCCGCGCACGAAATCGCGCAGGCCGTCGGCACGCCGGTCTATGTCTATTCGGCCGAGACGATTCGGGCACGACTGGCACAGCTGAGACGTGGCATGGCGGAGCTGGAGCCGCAGATCCGCTACGCGGTCAAGGCCAACGCGAACGCGACGCTGCTGGCGCTGCTGCGCGACGAGGGTGTCGGCTTCGATCTTGTGAGCGGCGGCGAGTTGCGCAAGGTGCTGCGTGCCGGAGCCGATGTCTCGCGATGCGTGTTCCCCGGGGTTGGCAAACAGGACTGGGAGATCCGCGAAGCTCTGCGCGAAGGCATCGGCGCGGTCCATGTCGAGAGCGAGTCGGAGTTCGAGCGCGTGGCGTGGTGTGCCGATGCCGAAGGCGTCGGCGCGCGGGTCGCGCTTAGGCTCAACCCGGACGTGCATGTCGACACGCATGCTTTCATCACGACCGCGACACAGGACAACAAGTTCGGCGTTGACCTGGGGACGGCGGAGCGTCTGGTCGGCCGGATTGCGGATGATGCGAAGCTGACCCTCGTCGGCTATCACGTGCACCTCGGCTCACTCTTGTTCGAGGCCGAACCGTACCTGACGGCATGTAAGAGGGTGCTCGAGTTCATCGACGGTGACGCCGCGCGCAGCGATGGAGTGACCTACTACGACTGCGGTGGTGGCTACGGCAGCAGTGGACCGTTCTCGGACGAGTTGTTCGACTTCGCGTCCCTGTGCGAAGGGCTGGCGGACCTGCTACCGCCGCGAGACCTGTCGCTGGTCTGCGAGCCTGGGCGCTTCCTGCTCGGTGATGCCGGCGTGTTGCTGAGCGAGGTGGTGCACGTCAAGGAGGTGGCCACCAAGCGTTTCGTCGTCGTCGACGCGGGTATGAACGATCTCATTCGGCCGAGTCTCTACCGGGCCGAGCACGAGATTCGCCCTGTAGTGTCGAGCGGTCCCGCGCTTCCGGTCCCGACCGACGTGGTCGGCCCGATTTGTGAGAGCACGGACTTCCTCGGCAAGGGACGAGAGCTGCCAGCGATCGAGCGGGGCGAGCTGCTGGCGATCTTCTCGGCTGGCGCCTACGGTGCGAGCATGGCCAGCAACTACAACGCGCGCCCGTTGCCCGCCGAAGTGCTTTGTGGTGATGGCGCGCCGCGCTGCATCCGCCGCCGTCAGACCATCGAGGACTTGTGGCGCGACGAAGTCGACGAGCCACTCGGGAGCGCGCTATGAACAGACGGACTCGAAGCCGACTTCTCGCATGCCTGGCGCTGTTCGCCTTGGTGCTGTTGCCCTCGTGCACGTGGTTCATGGACGAGTTCTTCTACTTCGAGCCGCCGGCGCCGACTCTGGACGAGATCGAGGCAGCCTCGCTCGATCGGTGAAGCCGGGCTTGAAGGAGCTCGTAACGGCACCGATCGGTCAGGGGGCTCTGACGATGCCGACGGCTGCCGCTAGCGGGGAGAACCCGGTTTGCGGTGATCGATTGACGTTCGAGCTCCGCGTCGACGGCGCCAACGTCGAGGAGCTTGCGTTTCGGGCCACCGCCTGCCCTGCATGCATCGCCGTCGCAAGCTGCGCCGTCAGTGTGCTCGTGGATCACCGCATGCCCGAGTCGCCGCCGTTCGAGAGGCTGCGCGACGAGGTCGATCGGCGCGGCGGGCTGTCGCGCTTCGAGCAGCACGCGATCGCTCTGGTCGAGGACGTGCTGCGGCGTGCGTTCGCTTCTGCGCGCGCGAAAAGGACATCATGACACATCACATAACGATCATCCCGGCCAACCGGGGCGGACCTTGCTTGACCGAAGAGCATGGGGACGCGCTGATCGAGACTCTGTGACGGAGGCGACTCCCGCACCTTCTTCGAAGCCCCTGCTGTGGGGGCTTGCGCGCGGTCGGCTATTTCGGCGCGCTCGCCTTTCCGCCGTCGAGGGACTAAGTCGGCGGCCGATTGGCCCGCGACATGCGCTGCGCCGGCGCCCGATTGTGGGCGTTGTGGACAGGAGGAAACGGTCATGAGAGCGATCTGGAACAGCCAGGTTCTCGCGGACAGCCAGGACCGGGTGTGCTTCGAAGGGCGCGCGCATGAGCCAAATGCCCATGGAAAGGGGCCGCCAGCCACAACGACGTCGTGATCGGCGAAGAGCGCAACGAGGACACGGCCTGGCACCACCCAGAGCCGAGAGAGGCTACGGCGGAGATCACCGGGCGCATGGCAGTCTGGAAGGGCGTGCAGGTCGGGGAATAAGTCCGGGATCGTCCGGTGTGCTGGAGTGTCACCTCAAGCCAAGGGGAAGGCGATCGGGAGCGAGAGGTGGCCTATACTCCGGCCGAATGACCGTAAGGGAGCGGGATCCGCGCATCGACGCGGCACTCGAGATTATCGAGCGCGAAGTGCGTGCAGTGTCGGAGCTGCGCGAGCGCATCGGCCCATCGTTTGCGGCCGTGGTCGATGCAACGCTGGCCTGCGAGGGCCGTGTGGTCACGACGGGCATGGGCAAGGCCGGTTTCATTGCCCAGAAGATCTCAGCGACCCTCGCCTCGACCGGCACGCCGTCGATCTTCCTGCACCCTGCCGAGGCGCTGCACGGCGACCTCGGCCGCGTCACCGAGGACGACATCGTTCTGTGCCTGTCCAAGTCCGGCGAGACCGAGGAGGTGCTGCGTCTTCTGCCGGCGCTCCGCGTGAGTCGCGTCAGGGTGGTGTCGATTACCGAGAGCGCCGAGTCAACCCTCGGACAGAACTCGGACCTCGTTCTCGAGCTGGGCCCGATTGCCGAAGCGGACGCCCATGATCTGGCGCCGACGGCGTCGACATTGGCGATGCTCGCGATGGGTGATGCGCTCGCGCTCGTGGTGCAGGACGGCCGCGACTTCGGCCTCGAAGAGTTCGCCCGCTTCCATCCGGCCGGTGAGCTCGGTCGCCGGCTCATGAAAGTCAGTGAAGTCATGCGTACCGGGGAGCGCAATCCACTCGTGGATCCGACCGGCACGGTGCGGGAGACGATCGTCACGATGACCCGGACCGTGGGGCGGCCAGGGGCGGCGATCATCGTCGACGATGAGCACATGCTGCTCGGTTACTTCACGGATGGTGATCTGCGTCGCCATCTCGAGCAAGCCACCGAGCGCTTGCTCGACCTTCCCATCTCCGAGGTCATGACGGCCAAGCCGACCACGATCGGTTCGGACCGGCTTGCTGCCGAGGCACTCGGTTTGATGCTGGGCCACAAGTGGGACAACATGCCGGTAGTCGATGACACCGGTCGCGTCGTTGGCCTGATTGACCTTCAGGACGTGCAAGTGCTCGGCTTCACGGTGTGACGCATCGATGAACTTGCGGCGCGTGGTCATGTTCCTGCTGTTCGTCGCGTCAGGCGTCGGCGTACTTGCTCTGATCGTCGGCACCGACGAGCTCTTCGATCTCGGGCGCGACCCGGCACAGGCCGCGCAGCAGCCGGAAGCCCGTCAGCCAGGCATCGACCTCGACCTTGCCGGCGGTCAAGGACCATCGAGCTCCGGCCTCCCTGGTCATGCCAGCGTTCGTATCGGTGGCTTTGGCAGGTTGCGGGAGTTTCGCGACTACATCCTGCCGAACGGAAAGATCATCTCCGCTCAGGCGTACGAGATGACGTGGAGTGACTCACGACCGCGCGGCGACGGCACCTACCGACTCAGTCGCGTTGTGGCGGTGTTCTACCGTCGCTCTGATGGATCGCGCATCAAGGTGCACCAAGCCGTTCGCATCGAAGCCGACACGATGATCGTTCAGTTCGCCCAAAGGGGTGGCGAAGTGGCGCTGGACGCTGATCACGAAATGGAGCTCACTCGCGTGCGGGTGATCGCGACGCCGCGCGACGTGGGATCTAGCAAGATCCGCTTCGAGACCGCGCGTGCCCTGGTGCGCATGCAGAAGACCCGCCTCCTCGTGCGCACTCCGACGGATGACGATTTGGTGCGCACTTGGAGTGAGACCGATACGACTCAAGCCATCGAGATCGTTGGCAAGGGGCTTGTCGCTGACGTCGCGATTGGCAAACCGGATACGCAGGCCGTGCTCGACAAGAACAAGTCGCCAAGGCACGCGAAGAAGAACGAGCCGGCCCAGCCGTCGAAGCTCACGCTGGCGAAAGACGTCACCATCACGTCGCGCTCGGCCGGCAGCGTGGAAGTGTTCCGGCTGCAGGGAGAAGGTCCGCTCGTCACTCGCATGCCCGACGTCGGGGTGATCACACTCGATTTGGCCGGTGACGTGACGTTTCGAGGTGCAGTCGCGACGAGCGGGGAGCAGGTCGTGGCCACCGGTTCTCGGCTTCGCGCGTGGCTACACCGCGGCAGTGGTGTGGCGAACAGCGAGCCGCCCGTACTCACCAACCTGAGTGTATTTGGTTCCAAGGTCGATCCCTGCAACGTCACAATTGGCGGGCACCAGCTGCGCTCGCACGAGCTGGAAGTCAACCTGGATGCGTTCGGCCAGCCGGAGCGCGTTACTGCGCGCGGCGAGCCGGAGCTGGAACTGACAGACGGCGGTACCCATGCGATCGGCAAGCTGCACGGGAACGGCACGATCACTTGGCGTCGCCCGGTGCAGTTGGCCTCGCTCGCGTTCGCTGGATTCGGTTTGGACTTCTCGACCTGGATGAGTGGTTTTTCCGGTGGCTTCCCCGTGCTGCCAGAGGAGCTTGTGCACGTGGCAGGACCTGCGACCTTCGAGGCCGGTTCGCCGAACAGCAACGTGCGTCGCGGGACGGCAAGCCGCGGTCTCGTGATTGGCATCTCGCGCCAGCTCGGCGTGCTCGAGCCATGGATGGTGCTCGGCTTTGGCGACGTGCGATTGGAAGGCGTCCTGTCGCGTCAACCCGAGCAGGAGTTTGACCTCACCGGCACGCGAGGCTTTGCGATGCTGCGCCGGCCCGGGAGTCCGCTCGTGCGTGCGTTCCTCGGTCCGTCGCGGTCGACGTCGGACAACGAGTTTCGTTTCCGCGCTACGGCCGACGAGGTTGCCGGGCGGGGCTGGCTCATGGCCGAGTTCGTGGACCGTTCGATGGTCTCGCTCGCCGGTAATCGCGCCGTGACCAAACCGGACCGGGTTCGTATTCGTTTCCATGCGGCGCTGCGGCACGAGCTGACCTGGAAGCACACCGAGAAGGGACAGGAGACTCTCGTTGCGGGTGTCAAGTCGGTGGTGCTTACGCGGGCCTTGGGGCAACCAGACCGAGTACGCGTCGTTGGGTCACCACTGCGTCTGACCAGGGAAGCGCCCGGTATCGTCGGCAGGGCCGAGATTCTCGCGCGCACAGGTAGTGGTCCCTGGAGGTTGAGCGGTGGGCGCGAACCAGTACATGTCGAGATGGCCGGCGACCGGCGGCGGGCGCCGGCCGAGCTTTCGGCGCGGCATGTCGACATCACGACGCTGCCCCGGCTCGGTGAGCGTAGGACCGACTACTGGGTTTCGGCGCGCGACGATGTGCGGTTGTCGACGCGGGCACGCACGCGCGACTCCAGCATCGAGCTGACGAGCGAGCGTCTCATGTACTACCCGTGGCTGGCGCCGCCGCTGGTGCGTCACGTTGCAGCGTCGATGCTGGGCGGTGCCGGGGAACTACTGATGCCGTTCGCCTTCGGCAGCACGGCTGGCGTGTTCAGGGCCACCGGCAAGGTCCGGGTCATTGGGTCCGAGCGTGCCGAGGGTCGACGGCACGAGCTGACCGGCGACTCGTTGTTCCTGGATGCGGATCGCGGTCTGGCGCGCTTCGTGCTCTTGGCCGCACCGAAAGGCGTGGTGTCCGGGAAGATCGATGACGCACAAAGAGGTAGCGTCCGATTCGAGGCGGACTTGCTGACGGGTCGTGGTGAAGAGATCGTGCTCGGAGGCCGTAGCAAGGTACAGCCTCTTGTTTGGCTGACGACCGAGAAGAGTGGCACGCTGCTCGTCCGGTCGAACGGGCCCGTGCGCTACGTGCGCGACCTGCTGCATTTCACGGGGCCTGTTGTGGCGTCGACAGTCGAGTCCAAGTCCAGCACGGCGCTTCCAGACGGGTTCCGGCTCACGTGTCGAGACGGCGTTGACCTGCACCTCATCAGCAGCGAACAAGAGTCAGCCGGGCTCGTTGATGGCGACGGCGTTGCGAGTTGGAAGATGCCCGCGTCCATTGCCCGAGTCGTCTCCCGTGGCGAGGTGTGGATGACGGCCGGAACAGTCGTAGCACAGGGCTCGGAGGTCGCGTTCGATCCTCGAACCGGGTGGCTCGAACTGATTTCTCGCACGACTGAGCCCGTTGTCGTTTCCTTCGGAACGGAGGGGCGCCTCGAGTCCAAGCCTTCGCTCTCGATCAATCTGTTCACCGGAGCGTCACGTGGCGGATCGGGGCGGCTGGTCGGCCATTTGGCCCGTAAGTAGGCGATGCCGAGAAGCACGCCGCCAATGCTCGCCGCGCTGCTCTTGGTGCACCTGCTGGGCGCACAGGAGAGTCGTAATCTGACCACGCCGCTGGCACGGGAGAGCGAGAAGGCTGTCGATCAGGATGGCCAGGGGCGACGGTCGTATTCGATCGACCACGGCCATCATGACACTGTGATTGACGGCGACTTCGTCTACTACGTCTACGAGGGCTGGCTCGACTACCGGGACGTGGACCTGCGTGTGCGGGCCGATCGAGCGGTGCTCGTATTGGATCGCGATGAGCATGCGAAGGCCTTGCTCGCCCTGAACAAGAGTGGCCTGCCGCACCGAAAGTCGATTCCACCGGTATCGCAACAGGACATCCTGCATGCCAACATGCGTTCTCGCCTCGAGCGGCGGGCCTCTACGTCTGGCCTGCGCCGTCAAAGCGTGAGCATGCCGCCCAGCCGTGTGCAACTAGCTCTCCGCGTTCGAGCGATCTGGGCCCAGGGCAACGTGCTGTTCGAGCGGCATGGTGTTCGGCTCGTGCGCTGTGAAGAGCTCTACCTTTCGCTGATCTCCGACCGCGGGACCATGAAGCAGGTCGAGGTGCGACTACCCGTGGGCGCGGGTGTGACGGGGAACGCATCGTTCGTCCTGCGTAGCCCGCGTGTCGTGCAGCAGGGCGACCGCCTCGTGGCACGCGATGCGCGCATGACCAGCTGCCTTGCGGGGGAGCCACACTTCGAGATGCTGTCGCAGCGCGTCACGGTGCGGCAACACGCCGACGCGACGGAGTTGGTCGGCGAGGGCAACGCGCTGCGCGTCGAGGGGCTTCCGGCCCTGCCGCTTCCCGACTTCCGCTACTTCACCGATCAGGAAAACTGGATTCCTCTGAAGAGCATTTCGATTGGCTCTTCGCAAGACCGTGGTGCGTTCTTGTTGGCGACGTTCGGCGGACGTTGGAATGACATGGGTCAGTCACTCATTGACGCCGTTGCCACGACCGACGAGCGGTTCCGCGGCGAGTGGTGGCTGCGCACCGGTTACACGCAGCGACGTGGGTCGCCGGCCGAGGGCGGCCTTAAATTCGAGCTGCCAGGTGCGTTCCGCGGCGAGTTCGAAGCGTTCTTCCTCGCGGATGAGGGTTTCGACCGCCGCTCGGTAACCAAGCATCTCGACGGGTCGACGATCCAAAAGGACCTGCGGACCTTCGTTCGGGGCAAGCTGCGCGTGCCGATCGAACTCAATACGCGTCTTGATAGCGAAGTGTTCTGGGCGACGGATGCGGCGGCCTACCCAGAGTTCCGGCCGCGTGCTCTGAAAGACAACGAGGTGCCAGAGACGAGCCTGCACCTGCGTCATGCGGTCGATAACCGACGCCTGAGCGTGATCGGGCGCATCAATGCCGTCGACTACTCCTACACCGATCGTGCGACGCTTGGGGACTCGTTTCGCAGCGAGCAACCCTACGCGCGTGCCGACCTGTTCTCGCAGCCGCTCTTTGATCTGGCCGGCGCTTGGCCGCTCGTCGTCGACGTGAGCGCGGGCGGTGGCAGGCTAAAGAACAAGTTCGATTCGCACTCGAGCAAGCGGCGCCGCGAGGAGGCCTGGCGCGCGGACCTTTCCGTCACGGCGAGCGCACCGTACACACTCTTTGGATTCGCCGCGACGCCGTACGCTTCGTTGCGCCAAACGTGGTACTCCGACACGCCGAACACGAGCGTCGGGGCATATCGGAAGTCGGTTGAGGGTGGCATGCGCTTGTCGACGAGTCTGTCGCGTGTGTTCGATGCCGAGAGCGAGTTGCTCGACGTCCATGACTTGCATCACGAGGTGCGCCCCGAGATCAACGTTTGGTCACGGTTCACGGTGGATCGCAGTCCGATGGACTACTTTCAGTTCGACTCGATCGACGCTCTCGACGAGGTCAGCGTCATCGACGTGACCGTGTTGCAGCGCGTCCAGACGCGGCGCAAAGATGCACGAGGCGACAGCCAAGCCGCGGACATTGTCTTCCTCGATTTGACGCAGCGCTTCTTTCCCGAGGCGTCGCGCGACAACGGGGGAGACAGGCTCGGGCCGCTTTTCTTTGAGTTGATCGTGACTCCAGGCGGGGGCTGGCTACCGGTGCCCAACCTGCGAATCCTGTTCGAGGGCGAGCGCGATTGGGCGCAGAGCGACTTCAAGACCCGCAACCTCGGTCTAGCCGCTGGGCCCATCCTGGGCCTGACGGTTGCGGCTGAGTGGCGTTCCGGCCGTGACGGTGACGGCACCGGTTCGTTCGTAGTGGGGACGAAGTTACTGGGTCGCTGGTCGCTCAACAGCGCAGTCATCTGGAACTTCGACCGCAGCGAGGTCAACTCGACAGGGTTCTCGATCGTGCGGCGGGACCACGACTGGTCGCTTGTGCTTGGAGCGTTGCGTGACGCGAACACTGGCGACACGGGAATCATATTCCAGTTCGTGCCGACCCTGGGTGGACTCGTGAGCGGCCCGCGACAGCGCTACGTCGGCGGTGATCCGGCGTTCGGTGTATTGCGCACGACGAACTACTGACGGTTGCCGTCAGCGCGGGCCATCTACTTTCCCGAGTACTCCTTCATGACCCAGTCCTTCCACTTCTCGTCGAGGGTCAGCGCATTGAGGCGGTACGCCGAACGCAACCCCTTGCGTTGGAGGTTCAGCACTTCCTTGGCGACCGCTTGGAGCGAGTTCGGATCAATGTAGCCCTTGATCTCGTTCATGTAGTCGCGCCACTTCTCGTCGCCGTACTCGTCCATGAGGAAATCGATTATCGACCAGCTCTTGACGTGGTCGTATTTGGTCAGCTGACCGAAGTCGCGCAGTGCCAGGAGTTCTGCCGCTGGGCGGAGCTTGCTCATCCACTTGAGCACCCTTGGCCGCCACTTGCCATCGTGGATCATCTTCGCGCTGGCGCTCTCGTTCTGGTCGAAGTCGAGGCCGTACTTCTGGCTGACGTTGCGGCTGAACCAGTGCGCCATGCCTTCCATGAACCAGACCGGAAGGTCGTACGAGTAGAAGCGATAGCCGTTGATCAAGTTGTGCGCGACGTTGAACACGATGTGGCAGTGCATGCGTGTGTCGTGGGAACCGTCCGCGACCGTCTCCTGCGACGTCGCGATCAGCTGACAGCCAAGCGTCTTGAAGTTCCAGCGTTGCGGGTCGTCCTGGACCTTGCCGACGAACAAACTCAGGTAACGTGAGTAGTCACTGGCGCGCTTGAGGATGAGCACGCAGTACTTGCCGTGCTGACCCAGGTAGGGACCCTCGCCCCAGTAGCGGTGCTTGCCGCTCTTCAGTTGCGCGTTGCGCTGGGTCGGGAACGATTGGTCCGTCACGCCGAGCCGTTTGGAGAAGTCCTCGTAGAGCTCTTCGCAGCGCTGCGTGAACAGGTGGATGCGCAGCCAAGGGTCGAGCTTGCGTGTCTTCGGATTGACCTTGGGCAGCTTTTTCTTGAGGCGTGCCAGTTCCTCGCGCAGCTTGTGCGACAGCACCCGATCCGACGTCTTGATGGCAAAGGACGGCAATGCTGACCCAATCAGGAAGTGTGCCGACTCGACCCAGAGGATCTTGGGGTTGCCGAGGGCGAGGTCGATCGCGGCCGAGTTGACCGGCTTGCTCGCATGTTCGCCGAACTCGATGGGCGCGTAGCGCACGTAGCCGGCGCGCTTCATCTTTTTGGGGTCGTTCTTGGTGTAGGGATCGATGCGCCACTTCGGGACCTTCTGGGCCTTCTGTGCCAGCGGTAGACCGGCGAGCAGCCCGGTGGCCAGCCCGGTGGCCAGAGCAACCGTGACTCGGCTCATGGTGCGCGTCTTCCGAGGCGTCGCTTCCACTTCTTCACCTCGTCGATGGCCTGGAAGACCGACAGGTTCCGGTACGGCGGGTTGCCGTCCAGGATGCCCCGCAGGGCGTTGACCGCCCCTGCGCGTACCTGGTGTTCGCTCGCGTCGAGGTAGGTGCCGATCGCGAACTTGGCGCTCTTTACTCCCGCGCCGCCGAGCAGGCGCAGGGCCGCGACCTTGGTGTGCGTGTCGCCGTCACGCAGCTTGACCATGAGCCAGTCGGTTGCCCCGTTACCGTGCAGTGCCGGCAGCGCTTCGCGTATAGGCACGTTCTGTTCGGGCCACTCGACTTTCGCTTTCTGCAGCAGGAACGGCAGCGCCGCGATATCACCAAACCTGGCGATGGCGTACCAAGCCGTGTAGGAGGCCGTGCCCTTCAGTTTTTTGGCGGCCTGCTTGAAGAACGGCAGAAGATCGCGCATCTCGAAGCTGGCGAGCTTGTGGACGATGAAGGCATCGCGTGGCTCGTTACGGCCCGTGAAGTGCGTTGCCAGGATTGCCGCGTGCGTAGGCTGCACAAGGCCATCAAGCAGCTTCTTGATCTGCGTCGCGAGCTCGGGGCGCGTGCGCTGATGTAGCGCCTTGAGCAGCACCGGACACACTGCGGGTCCCCACTTGATCAACAACAAACGTGCGGCGCGGCGCTTGCTGTCTTCCTTGGACACGAGGTGCGGGATCCGATCCTTGGCGATGTTGCGTCTGACCGCTTTCAGCGGCGGCCACTTCGGCTTCGGTGGCTTCTTCTGCTCCTGGCCGGAGGGCGGCGTTTGCTTGCCCTGGGGTGCCCCTTTGCTCCCCCTTGTCGCCTTGCCTTGAAGTGGCTGCGCACCGAGGTCTGCGGCGAAGAAGGTGGCCAAGAGGCTGGCGGTGTGGATCCACATGGAGTTCATTCGTCGGGCTACTGTCGAATCGGCCGCTCGACGAGCGAGCCGAAGAAGGTCTCGAGATCATCACGGTGGTAGGGGTGCACCCAGGCTTTGCCCTCCTTGATGGCCAGCACGCGGCGCCGGATCTCAGGGGTGGTCAGCTGCTTCGAATACTCCAGGAATACTCTCGAGATACGTCGCTTCGGCGTTGTCTTTGTGTCCTCTGCAACCACTCCCGCGATGATGCATCCAGTCGCGACCCGAATGGCGCGCGTGCAGAACCCAACGGGCGTCGTGAAGACGGCGTGTGCGACAGGGGCCTCGAGCCGATTGAGCTGAGGATGGTAGGTGGAGTCGTCATCGACACCATACTGCTTGCCCAACGTCCGGAGTAGTTCCACGCTTCCACCGCCCTCTGCCACGAGATTGGCCAGTTGGTCGGCACGTTCTTGCACTTCGGCGACCCGATCGGGGCCAGCTGTGGCCTCGGCGACTTTGCGTGGCAGCACGTGGTCTTCGAGCAGAACGCGGCGCGCGAAGGCAGGTGCGAGGGAGGTGTCGACACTGCAGGTCCACTCCACCCAGCGGTCGAGCTCATCCTGGGTCACGTCGAACGGACCAGCCTGGATGACCACCGTGTCCGGGCCGGGTTTGGTCACGATGTCCGACGTTTGCCCGCAGCACAGCGTGACCGCGCCTGCGGCCAGGAGCAGCCCGGCGACGGAGACGAGCGCGGCGATGCGCGCTCGTCCGCGAATCTCGCGGCAGGAATTCAAATCGCTACCCGGTTGGCCCCGACTCGTCATAGCGACTCAGGAACTCGAGCGCGTTCTTGCGCACGAAGTTATAAGTCTGCTGCATGTTTTCGGCCAGCTCGTCGAGGTTGTCGGGCATGACCGCGTTGGTGAACGTCGCGACGTTCTCGAGGAAGACGCTGCGCGAATCTTGATTGAACGACTCGAGTCGCAGGGTGTGCATGTTGGGCTCGTTGTCGGTCCCGGGAAAGATCATCTTCATGCCAAACAGCTGTGCCGGCCGGCCGAAGCTCGATAGATCCTCGCTCGGTAGCCCGCATACCGCGGTGGCCAGAAAGTCACGGCTGTCGTTGAACGAACGCGGCGTGATCAAGCTACGGACGACGTGCTGTTGCGCGACGAGGATCGGCAGCGATAGCTGCTCGGTGGCGACGCCGATGACGTGAACGAGCCGCTGGCAGAAGTCGTCAACATGTGCCCCCGACAGCTCTTCGCGGATCTGGATCCGATCCGACAGGAAGTTGACCGTCGAGACGTAGCCGGGCTGGTCGCTCTGGTTGCCCAGCTGGATGCCGTCGTGCGAGACGCCGAAGTTTTGGTACGAGAACTGCGCGTGCCGATAGAGCTCGTTGTGGATCGACTGCGCGCGTTTGGGCTCCAGCTCGAGCGGCGGGTGAATGATCTCCGAGAGGAGGGCGATCGTCCGTGGGTCGTAGTGGTTGGCGGTCATTGAGGGGGACCATTATACGGATTGAGCCGGTGACATATCGGTCTCGAACACGATGCGGCCGCCTTCGGTGTCCACTCTGACCGTGTCGCCGGGGGCGATGTCACCGGCCAACAGCCGCTTCGCGAGTTCGTTCTGAAGTCTCGTCTGCAAGAGCCGCTTCAGCGGCCGTGCGCCGAAGACGGGGTCGTGACCCTCGAATGCCAGCAAGTCCTTCGCCGCGTCGCTGAGCTCGATCTCGATCTTCTTGTCGGCCAGCATCCCCCTGAGGCGGGTCAGTTGGATGTCGACGACCTGGCGCAAATGCGCCTGCCCCAGTCGATGAAACAGCACGATATCGTCGATGCGGTTGAGGAACTCGGGACGGAAGTGCTCCGACAGCAGGACGTCGATGCGCTCCTGGATCCCTTCCTGGTCAGGGTCTGACTCGAGCAGCAGGTGGCTGCCGATGTTGCTCGTCATGATCACGATCGTGTTCTTGAAGTCGACTGTCCGTCCTTGCCCATCCGTGAGCCTGCCGTCGTCGAGCAGTTGCAACAGCGCGTTGAAGACGTCAGCGTGTGCCTTCTCGATCTCGTCGAGCAAGATGATCGAGTACGGACGCCGTCGAACCATCTCCGTCAGCTGGCCGCCTTCCTCGTAGCCGACGTAGCCCGGCGGCGCGCCGAGCAGACGCGCCACGGAGTGCTTCTCCTGGAACTCTCCCATGTCGAGGCGCACGATTGCACGCTCGTCGTTGAACAGGAACTCGGCGAGTGCGCGTGAGAGTTCGGTCTTGCCGACGCCGGTCGGCCCGAGGAACAAGAACGATCCCGTGGGCCGATCCGGGTCCTGCAGTCCGGCGCGCGAGCGTCGCACTGCGTCCGACACGGCCTCGATCGCCTCGTCCTGTCCAACGACGCGGCCGCGGAGGTGCTCGCCCATGTGCAGCAGTTTCTCTCGTTCGCCTTCGACCAGACGAGTGACGGGAACGCCGGTCCAGTTGGCGACGATCGCGGCGATGTCCTCCTCCTCGACCTGTTCGCGCAGGAGAGCGCGATCCTGTTGCAGCGTCATGAGTTTCTGGCGCAGCTCCTTGCCGCGCTTCTCGAGTTCGGGCAGCTCGCTGTAGCGAATCTCGGCGACTCGCTCGAGGTTGCCATTGCGCTCCTCGATCTGCGCCCGGGTCTTCAGGTCGTCCACGTTGACCTTGGTCGTCTTGAGGTCCTCGATGACCTCCTTCTCCGCTTGCCAGCGCGCGCGCAGCTCCTTGGCGGCCTCTTGTGCTTCCGCCATGTCATTCTCGAGTCGGGCCAATCGCTCGCGGCTGGCGCGGTCCTTGTCCTTCTTGAGCGCCTGGCGCTCGATTTCGAGCTGACGCACACGCCGCTCGATCTCGTCGAGTTCGGTGGGGACCGAGTCGATCTCCATGCGCAGCTTCGACGCTGCCTCGTCCACGAGATCGATGGCCTTGTCGGGTAGGAAGCGATCGCCGATGTAGCGGTCGGACAGGTTTGCCGCGGCGACGATGGCGCTGTCGGTGATGGCGACGCCGTGGTGCTTCTCGTAGCGCTCCTTCAGGCCGCGCAGAATCGCGATTGTGTCGTCGATGCCCGGTTCGTCGACGAGCACGGGTTGGAAGCGTCGCTCGAGCGCCGGGTCCTTCTCGATGTGCTTGCGGTATTCATCGAGGGTGGTTGCGCCGATGCAGCGCAGCTCGCCGCGGGCGAGTGCCGGCTTGAGCAGATTGGCCGCGTCCACGGCACCCTCGGCCCCGCCAGCGCCGATGAGGGTGTGCATCTCGTCGATGAACAGGACGATCGCGCCCTCGGCGTCGGTGATCTCCTGCAGCACGGCCTTGAGTCGGTCCTCGAACTCACCGCGGAACTTGGCGCCGGCAATCAACGCTCCCATGTCGAGCGACATGATGCGCTTACCCGCCAGGGTGTCGGGGACATCGCCCTCGACAACACGTTGTGCGATGCCTTCAGCGATCGCCGTCTTGCCGACGCCTGCCTCGCCGATGAGCACCGGGTTGTTCTTGGTGCGTCGGGTCAGGACTTGCATCGCGCGCCTGATCTCGGCGTCGCGGCCGATCACCGGGTCCAACTTGCCGCGCCGTGCCAACTCAGTGAGGTCGGTCGCATACTTGTCGAGCGATTGGTACTTCTCCTCGG
The DNA here is from genome assembly GCA_002685965.1 of Planctomycetota bacterium. Taxonomy (GTDB): domain Bacteria; phylum Planctomycetota; class UBA1135; order UBA1135. The sequence goes on along the minus strand of NYZE01000160.1, from coordinate 13,762 downwards.
GGTTCTGATCCGTGACGCGGTGGGAGCCGCGGATCTCCTGCAGGGCGGCTTCGACGCGCGCGTGCGTAACGCCGAGTTCCTGGAAGCACTTGCTCGACTGCTTGTCGTCGAGCAGTGCCAGTAACAGGTGCTCGGTCGAGACAAAGGCGTCGTTCATGCGCCGCATTGCGTCCATGGCCCGCTCGAACACGATCTGTGTCTGCGGGTCGAGGGCGAGCTGCACCCCCTCCACATGGGGCCGCTTGCCGAGCTCGGTCTCCGCTCGGCTGCGCAGCGCCGCCACGTCGACGCCGATCTTCTCGAGTAGGGCTCGCACGAGGCTCTCGTCCTTGTCGAGGAGGGCTACGAGCAGGTGGAGCGGCTCGAGTGCCGGGTGCCGGCGCACGGCAGCGCTTTGTTGCGCCGACTGAATGGCCTCCTGGGATTTGATCGTGAAGCGGTCCAACTGCATGTGCACCTCCTTTGAGGCGGTGGTCTATGCAAGGGGGGTGCCGCGTCGCTGCGAGGAGTTGAACTCTTTGAAAACAAAGGAGTTATCACGGTTGGAACCCCCGCAAAGCTGCCCATATGGCATGGAAATGCCAATATGGCAGGTTCAGGCGTGCTCGATCAGCGCCGCCGCCACCTGCGCAGCTGCCGTAACAGTTGCTTTGGAACGCCCTGAGTGCGGTTCTTGCCGACCTGTGGGCGAAGTGGAGTGAGCCCGCTGGCCTGGCGCTCGAGGGCGCGGTTGACCAGGTAGTAGAGCGCCAGCACGCCCTCGCGGGAGAGGCGCTGCCCGGACAGCGGTCCGGTCAATGCGGCGAGCTGCGACGGCTTGGCCCACGTCCAGGCTTCGACGATGGCTGGGTCCGGTGCTGGGCCACGCAGCGTCGACGTCAGCATCTTCGGGCTCGGCAGAGCCATGGTCCGCCGCTCGCCGAAGCGGAGCCGTTGCTTCGAAACCTGGTCAGCCAACATCGAGTTGAGGTCCTTCTCCGAGCCCTCGCCGAAGGCGAAAGCGAGGAGCTGCAACGCGAGGCGGTGGCTGTCCTCGCGCGGGATCATGCGGCCGCCCCCGGCCTTGGCGATGCGGTCGAACGCCCGTCGAGCGCCTTGGTCGTTGCCGACGAACAGGCAGTGCACCTGTCCCTTGTGGCCCTTGATCCACTTGGCGTGCTGCTCGCAGTCGTACCGCTTCCGCCTGTGCGGTGGCGCGTCGCCACACAGGACGACGACCTTCATGGCCGTTCTCGTCCACCTCAGTCTGCGCGCAACGCTCAGCGCGGCGTGGACCGCCTCTTCGAAGTCGCCGCCACCGTCTGCGCGCACTGACGAAAGAAACGCCAGCGCTTCATAGTGCGTCGTGCCGAGTTGCGTCTGACGCGTCACGTATTCTTCGTTCTGGTCGCGGTAGGTGACCAGCGAGACCCGTGCAGTCGGCACGAGGTCTTCGAGCAGCAGGAAGATCGTGCGAAGGTCTCGCTTCGCGTCGGTGAGCAACCGACCCATCGAGGCCGTGGAATCGAAGGCGAGCACGACCTCAAGACCGCTACGTCGGAGCTTGGCCACGGTTTGCTTGAACTTTGGACTGACGCCTTTTGGGAGGTCCTTGCCCCGTTTCGCGCCGCCAGAATCTTCGCCCATGGCCCCTTCGAACATGGACGTCAGATCATCGGTTGCGCCGATCCCTGACAGTTCCGGCGTCGGTTGTTCGTCCACCTTGAACTTCGCTTCGGCGCTCGAGTCCTGCAACTCCACCTCGGGCAGTTCTGGTTCGGGCGCGCTGAGGACCTCCTCCGGTTCTTCGTCGATCTCGACGTTGGCGGCATCCTCACTGTCGCTCTTGAGGGTCAGTTCGTGGGTACCGCCCTCACCGTCATGGCGACGTTCGAGCACCATTAGCAGGAGCACGAGCAAGACGCCGTGCAGCAGCACGGAGAACAATACCCATGGTGCGCGTGCCGCGAGAGTCCGCGCTGCCTGCACGACGTCGTCCCTGGCAAACAAGAGGTGCAGTGCCAGGTTGGTATCGCTCGCACCGGTGTGCATCTCGATCAAGCCGACAGCGATTGTGCAGCCGGGTTCGGCGGCGATCGCGGTGGCGCCTTTGGTGCGTGCGCCGTCAACCCGCACACTCGCCCCATGCAACGGCTTGATCAGCAAGCGGCCGTCGCCGCGAAGCGAGAGCCGTGCGTGCTTGTGTGCGATTCCCTTGCCCTCGACGACGATGTCATTGGACTTCGCCGTGCCGATGGTCAAGCGCCTGCCGTGCGCGACCCAGTGTGTTCGATCACCGAACTCGACCCACATGACGCGGGTGCCCGGATCCGAGGACGTGGCAATCGGTGCGACCATTAGTTGCTTACAGGCGATCCCGCTTGTCTCATCGACGGCGATGGGCCCTTGGCACTACCCTGAACAGAAGAGGCTGAAGGCCAACCGGATAGGAGCTCCCGGCGACACGGACCAAGATGTGCGGAAGATACACGCTGCATAGCGAGGCCGGTGAGATTCAGGTACACGCCGATGTCGATCGGTGTCCGGTTTTTCCTCCCCGGTTCAACATCGCCCCGACCCAGGAGGTGATCGCGGTCGGGCAGGACCGCAACGGGCGACGGCTTGCCCGCACGCTGCGCTGGGGGCTGGTCCCCTCCTGGGCAGATGACCCCAAGATCGGCAGCCGGATGATCAACGCTCGCAGTGAGAGCGTGGCCGAGAAACCTGCATTCAAGGAGGCTTTCCGCCGTCGTCGTTGCCTGGTGCTGGCAGATGGTTTCTACGAATGGCGCAAGGATGGCGGTGCCAGCGTTCCGTTCCACATCCGCATGTCCGGTGGCGGCTTGTTCGCGTTCGCAGGGCTCTGGGAGCGCTGGCCCGACCCATCCGGCAAGCCGCTGATGACTTGCACGATTCTGACCAAGGCCGCTGACGCAGCAGTGCGCGAACTGCACGACCGGTTGCCGGTGGTGATTGAGCCGGGCGACTACACCGAATGGCTCGACGCGGAACGACAAGACGTGAACCCGTCTCTCGTGGCGCAGGTCACGGGCGAACGCTTCGAGTTCTGGCCCGTGAGCCGCGCCGTCAACAACGTGCGCAACGATGGGCCAGAGTTGATCGAGCGGGAAGCAGGACTCGCCTAGGCGATCAGCGCTTCCAGGGCGGTGCGGCTTGCCGCGTCCATCGGGCACAGCGGCAGGCGGAACTCCTCGCGCATGCGTCCCTTGATTGCGAGAGCGGTCTTGATCGGGATCGGGTTGGTGGCCAGCGACATGAGCCCCTGCATTGCCGGGAACATCTGGTCGTGCATCGTCCGCGCCGCCTGTAGATCGCCAGTAAGCGCTTGCTCGGTCAGGCGCGTCATGCGGTCGGGCCACAGGTTGCTGATGACGGAGATGACGCCATGGCCGCCGAGCGCGATCATGGGCAGGGTCAATGGATCGTCGCCCGACAGGATTGTCAGGCCCGTTTGGCGCCGCAGATCGGACACGTTGAGTAGTTTGCCGGTGGCCTCCTTGACGGCAGCGATGCGCGGATGCTCTGCGAGCCGCTTCATGGTCTCGAGACTGATCTCGACCGCGCAACGGCCCGGAATGTTGTAGACGACAATCGGTAGACCGGTGGCGTCCGCGAGGGTCGTGTAGTGCTTGTGGAGACCTTCCTGCGACGGCTTGTTGTAATACGGCGCGACTACGAGTGCAGCGCTGGCGCCGACTTCCTCGGCGTGCCGAGTCATGTAGATCGCTTCGTCGGTCGAGTTCGAGCCCGTGCCCGGAATCACTGGTGTGCGGCCGGCCGCCATACGAACGACCTCAGCCACGACTTGGTTATGTTCCTCCGGTGCCAGCGTCGGAGACTCGCCCGTTGTGCCACACGGCACGAGACCAGCCACGCCGCCGCGGATTTGGTCCTCGACGTGGCTTGCCATGGCGTCGTAGTCGACTTTCCCGTTCTTGAACGGTGTCACGAGCGCGACGTAGTTGCCCTTGAACTCCATACTCGTGCCGATTGTAGGATCGTGGGTGCTGGGAACCAGCGCAGGGTCTCACAGAAGCGTCACACAGACACGACGGACAAACATGACGATCCGAATCATCGGCGGGACGTTTCGCGGCAGGCGGATCGAGACCGCGGGTCCTCTGACCAGGCCGCTGCTCGAGCGGGTCCGCGAAGCTGTGTTCAATATTCTCGTCGATGAAGTGGATGGGGCCACGGTCTGGGACCTGTTCGCCGGAACCGGGGCCAACGGCATCGAGGCGCTCTCACGCGGCGCCGAGCGAGTGTTGTTCGTCGAGAAGGCGAACCGGGCCCTGCGTGTCTTGCATGGCAATCTGGATGACCTCGACCTCGGTGATGATCCGCAGGTCGAGGTCCTGCGTGGCAACGCCTGGGACCCTCCGCTCGAGAGCCTCGAGGACGCTAGCAAAGCTCGGGAAGCCGTTCCGGACCTGGTCTTTCTTGATCCGCCCTACCCGGACGTGCGCAGCGATCCCACCCTCGCTGTCGACCGGGTTTCGAATTTGCTGCAGCGCGTCCGTCCAGGCGGCACCCTGGTGTTTCACTTCCCGGATGGCGTCCTCGACGAGGACGATCTGAGTCCTCTCGGCACCGTCGATCTGCGGGTCTGGGGGACCACCGCGGTGGCCTTCCTGGAGCGGGCTTGATGCACTGTGTCTGCGGCCGGTGTCGTTGGATGCGCGTGTCGATTCCGATCGAAGCGCAAGCGCCGCCAATCGTTGTGCCGCTTACTTCATCCCAAACCGCATCTGCACTCCATTCGTCAGACCGAGCTTGTCGTTGACGACGTCGAAGACCCCCCACTGCGTCGAAAACTGCATGCCGCCGAGCGCGTCCGGGCTGATGGCGTTGAAGGAGAACTGGGCGATGTTGCCAACCTTCGGGACGAAGAGCACGAAGGGCACGACCAACGGGTTGAGCCAGTAAGGGCAGTTGCGGACCAAGATCTTGCCGTCGCCGCGAATGGAGAGCAGGAGCAGCGCTAATTCGTTGGCCAGCAGCGGGCGATCGATGCCGAGCAGGTAGTTCTTGTTGCCGTGTGCCGGGACGCTGTTGACGAACTGCCGTGCGATCTGAGTCAGTGTGCCTTGGCACGCCACGCCGTATGAGGTCGCGAATGCGCCGCCGAGGTTCTCCTTGCCTGGAGTCGGTGTGCTGTCCAGGAACCAGTCGGTGGCCGAGTTGGGGCCGGATGGGTTGGTATAGGCAAAAGCCAGGCTCGGAAGCGGCAAGCCGCTCGGTGCTGGTGCGGCCGAGTTCTTGGTCCAGCGGTTGGCCTGGATTGCGACGTCTTCGCGCTTGAAGCCGCTCGTGCCCCACGAGACCCAGGACTGGATCTTCGTTGGGTTGTTCATCTGGTTGCTGAGCTGAGTGCTGAACAGTGCCAAGGCGCCGCGCGACTGGTCGAGCGGCTCCGCGAACAGGCCGAACATGAAGTGAAAGATGGTGGTGCCGGTGCACAGGTTGTTGGCTGGGCAGTTGGCCACGAACTGCAGCCAGTGCACGCGCAGAAACTTGCCGCCGCCGATCGAGGTGCCACGCGGGAACGCCCACCAGTAGTTCTGTGGTTTGTTCGGCGTCTGGGTGGCCTGATAAATCGACCAGGTGCTTACATCTTCGGCGGAGTTGCCGAGGTTTTGGATCTCGATCCACTGCTTGCCGGAATCGAAACCGACCTCGCTGATCACGACCTGTGAGGCGAGCGAGGGAGCGGCCAGAGCAAGAGTCAGGGCCGAAGCTGCGATACGAAGGGAGCTTCTCATTGCGTGATAGGTCAGCGGTATGAGGCTTGTTCGGGGTTCTGCCGGTAGCGCTGGATGCGGGACCGGGGGGATTCAACGATACCACAGTATCCGGGGGTGGGACCGCCGTTACGCCGGCGCCAGGTCGTCAAGTCAGGCCGGTTCGACGGTCGAAAACAAGGACGGCGGGCTGGCCGAAATAGTGCCCCCCTGGAGCGATATCGCGGGAATGACCAAGCGCAAAGCAACGCACGAAGAGCAGGTGGAGGAGATCGTGCTCACGCTGCTGCACGACAACCTGCCCAAAGCACAGCGGATAAAGCTCATGAAGGAGCTGGTCCACAAGGGCGAGAGCCTGCCCGACTCGGCTCTCGAGGAGGCGCTGCGCCGCCTGCTCGAGCGGATCCTCTTCTGATGCGCCTCAACTGCAGGGTGTCGGCTGGCCGATGAGCCAGTGGATTCTCTACTGCCGACAGGAGCACGGCTGAAGCCGTTCGATTGAAAGGACTCGACCCATGAGCAGGACCATCTACATCGCCAGGCGCGCCATCCTGGGGCTCGGCCTCGCTGGGGCGCTGCTCGCGGCGCCAGTGCTGGGCCAGGAGGAAACGGACCGCTTCGGAACTGCGAAGAACGTCACGCTCACCGCCGTGCGAACGACACCGCATGCCTACAAGAACGTCTGGATCAAGTTCCAGGGGCACTACGGTGGCATCGGCGCCGTACACAACCCGTTCTTCACGCGGTTCACGCGGTCGGAGTTCATCAACTTTTCGGTGTGGAGCGACGAGCAGAAGATCTGGCAGAAGAACGAGTATGACAACCCGCTGATGACGCTGTTTTGCCTCAAGCGTGACAGCGCTGTCGTGGCGAAGGTCTACGAACTGCGGCGTTATGATCGTGTCGAGATCGTCGGTGTCGTGCGTAACGCGTTCAACAGCGAGCCGTGGATCGAGGTTTCGGAAGTTCGGTCGATCGACGGCCGTGTGACGACCGCGACGTTGACGCACATGGCCCGCGCATGGACGTTCATCGAGCAGCATCGCTGGCAGCAGGCTGCCGTTGAGCTCAACTTGGCGGCCCGCCAGAAGCTCACCGACAACGCTCGCGGGTGGCTGCACGGCTACCTCGGTCTGGCACTCATGCGTCTGGGACGCCCGAAGGAAGCGGCTACGCAACTCGCCGCGGCAAAGGGCATCCTCAAGGGCGAGCCGCAGATCCTGGAGTGGAGCGGCGTGCTCGAACGGGATCCGCGCTCACAAGTCGATACGCAAGTGACCATGACGGAAGTGCGCAAGGGCGAGCGGCCGCTGTGGGAAGCGGTGGACGACAAGAAGGGCAAGGCCAAGAAGCTCGGCAGGACCAAGACGGGTGGCAAGAAGCCGACTACGCGTAGCAACCAGTTGAAGGATGTCGGCCCGGTGAAGCTGCCGCGGACCGAGAAGTCCAGCAACAAGACGCAGGGTGCGGCGAAGCCCAACAAGTAGGGAAGCCCCACGTCTCGGTGCGCTGACTACGTTGTTAGCAACACTGCGGTGACGATTGCGGCCAGTAACAGCCCGGCGATCGTTGCGCGCACCAGCACGACCCGGCGCTTTGCCTGTTCCGCCTCCAGCCGCTGTTGCGCGAGGTCGTTGCCGACAGTCTCGTAGAGCGATTCCCAGTGCCGCACGATCGGCTGAAGCCGTGCTCCTGAATCGGGATCAGCTGCTGCGGCGCCGATCCGTGTGAGGAGATCGCGCGAGATCTCCACGCGCCCCGAGACGGTGCTCTCGTTGGCGAAACAGCGCTCGGCGTCGGCGGCGAGGTCACCGACGCGGGCCACTTGCAGCTCTTCCAGCTCTTTGCGGTAGCGAGCGGTGAATGCCTTCGGCCCCTTCTCGATCAAGTAGGTCAAGACCTCCTCGCGCTGCGCGAGGGCCTGCTGTCGGTCAGCGAGCGTGCTATTAGGGTCGTCAACGAGCCTTGCGTGCAGCTCTGCCAGTTCGAGGTTGCGTCGGCTTGCATTGCGGATCTCCTCCCGCAGCCGCTGCACTTCCTCCATCTCGCGGCGCAACTCGGACCCGGAGTCGTCGTCCGGGGAACTCGCCTTGAGCGCTCGTTCGAGATCGAACAGTGCTGTGGTCAGTCGTCCCTGCTCGATCTGTTGGCGGGCTCCGGCCGCGATCTGCCGGTTCTGCGCGGTGACTTGTTCGATCTGCAAGCGCAGGCGATCGAGCCGGTCGAGCAGCTCGGTGCGACCGATGTGCGGAGTGTCGATCAGGCAGTCCAACAGAAGAATGCGGTCCACCTCGCCGAGTTCCTTTAGTAGGACTCGCAACGGGACCGGGTCGAGCTGCAGGCGTTTAGCCATCTGCTCGACCAAGGTCGTGGCGCGTTCGCTGAGCTCGAGGCGGAGCGAGGCAAGTTCGCGACTCGCTGTCGTCACGTCGAACTTGGGACAGACGTCCGGCAGTTCGGAAAGGAGCCGTGCGACGAGCGCCAGGCTGCGGTGGGTCTGCTCGGGCTCGGTGGCCAGTGCTTGGTTGATGCGCTCCACCATGTCGAGCATCGCGCTCGACTGACGCTTCGACAGTCTGACCGCCTCGGCGACCGCGTCGCGGGCGGCAGCGATCCGCTCGAGTAACCAGACGAAGCGATGGTGTCGGTCGCGCACGCGCGCCGTCTGCCGACTCTGGCCCGAGAAGCGCTGGAACAACTCGGTGAGGATCGTGGCCGCTCCGTCCAGGTCCAGGCGTGACTCGGCTTGCTGCAGCTCGACGAGAGTTGCGCGCAGGCGCAAGTCCTCGACGTCCAACTGCTTGAGCGCGGACTGCAGGATGTAGCCGGTCGACTCGATCAGGTGTGGGGCGCTTCGGTCCCAGATGTTGAGCAGGGAAACGACTCGGCACAGTTCGACCGAAAGCCCGGCCAGGTGCCGCGCTTCGGTGAGCTCCATGCGTTGCCGCAGCTGTTGCACCTTGCCGGGCAGTGCCTCGAGCAGCTCCGGCAGGCGTTGCTGCGCGCGCCCCAATCGTTCGCGCGCCAGCGGCATCTGCGGCACGAATGTCATGCACAGATGCATGGCGCGGCAGAAGCGCAGTGCGCCCGCGATGATTTCTCGCGGCGCGGCGCTAGCCGGTGTCGTCGGGATGCTGGACAGCACGGCTTCCAGCTTGCGGCGCCAGTGTTGCCTTCGGGCGATGGAACTTGCGTGGTCGGTCGAGTCGTAGGGTGCGCCTTCGAGTAGGGCGCGGTCAAGGTCATCGTCTCCGTCCGGACACTGGGCGAGGGCCGCCCGCAGCTCAGCCGCGGATGGGCGTGCGCTCGGGTCGGTTTCCAGCAGATCGACAATCGTCCGGTGCAGCGGCGGCGGCAGCGTCGGCCGCACTCGGTCCAGGACGTGCAGGTCCGTGGTCCCATCACTGTGCATGGGTGGCACGAGGCCGGTGAGCAGATAGTGCAGAGTCGCCCCGAGGCCGAACAGATCGAAGGCGATTGTCCGGGGCCGGCCGAGATACGCCTCGGGGGGCGCATAGCCGTGGGTGCCGCCGGTGAAGCCCTCCGAAAACTCGCCACTGTCCTTCGTCGATGCAGCGTGCTCGAAGTCGATCAGATAGATCGAGTCGCGGCCTGTCCCCGGCGTGCCTGTCCCGGGCGTGTCAGTCGCCACGAAGTTGGCCGGCTTGATGTCGCCGTGCACGATGCCGATCGAGTGCAGACGCTCGAGAATGGTCGCTGCATCGCGACCGAACGTGGCGACGTCGCGCGCGGTCATCGGTCCGGCACGCGCGACCCGCATGCGCAGATCCTCCTGACCGACCCACTCGAGTTCGAGGAAGGGGCGTTGGGTTTCGGGGTCGATGCCGGTGCTGAGCAGGCGAGGGACGCCTGGGCCAGCCGCGCGCTCCAAGGCGTCTGCTTCGCGCTCGAAGACCTCGCGCTGCTCGACAGGGAACAGTTTGCGCACCGCCTCCGCTCCCGACGGATCGGGCGGAACGAACTCACGATTCAGCGGTGCGCGGAATCCGCGCGGCGACAGCTGTGCGGTCGGTTCAGGCACGTTTGGGACCGATGGCTGGGAGGGGAGGCGGGCCCCCCAGCACCCAGGATAGCGCACATGGCACGGTCCTGGCCTTGTCCGCTTTGGGCAGGTGCCCCCCCCGCCTGTGTTGTCGAGCTGGCGTGGCCATTTTCCACCAGATGACACAAGGCAGCTCCTGCGAGGCAGCGGCGACAAGCCGCTATCGCGAGCCATGGAAGGCCCGCAGTCGCTGGATGGGGCGTTGGACCCTTGGGGCACCGCTTTTTTCGGCAAGCGTCTTCTTCAGGGTCATCCTGTTCAGGGTCATCCTGGCGTAGGCGCCACTTCAGAGGACGTGTAGAGACGCTCGATCCGTTATTCAACGGCCCGCTCGGGGACACCCGTGAGTTCGTCGGCTTGTTGAAGGAGTAGGCGGGACTGGGCGCTCCCAACTGGCCAATCCTCTAGGATTTCGAGTGATGACCTTCCTTGTCGCAATCACAGTGCCCGGCCGGGCCCGCACCGAGCAGTCCATCGAGGCTGCGCAGTTCTGGATCGGCGCTGGCGACGGGGATTGGGAGGTGCCGCTGCCGCTGCCGGGCTATCGGGGGCGACTCGTTGAGGTGCGCCACCACACCGGCACGGTGGAGCTTCGCAGCGAGGCGGGACTGCCGGTCGCAATTCAGACCGTCGCTGGCCCAGTCGGGCCGCGCTTCGAGCCACTCTTGGACGGTGAGGCGCTGCGCGTCGGCGAGGCCGCTCTCGAAGTGCACTGGAACGAAGAGGACGACCTTCAGAGCCTCGACACCGAGGCGTTGAGCGGGGTTGCGAACGAGGACCTGGAAGGTTGGTTCGAATCGTCGATGGCACTGGCGGACCGCCTCGAAGGGGTGCGCGACCTCGATGAGCTGGCCCGGGTGGCGCTCGAAGGCGTTCTGTCGACCACCGGTGCCGACCGGTGCTTCTTGCAGATCGACGTCGACGGTGGTTCGACGCTCGAGTGGTTTCGAACGCGGGTCGGCGGTGACCAACCGTTTGGTGTGAGTCGTTCGCTCGTCAAGCGCGTGCGCAAACAGAGGGGTGTCGTCTTCGTGCCGCGGGCAGAGCACGACCCCGGTTTCTCGGGGCAACTGAGCGTGCGAACCGAAGGGATCTCGGCATCGTTGGCCGTGCCGCTCCGGGCGCTCGGGCGCAACATCGGCTTACTCTACGCGGACTGTGTCTCGCCAGGCCGTTCGTTGCGTACCGCCGACTTCCAGAAGGCGGCGCTGCTCGGGCGCATGCTGGCCGGTGCCGTCGGCAACCGCAACCTCGTGCGCAGCATGCTCGGCGACGAGAGTGAGCTACCCGCCGCGCTGCACAGCCAGAGCCCCTCGTGCCGCGACATGATCGAGCGAGCGCGGCTCTTCGCGCAGACGGACTACACGATTCTGATTCGTGGCGAGACCGGCACTGGCAAGGAAGTGCTCGCCCGTGCATTGCACGAGATCTCGCGCCGCACCAAGGAACGCTTCGTGGCGGTTAACAGCGCTGCCATTCCGGCACAGCTCATGGAGAGTGAGCTCTTTGGTCACGTCAAGGGTGCTTTCACGGGTGCGGATCAGGACCGCGTCGGAGTGTTCGTGTCGGCGAGCGGCGGCACGCTGCTGCTGGACGAGATCGGCGACATGGATCTCGAACTGCAGGCCAAGATGCTGCGCTTGCTCGAAACGAAGGAAGTCACGCCAGTCGGTGGCACTGAGGCGCTTGCCGTCGATGTGCGAATCGTCGCTGCTACGCACCAGAACCTCGAGCAGATGGTCGAGCGTCGCGAGTTCCGCGCCGACCTCTACTACCGGTTGCGCGAACTCGAGATCCGCATCCCGCCGTTGCGCGAACGGCTTGCCGACATCCTGCCGCTCGCCGAGCGCTTTCTCGCCGAGGCGGCGCAGGAGTTGGGTGGTGGCGATCGTCCGCGGTTGGGGCCCGAGACCGCGCGACACATGTTGAAGCACTCGTGGCGCGGCAACGTCCGCGAGTTGAAGCACGCCGTGCGCACGGCGCTCTTGCGCGCAGGTGGCGGCGAGGTTGGCCCCGAGCACCTCGAGTTGGCCGAGCAGACGGTGTCGAACTTCGAAGAGGCGCCGGTAGACATCGACGGTACCTGGAAGGACAGGCTCGAGGCGCAGGAACGCGATGCGTTGGAGCGCACGCTGCGCGAGGCGGATGGCAACCTGACGAAAGCGGCGCAGGCGTTCGGTCTACCGCGGACGACGTATCGCGAGCGGTTGATCAAGCACGGGTTGCTGTAGCCGGGCAGAGCAAGGCGAGAGCAGCGGTCGTGCCCCTTGGGCACCCGCCTTGCGGCGTCTAGGGTCGCGGCAGCGGCGTGAGCTGTTTGCCTAGGGGATGACGACTGCGACTTGGACCGTGCCGCTTTCGGAGTGAGCGCGCTCGACCGTTTCGACGGGGACGGGTGTGCCGTCGTTGGTGCGGACCTGGAACTCGAAGGGGCCAACGCCGACCTGAGCGATCTCGAACGTGCCGTCGGCGTCGCAGACGGCGGTGCCGCGATGCAGGCCGATCTCGGAGACGCTGATCCTGATGCCGACCGGTGGATGGTTCGCTTTGGTGCGCAGGAGCCCCTGTAGGAGGCGCGGTGTTGGCAGGAGGATGTCGCGGTGCAGCTCATGTGAGTCCGCGGAGCCGTCGGGCAGCTCGACTTCGACCGCGACTGCGAGGTGCGAGGACGAGTCGCGAGCAGGCAGGGCGCGGAGCCGGTAGGCACCGGGAAACAGTCCGACCCAGGAATAACCACCGTTGGGTGTCGTGATCATCGATTGCAGGCCGGCCGTGGCGTGCGGACCGATGCCGAGGGGGATCAACTCGAGGCCGAGCGCGGCGGCCAGGGGTAGCGTCTCGCCTTCGCGCTTGACCGTGCCGGACAGCGTCCAAGGTCCTTTGCTCGGCTCGGCAGAGCGCCCGGCCTTGGTGGCGGGCACGGTAGCTGCGAAGTCGCCGCGCCCGCGGTTCAGCACCTTGGGAGCCGTGGCCCTACCGCCTGGCAGCACTGCGCTCTCCGGGACAACTGGATCCTCACACAAGAGCAACGTGCCAGCCAGCACTGCGGCAAACAGAAACATGATGTGTGACGGTCGTCTCAACTTCCTTCCTCCCCTCTATTTCGCTTGCAGGACCTCGATGTCGTAGCCATCGGGATCCTTGACGAAGATGTAGCTACTGCCCGACGTTGGCTTCGAGCGTCGATACCACCACCCATTCTGTTCGACATCCGTGATCACGGAGTCGAGGTCGGCTGTCAGGAACGCGAGATGGCCGAACTGGTTGCCCACCTCGTAGTCGCGTCCATCCTTGTTCCAGGTCAGCTCGAGGAAGTAGTTTCGCTCCTCGTCGCTCAGGAACACCAGTGTCGCTTCGTCGCCGAGATCGTGTCGGCGCACCTCTTCGAGCCCCAAGAAGCCCGTATAGAACTCAAGACTCGCCGTGAGGTCACGGACCCGAATCATCGAGTGGTAGAGCTTCATGGCTGGTTCTTCGGCCCTTCTGCTCGCCCAGAGGCTGCTCCGGTCTCGAGCTTGCTCCGGAAAAAGCTCTGCCTGGCGATGAAAACATCCTACGTCGTCGCCGGACCGGACGGTTGATAATCATCAAGGCTATACTGCGCGGCCTTTTCGTGAGCCAGCTTCCCATTCGTACCGACGTCGTTGTGCCTCTCTACCGGGAGCGCCCGACGCTGGCGCGGCTCGCCAGCGAGCTCGCGCCGGTGTTGGCCGATTTGCCTGCAGCGACCGTTTTGCTCGTCGACGACGGCTCCGGCGACGGCACGCGAGAGTTCTCTGAGCAGCTGATCGCGGATGGCGCGTTCGGCTCGAGGGCGCAGCTCCTCTGTCATCGCCGCAATCTCGGCCTAGCGGCGGCGCTGCGCACCGCCTTCCTGGCCGGCAGCGGCGAGCTGGTGTGCTGGCTCGACGCCGACCTGTCCTACGATCCGCGGATCCTGGTGTCGCTCGTCGACGAG
>NYZE01000159.1 GCA_002685965.1 Planctomycetota bacterium | reverse complement strand
GACCGCTTCGCGCCCTGGAAGCCGGGCTTTGTCAGCGGGCCCTGGCCGACGTAGACGATGAAGAACGCGCAGTTCAATCCGCCCTCGCGCATCTTCGGGAAGTCGACTTGGTTGCTTCCCCGGTAGCTCGGATCAAAGCGCGTGCGGAACCGTCTGCGCGCTTCGGTCTCCTGCGGCGGGTCCTTGGCCATGAGCGCCGAGATGTCCTTGTGCGTGTCGAGGGTCAACACCCGCGCGTGGACCGCTTGCGCCTTGGCGAGCAGTTTGGCGTCCGTGTCCTGCGTAGTGACGCAGGCGGCGAGCAGCGTGATGAGAGCTGTGATCAGCAGGAAGGGCTTCATCGGCGCATCCTAACCCGACGGCACGGCGGTCGGTATCTGGGCGCTGCACCTGTCGTGGGTTCACGTCCTGGCGGCGGACCTGGACCGCGCCGTGCACCTCCTCGAGTTGCGGGTCAGCACCGACAAGAATGCACGCAGCACCCGCCACGCGGTGGGGATGGTGCACTTCGTCGCCAGCTGACCACTTGTCCGCGACCGTGAACGCGCGAGACGCCAATCCACCCCGTGCCATTTACCCTGTGCCATTTAAGGTCACGTAGGCCGGTCGAGTCGAGTCGACCCTGGTCTGGCTTCTACTTCCGGTCGTTCGCTCCGTTGCCCTGGTGCGTCGCGTGTTGCCAGCTGCCCTTGCCCAGCATCCGCCGGACCTCGGCGATCGCCGCCTTCAGCTGACGGTCGTTGCCGTCGAGTTCGTCGCGCGGTGAGTTCTCGACCCAGACGTCGGGCTCGACGCCGAAGTTCTCGAGGTTGATGCCGTAGTTGTTTGGCTTGCTCGGGTCGTAGGTCACCGCGAGCGAGCCCGGCGTCCGGATCCGGCTGCCGTTGATCAGGCGGTAGCTGCCGGTCCAGATCACGCCGGCTCCAGTTGGCGTGCCGACCAGTCGGCCGAGCTCGAGGTTCTTGAAGCCCATCGGCGTCATCTCCGCGTCGGAGAACGAGCGTTCGTTGATCATCATGACCTTCGGCCCGGCGACCGTCTGGCTGTGCCGACGACCCCAAGTGCGCGCTCCCCAACGCTGGTTGACGTAGGCGTACGGGCGCCGCTCAAGGATGTCGAGCAGCGGCTCATCGATGTTGCCGCCACCGTTGTAGCGGATGTCGATGACGATCCCCTTCTTGTTCCAGTACTGGCTGATCTCGCGCTCGAACTGGCGGAGCGAGGTCTGGCTCATGGAGCGAATGTGGCAGTAGGCGATCTCGCCGGCCGTTTCCTTCTCGACGAACTTCGTGTTTTGGTGCACCCACTCGCGGTACTTGATGTTGCTCAAGGACGTGGTCGGTCGCACACGGATGTTGTGTTCCTTGCCATTGCGTGCGATGCGAACCGTGACGTAGTCGTTGAGGGTCTCGTTGAGGATTTTCCAGTAGTTGTCACCGGCCGCGACCGGCTGGCCATTCATCGCCAGCACCTGATCGCCGTTTGCCAGATCGATCCACTCCTTGTCCGACGGGCCGTCACGGTAGATGTGAGACACCGTGTAGTGCTGTGCGCCGGGCGACATCTCGAAGCCGAGCAACCTCGTCTGATAGACGCGATCCATCGAACGACTCGGCGAGCTGCGCACGCCGACGTGGGACGCGTTGAGCTCGCCGATCATCTCGTTGGCGAGTTGACTCAGGTCCTCGTTGCTGCCGACGTAGGCGAGGTAGGGCTTGTAGCGCGCCTTGATCGCGTCCCAGTCGAAGCCATGCATGTCCTTGTCGTAGAAGCGGTACTTCATCGACCGCCAGGACTCCTCGAAGACTTGCTCCCACTCGGCGTGGTTGTCGACCTTGACCTTGAGCTCGAACTTCACCTGCTCCTTTTTTCGGGTCGACAGCGCCAGCTTGTAGATGCCCTCGCGGTCGCTGAAGAACACCGCGCTCTTGTCGGGCGTGACGGCGAGGCTACGGAACGAACCGTCCGTGACCTTCTTGCGATTGTCGCCGTCGAGGCCGACCGACCACAGGCCGCTCCCGCTCGAGCCGCTCTGAGCGCCAGGCATGCCTCGGGTCTGGCGGGGAGAGGGTGTCTGCGTTGGACGTTGGGTGGGACGCTGAGTCGGGGTCTGGGTGGGACGCTGGCGGCGGCGCCGTTGCAGGTTTGGCTCCTTCACCTCGCTGCGCCGCCGTCCGAAGCCGAAGCGCGAACTCCCGGCCGTGTAGTAGACCGTCTTGCCGTCGCGCGACAGGAAGTAGCTGCCGACGGAGCCCGAACTCGGCGTCAGGGCAACAGCACGACGGTCGATGTCGTCGGCGTCGATGGCGATCGTCAGTGGTGTCGTGTTGCGGGCGCTCGATCTGATGCTGCGGTCGGCGCTTCCGCCGCCTTCCGGGCGCGCGCCGCGACCACCACGACGGCTCGTGCGGCTACGGCGGGCCGGTTGGTTGAGCGGATCCTTCGGGTCCTTGGTGAGCTTCTTCAGGGACACTGCGAACAGCTGTGAGCTCTCGCCGTTGCGGCGCGAAGTGAAGACCACGGTCTTGCCGTCCGGTGTCAGCCTGCCGCCCGAGTCGCGCGCCGGGTGTTTGGTCACGTTGTGCTGCGTGCCCGTCGCGATCTCGTGCAGGTAGACGTCGCTGTTGCGGTCGGCATCGCTCTTGGTCAGGACCAGCCATTTGCCGTCGCGCGAGAACTCCGAGACGCTGTAGCCGCCGGCGACGTTGTAGCCGAGCTTGGTGGCCTTGCCGGTAGCAACGTCGACGAGCACGAGCTCGTTGGCGCCGTCGAAGACGATCTTCTTCGAGTCCGGCGACCACACCATGCTGCGCTTGGTCGACTCATGCTTGGATAGCTGGCGGTGCGTCTTGGTGGCGAGCTCGTAGACCCAGATCTCCTCCTCGTGCGATCGATCCGAGACGTAGGCGATGAACTTGCCGTCGGGAGAGAACTTCTGATAGCGCTCGCGCCAACCGGAGCTCGTGACCTGGGACTTCTCGCCACGCTTGGCATTGGCCGGAACGAGGAAGATTTCGCCGTGGTAGTCGACTGCCACGCTCGATCCGTCCGGCGCAGGCGAGAGCCCGTCGGCCGTGTTCGAGGTCGTGATGAACCTGAAGGTGTTCTCCTTCGGTTCGAAGGCGAGGCGGATTTCGATCCTCTCGGGCTGACCACCGGGCACGGCTAACTTCCATAGCTCGAAGTCGTTCTCATAGATCAGGGTCGAACCATCGGCACTGATCGACGGATTCTGCACGCCATCCTTCGCGTGCTTGGTGACCTGCTCGGGTTGCCCGCCCTTGGCGTCGATGCGCCAGATGTTGAAGATCCCGCTGCGCTCGGACGCGAAGTAGATCTTCCCGTCCTTGCCCCACATCGGGTAGGCGTCGTGCATGTGACTGCGATGCTGCTTGGTGTCGATGTCCGTGAGTTGGCGGATCGGTTTGCCAGTCGAGCGCAGATCCTGCACCCAGATATCGGTCTGCCGGTTGCCCTTGTAGTGCTTGCGCGTTGACGTCGTGCGCTGCCGGTTGAACGCGAGCATTTGGCCGTCC
This sequence comes from Planctomycetota bacterium, assembly GCA_002685965.1. Taxonomy (GTDB): domain Bacteria; phylum Planctomycetota; class UBA1135; order UBA1135. The sequence continues at coordinate 5,642 of NYZE01000159.1, read as the reverse complement.
TGGCGAATCATGCCGTTCGAGCCCGTGTCGATGTCGAGGGGCACCGGGATACCACCGGCTACCGGCACGCTGTAGAGCGGGTTGAGGAAGGGATGTGTCGAGCGCGACGACGCGAACAGGATGTGCTTCCCGTCCGGTGTCCAGTTGCACATCGTGTCGCCGGTCGTGTGGTAGGTGATCTGTTTCGGCGCGCCACCTGTGACCGGGATGACCCAGATGTCGTCGTTGCCCATGCGATTGCTCGAGAAGGCAATCCACTTCCCGTCCGGCGAGAACCTCGGGTGCGTGTCGTTGGCGAGGTGGTTGGTCAGGCGCTTGACGCTGCTGCCGTCGTCATTGGCGAGCCAGATGTCGCCGTGGTAGCAGAAGGCGATCCTGTTGCCGTTGACATGCGGCTGGTGCATGAACCTGACGGGGTCGTCGCCGATGGACGAGGCGCCGATGAGAACTGGGAGGAGTAGCGGAAGCAACGTCTGCATGGTCGATCACCGTGGGTTGGACTGACTGGACGATAGCGGCTCGAGTAGCGTGGGGGGGGTGGCTGTGCGAGATTGACTGCGGCGAGCTGCGGCCTCGTGGCGCTACAGGGGCTAGGTTTGCGTGCGCGTGTCCGTGCATTGGGTCAATGGCGCCTTGGCCATCGACGCGCTGCGACGTGCGCTCAGTTGCTGAACTGGGTGATCAGACCGTAGCCCATCGTCGCCCCGGTCGCCGTCGCCCACATGTCAGGCGACACCGCCGAGCCCACGGTCACTGTGATGCCGCGGCTCGCGAACAGGTTGGCCGGGAAGTTGCCGGACTGGACCCACCAGATCTGGGTAAGGAACGTGAGACCGCCGAAGGCGGTGTCGTTCGGAATCGGGATGGGGAACTCGGTGTAGCCTTCGGCTGTGTTGCTGGAGGGCTTGACGAACGTCATCAGAAGATCCTGCGTCAGGTTGCACTTGGTGCCCGGGATCGTGAGGTTGAGCGGGGTGGCGCCGATGATCAGCAGGCCCGGCGCGTTCGCCATCTTGGATCTGCCGTAGACGAAACCGGTCGAGCTGCTGACTGTGATGCTGTAGCTCGCGTGGTGTTCCGGCATCAGGTTCTGGTTGTTTGCGCACCCGTTGAACGCCCCATTCTGGGCGTAGCTGCCGCGCTTCGAGCCGCCTTGATAGCTGTAGAGGCGACTGACTTCCGGCGCCGTCTGACGGTGTGCATCCATCGGGTAGGTGAAGGTCCCGTTCGTGTTGGCCGTGTGTCCCCACATGTGGACCTCCTGCACGAGCGCACGTTTCTGTTTCGTGACGAAGATGAAGACCTGACCCGCGTCGAACGGGAACTTGATATCGAAGTTCTGGTTCGACAGCTTTGGCACTTTGAACCGCTTGCGCCGGATGACACGTTTGGTCGTCGTGCTGTCGACGTTGCCGGAGAAGGACATGCTGTAGGTCGTCGCGGTGGTGCCCGTTGGCGCCATCGACAGGTACATGTCGATCTCGATCGTCTGGTCGCCGTAGCGGCCGTTGGCGAAGCTCTTGTTCATGCGGTAGTTGCAGCCGCGAAACAGCATGACGCCGATTGCTGGCGTGAACGAATCGTGATTGAAGATCTGCTGGTAGCGAGTCGGCCACCAGGAGTACGGGATGTTGTTGTTCGTGTTGCCGTTCTTCGCGCCGCTCTTCGGCGAGATCCAGGAAGCCTGTGCCGAAAGGCCAGCCGTTAGGAGACAGGCCAAGGCGGTGGCAGCTGGTGAGGTGTGCAAGGCGCGCTCAGTTGAACTGGGCGATCAGGCCGTAGCCCGTTGTCGCCCCGGTCGCCGTCGCCCGGATGTCAGGTGACACCGCCGAGCCCACGGTCACTCTGATGCCGCGGCTCGCGAACAGGTTGGCCGGGAAGTTGCCGGACTGGACCCACCAGATCTGGGTAAGGAACGTGAGACCGCCAAAGGCGGCGACGTTCGGAATCGGGATGGGAAACTCGGTGTAGCCTCCGATTGTGTTGCTGGAGGGCTTGACGAACGTCATCAAGAGGTCCTGCATCAGGTTGCACTGGGTGCCCGGGATCGTGATGTTGAGCGGGGTGGCGCCGATGATCAGCAAGCCCGGCGCGTTTGCCATCTTGGATCTGCCGTAGACGAAACCGGTCGAGCTGCCGACTGTGATGCTGTAGCTCGCGTGGTGGTCCGGCATCAGGTTCTGGTTGTTTGCGCATCCGTTGAACGCCCCATTCTGGGCGTAGCTGCCGCGTGTCGAGCTGCTTTGATAGCTGTAGACGCGAGTGACTTCCGGCGTCGTCTGACGGTGTGCATCCATCGGGTAGGTGAAGATCCCGTTCGTGTTGGCCGTGTGTCCCCACATGTGGACCTCTTGCACGAGCGCGCGTTTCTGTCCGGTGACGAAGATGAAGATCTGACCCGCGTCGAACGGGAACTTGATGTCGAAGTTCTGGTTCGACAGCTTCGGCACTTTGAACCGCTTGCGCCGGATGACACGTTTGGTCGTCGTGCTGTCGACGTTGCCGGAGAAGGTCCTGCTGTAGGTCACCGCGTTGGTGCCCGTCGGCGCCATTGACAGGTACATGTCGATCTCGATCGTCTGGTCGCCGTAGCGGCCGTTGGCGAAGGGCGATGCCATGCGGTAGTTGCAGCCGCGAAGCGGCATGACACCGGTTGTTGGCGTGAACGAGTCGTGATTGAAGATCTGCTGGTAGCGAGTCGGCCACCAGGAGTACGGGATGTTGTTGTTCGTGTTGCCGTTCGCCGCGCCGCTCTTCGGCGAGATCCAGGAAGTCTGTGCCGAAAGGCCAGCGGTGAGGAGGCAGGCCAAGGCGATGGAAGCTGGTGAGGTGCGCAATGTCGAACTCCTTTGGGGATCGAGGCAGGGTCGAAGCTTGCCCACACTCTACTCCAGTGCGGGCGACCTGTCCCGGTGAGGGCGGACGGTCTGTGCTGCCGGCTAGCCGAGCTTCGCCCAACGCAAGCGCAGGCTGTTGAGCACGACGAGCACGCTTGATGACGCCATCGCCGCAGCGCTCCATGATGGCGGTGGCATCCATCCTGTCCACGGCGCGAGGACGCCCGCGGCCAGCGGTAGCGCGAGCAGGTTGTAGCCGAAGGCCCAAGCCAGGTTGGCGCGGATCGTCGACATCGTTCGGCGTGCCAACACGATGAGGACGGGCAGGAGCGAGGGATCGTTGCGGAGCAGTGCACCGTCTGCTGCTTCGATGGCGACATCGGCGCCGCTGCCCATGGCGAGACCGACGTCCGCCACGCGCAGCGCGATCGCGTCGTTGATCCCGTCGCCGACCATGCAAACGCTGCGACCTTGGCTGGCAAGCTCGCGCACTGCGTCGGCCTTGTCATTCGGTCGCTGGGCGCCGCGGTGGTCTTCGATGTCAAGGTCGCGTGCGACCTTGGCGACTGCTGCCGGGTGGTCTCCCGAGAGAATGCGGACGCTGAGTCCGAGCCCACGCAATCCGTCCACGGTCGCACGGCTCTGCGGCAGAACCTTGTCCGACATGCCAAAGAGTGCCGCCGGCTGGCCGTCGACGGCGAGAACGACCGGTGTCTCGCCGGCGGCCACAACCGGAGCGATGACCTCATCGGTGACGTCGTGCCCGGCCTCCACCGCGGCACGCGGACTGCCGAGCCAGACCTCGTGGCCGTCGACTCTTCCGCGCACGCCGCTCCCCGGCAACGCCGTGAAGTCGTGCACTGCGGCGATGCTGAGCTGGCGTTCTGCTGCGGCCGCGACGATGGCGCGGGCCAGTGGCTGCTCGCTCTTGGCCTCGACCGCAGCCCCGAGGGCGATCAACGCGTCACTGTTGGCGCCATCAATGAGTGTCACGGTGCGGACGAGCTCGGGCTTGCCGAGCGTCAACGTCCCGGTCTTGTCGAGCACGACCGTGTCCACCGACGCGAGGTGCTCGAGCGCCTCGGCGCGTCGGAGCAGAGTGCCTTCGCGGGCGCTGCGGCCGACCGCGACCATGATGGCGGTCGGTGTTGCCAACCCGAGGGCGCACGGGCACGCGACGACCAGGACGGCGACCAGGCGTGCCACTGCAACCTCGAGGCCGGCGCCAGCGACGAGCCAGGCAGTGAAGGCAAGCACCGCGATGACCAGCACGGTCGGCACGAAGACGCGGCTGATTCGATCGGCGAAGCGTTGCACGGGCGCCCGCGACCCCTGTGCAGCCTGCACGGCCGTCGCGATCCGGCCGACTGCCGACTGCTCGCCCACGCCCGTTGCAGTCAGCGTCAGCGTGCCGAGTCCGTTGAGTGTGCCCGCGAAGACCTTCTCTGTGGCGGCGCGTTCGACCGGGATGCTTTCGCCGGTGAGCATCGACTCGTCGATGCTGGATTGCCCATCGCGCACGGTGCCGTCCACCGGCAGCCTCTCGCCTGGTCGGACGAGCACGATGTCGCCCGGTTGCACCGTGCCGAGTGGTACCTCGTGCTCTTCGCCGTCGTGCAAGAGGCGCGCGGTCGGTGGTGACAGGTCGAGTAGCGCGCGCACGGCGCCGCCCGTTCGGGCGCGGGCGCGACCCTCGAGGTAGCGTCCTACGAGCACTAAGGCAACGATCAGCACCGCTGCCTGCAGGTGGGGGGCGGGGCTGCCGAGTGCGTCCGGAGCCATGGGCGCCAACGTTCCGGCCACGAACGCAGTGCCGGACCCGAGCGCCACGAGCGAATGCATGTCCGGTGCGCGACGCAGCAGGGCTCGCACGCCGTCGACGAGGATGCTGCGCCCGGCGACGAACTCGACGATCGCGGCGGCGAGGATGGCCAGCACGATCGGCGCGCCAGCGTGTGCGAGGGTGATGGCCAGTGTCCCGGCCACGATCGCGACGATTGCGTTACGGCGCAGCGTCAGTGTCTCGGCGATTTCCGCCTGGTCTGCGAAGTCCAGTTGTGCCGCCAGACCTGCGCTGCTCTGTTGGCAAACTCGGTAGCCGGCCGCGGTGACCGCCTCGAGCACTTCCTCATCGTTGTCAAAGGCTCGCTCGCGGTCGACGCGGGCGCTGCGTGCGCCGAAGCTGACCTCGGCGTGCACGACGCCGGGCACACGATCGAGCGCGCGCTCGATCGCGCCCGCGCAGCCCTGGCAGTTCATGCCCGCGATCGGGAAGCGCAGGGCCTTGGTTTTTGGCGGCGTGTCAGCCAGCTGGCTCATGTGCGCATGCTAGGGGACGTGGGTGATCTGTTAGAGTCCTTCCGGTGACCGAGTCCGCTGTGCCCGCTCCCCGGCCCCTCGGCCAGACCGCGTACCTGGCTGCGCCGGGCTACGTGCAGCAGTTGATCGACGAAGTCGGCGACGTGGCAGTGGTGCACGACCGTTTGGTGCTTGCTGACGGTGCAGCCCGCAACGTTGCTTGGGCGCAAAACGTGTGGCACGAACCGGTGTCCCTGCGGATTGCCTCGATCAGTGAGGGTGCGCGGGCACTGCGAGCCATCCAGCGCAACTGGGCTTTGTATTCGTGTGCCCAACATCGCCGCGCCACATTGATCCAGGACAAGCTGCCGCATGTTTCGGGCAGGCCGCTCCTGTTCCCCGCTGACACGCCGTCGGCGCCGCTCGGGTCGTGGACGCTGGTGGACCGCGACACGATCATCGCCGCCCCGCGTTGTTCCAGTCCCTTCGCCAACGGCGAGCCGCGCT
>NYZE01000158.1 GCA_002685965.1 Planctomycetota bacterium | reverse complement strand
CCGCCTACCCAGGCGCTGCCCCAAGCCGAGGCCGCCGCCCGCGACCGAACCAGGGCCTTACTCGCGATCGGCCGCAAGAGTGGCTTGCCCACCGCCTGGCCGATCTTCCTGGCCGCGGCCAAGCGATTGCCGCTCCGCGCCGTTCCCCCCTCCTCCACAGAGGAGCTTCCTGGCGCGGCTGACCGATTCCCGGTGTGGCGCGACGACTCGACCTGGTACCGGGCCTGGATCCTCCACGATGTCGAGGGCAAGTCCTTCGACATGGTCGTGTTCGCTTGGCCTGATCAGCCCGGACGGTCGGGCTTCGCTGCCTACCGCCGCTCGACTGCCTCGCTCCGCCAGAGCCGCAACATGGCCGTGCCCTACGTCGGCCTTAGCCACTTCCCGCGCCCCGGGGCCGGACTGCGCCGTGCCGGCTCCAGGATCGACCGCAGCGGCGGCTACACGGGCCAGGACGGCAATCGCTGGTTCCAGGTACGGTAAACGTCACCTAGTGGCAGGCAGAGCACGCCTCGCCCTAGATGTGGACGCCGCAACTCCAGTGCCTTGGGGACACGAGAGTGGTTCTCCCTACTTCAGCTTCTCCCAGAAGTCTTCCGGCATGTCGTGGGCGATCTTGAGGGCGCCGTTGGCGCCGCCGTAGATCGGCTCCTCGATGCGGATGACGGTGCCGCCACCGAGCGTGGTCTTCATCTCGTCTTCGATGGCGCGGTCGAGACCACGGATCTGCGAGCCGCCGCCGGCCAGCAGGACACGGCTCCGCAACTTGTGCTGGAACTCCGGGTCGAAGCTCCCGACCAGGCGGCCGAGCGCCTCGACGATCGGCGGCACGACCTTCTTGCAGGACTCGAGGAGGTCCTTGGTGATGTCGAACGGTTGCGGCTTGCCGGCGACCGGGAAGTCGACAATGACCGGCTCCTCCTGTCCGTGCACGAAGGAGTACTTTTCCTTGGTCGCCTTGACCATACCGAGCGTGAACTGCGCGCCTTCGCAGCTTTGTTCGAGGGCAGCGGAGAGTTCACGGTCAACGAAGTCGCCCGCGTAGGTCAGGGTAATCTGATCGGAGTCCTCCGGCATCGTGCCATGCATCCGACAAAGGTCGGTCGTGCCTGCACCGATGTCGATGACGAGGGCGTCCTCGAGCATGTCCAGGCCGTAGGCGACGGCGAAGGGTTCCGAGCACAGCATCACTGAGTCCACGCTCTCGCGCGCCACATCGATGATGGACCTCTTGTTGTGGATGCTGGCCTGCGCCGGCACGCCGATGACCGCGTAGACGAGCTCGTCCTTGCGGGCCCGGCACATCGCCACTGCGGCGCGCAGCAGCGCGTTGGCCGCCTCCAGGTTCTTGTCGCCGTCATGCTCGTCGCCGCTCTTGAGCACGCCGTGCTCGAGCGGGCGGTAGAGGTTGAGCGACAGGCGCTTCTCGAGCGCCTCGTCGCCGAAGACGACATCACGCTTCAAGAGCTTCCGCGCCACGACGTCTTTCGGGTAGCCGACGACGGAGGCCAGGGTCTCGCGCACACCGTTGCTGGCACTGACCGAAGTTCTCGACGTTCCCATGTCGACGCCGACATAGAGCACGCCATGTTCCTTATCCGTCGCACCCTCGACGGCAGACCCCTCCATCGGCGTCTGGTCGGCGCCGGCCGGTTCGCTCGTGTCCATGTTCCCGCTCATTCTGCCCTCATCGGTCCAGCTAGGCGATTTCCCGCCGCAACCTGAGGTTGGCCTCGAAGATCGACTCCATCAGTTCCGTCTTCTTCGCGAAGAGGCTGTCGTGGCTGTCCAGGCCCTGGACCTTCTTGTAGACGGAAGGGAGCCCTGGATGGAGCGTCTTGGCCTTCATCACTCGCTGGAGCTGGTCCTCGGTCGCAGCGAGGGCGCCATTGAGCTTGGCCAGGCGCCGATTCAGCAACTCGACTTCCGTCTGGTACTCCTTGCGCCGCGCCTCGGTGACCCGCGTTCGCTCCACCTCCAGGTGGCCCCGCACGAGCCCGAACACTTCCTGGACCAGCCCGCGCGTGCGCTCATCATCCATCCCACGCTGGGCCAACAGTCCATGGATCTCCTCGTGCAGGTGCTGGTCCTCTTCTGCGGCCTGGACCTTGGCCTCCCGCGCCAACTGGGATTCGCGGGAGGCGAGCTTGCCCTGGACGGTTTGCAGTTCGGTGCGCAGAAGCGCGACCTGCTCCTCGAGCGCGGACTTCTCTCCGTGCATCTCTTGGTGCGCCTTCTCGAGCGACTCGTTCGAGTGCAGCAGGCGTAAGAACTCGTCCCGCGTCTGGCCCGCGATCTCGCCGCACATCTCGGCCGTTTCAAGGCCGGCCATGCGCGCTTTCAGCGTGCGATGCACCGCCGCTTCGATCAGCGCGACGATCCGGTCCAGACCAACGACATTGACCTTCTGGATCCCCTTACGCTTGAGCTGGTCTACCGTCGTGCTGTAGCTCAGCTTCTTGACGGCTTCCTGGAGCTTGTTGGTCAGCTTGCCCACGCTAGTTCTCTGCGAAACTCCCCATCACTCTTTGGCTTCACCGTCCCAGGTGTAGCGGTAGCGCTCGTCCGTGGCCGGATCGGCGCCGCGGATGCCAACCACGAAGGTACCGAGCAGTTGCGCACCGACTGATTCGAGCTGCTCTAGGGCTTCCTTGACCATCCGTCGGGCTGCGCGCTCGAGGGCCACTACGACAAGCGTCCCGTCCGACTTCGCACTGAGAATACCGGCATCCGATATCGGGACGATCGGTGGCGTGTCGAGCAGGACGTAATTGTATTGCTCCTTGAGTTGCCCGAGCAGCTCGTCCACGCGACGTGACGCGGCCAGCTCGGACGGATTCTTCGGTCGTGAGCCCGCGCCAATGATGTCAAGGCCGGGTATCCCCGACGGCCGGATCGCTTCATCGAGACTGGTGCTGCCCTGCAGCAAGTCCGCCAAGCCCGGTCCACGGTTGAGGCCAAGGAAGGTCTCGACGGAGGGTTTGCGCAGATCACAGTCCAACACGAGGATCCGATGGTCCTGGAGCTCGGTCATGCTCATTGCGAGGTTCAAGGCCGTCGCCGTCTTGCCCTCTCCCTGGATGGCTGACGTGATCACCAACGAGCGGGCCGAGCCGTCCGGGTTCATGACGGTCAAGCGATTGCGCAACGCCCGGATCTGCTCACTTCGGAAGCCGTTCGGCTCGTGGAAGCAAACCAGGTAAGGATTGACCGTCCGTTCGACGATCACGAGCACGCCGTCGGTCAGCGCTGGGTTGGTTTCGGGTTCGCTCATGGTGGTAGGCGCTTGGCCGCTATCGACGTTTCGTCCAGGTCGTGGCCACGACCTGAGCACGCTCGGCCACAGGCCAGGTTATCTCACGATGCCCGGCCGCAGTAGCGGGTCGGCTGGATCCACGAGGCGCAAGCCCTTCAGGCCGCGGCCCAGCAGCATACGGTCCAGGCGCCGCTCCAGGAGGAGCATGCGCCGATTGCCCGCCAACTGCCGCCTACGGCGGGCCAACTCGAACTTGAGGTCCCGCACGATCAGGGGGCGATCCTCGGCGAATCGCTCTGCCCCGGCCAGGAAGGCCTCGGGCTGCTTCCTCCGAACCAGCCAGGCCTCGACCAGCCAGTGAGCCGGCGGCAGGCCACCCACCCGCGCGTTCGTTGCCAAGAGAAGGACGCTCATGGCCCGTGCGATCGCAGCACGCAGCCCCGGCGGTTCTTCCGTCTCCGGCCCGGCGGCCGCTTCCTGCAACCGGACCAGGGCCTGCCCCCACCGCGCCTGATCCTCACGCCTTTGGACCGGCGGCAGAGTCATGGCGCCGATGGCGAGATCGACCAACAACGAGCCCTTGCTACCAGCGTTGGCAGCACTGCGGGCATGCTGCCAACGCGCGAAGGTCGGCCCGCCACCGTCGCGGCTGCCCTCAAGCAATCCCAGGTGTGCGCCCGTCACGCCCTTGGCCCCACGTAGCGTGGTCAGCAGCACATCGTCGCCCTGCGCACCGGCGCGCCGCAACGCTCGACCCCAGAGTCGGCCACGCTCCAAGCTCTCACCGAGGCTCGCGGCTGGCAGCGCTTGCAGTCCGGCGCTCCACCCGGGATCGCGGCGAGTCAGCAAATCGAGGGCGGCCGTGAGCATCGCTTGCTCCGTGTTGGGGGCCAACGCCAACGCGCGGACGCGCTGCGCCAAAAGGAGCGGAAGCGGCGTCACGACCTTGCGCAGCCCGAGCATTGCGCACACACGCACCTGGGTATCGGTCGCCGGCGCAGTGACCAGGGCGCGGAGGTCCGCGGCCAGTACGCCAGGTCGGCAAGCAGCAAGCAAGGCGACGCGCATCGGGTCGCGCAACCCATCCCCGGCCATCAACCACTTCGGCGCAGGGCCGAGCGCGAGCGTCTTTTCCAGAGGTCGCCGCAACGCTGCACCGAGCAGCAGCCGCAGCCCGGGACGAAGCCGCATCGCTTGCAAGAAGCGCGCGGCAACAGCGTCGAAGTCCGCCACGCCGTGCCCCCGCAACATGGCCGCTGCCAAGGCCAGGCACGCCAACTCGCCGGCATCCCCGTCGTCGCGGGCTTCCCGCTCGAGGCACGGCACGAGCGAAGGTATGGCAAGCACCCCCAGGTTGACGGCAGCACGACGTGACGATGGCGTGATCGCCACCCCCCCCGCCGTCGCGAGCATGCCCCGCAGGAACAGCTCATCGAAGGCTGGCGCCGGCGTGCTAGCGGTGATCAGACTACCTTCCGGGAACACCACGAGGCGCAGTCCTGAGGCTCTGGGGCGCGGCAACAGCGCGCGCACCGCAATCGCGCCGCGGGCTCTCACAAAGGCGCGTCGCGCCGCCGCACCGTCCCGGTCTGCGGCAGGATCCAACAGGACCGGCAGGCCCATGCGTTGGGAGGCCAGCAACGCGTCCACGAGGTCCGCGAGATGCTCGATCGCGTCGAGGTGCACCGGCTCGCGCGGTAGGACATCGACGCGATCGGGCGCCTCGGGTACAGCAAGTCGGTGCTCGATGTAGTGGCGGCGGATCGCCGCTTGCGCCAACTCACGCCTCGCCGCCTGCTCGCCAGTGGCCGCTGCAGCCAACTCGCCAAGCAGTTGAGGGTTGCGGCCCAACGCAAGAGCCACGCGTTGGCGCACCTCGGCCGACCGCCCGTGCGCCTCGCTAAGCAGCCCTGCAACCCAGGTTCCGGACGACCGCGCCCGCAGTTCTCTGCTGGCTTCCTCACGAGCATTCGCATCGTCTGAGGCCAGCGCCGAGATCAGGCGGTCGTGCTGGGCCTGCGCCGCGCCAGCGAAAAGGGCCAGCAGCAGCAAAGGTCTCACTCGCGACCCTCGCCCTCGATCCGGATCGAATGCAGCACCATCCCACCGACCGCGCCGACCGCGAGCGTCGCCGCCTTGCGCCACTTGATCCGGGCGTCCTTGGCCGTGATCACGATGCCGTCGAGCAGGACCGTGATGCCGCGCACTGCGCCGTGCACTGGGCCCACCTCGATGCGGAGTTCATGGGTTGCCCCGGCGATCAGAAACCAGTTGGGTCCGGGTTGACCCTTGCTGGTGAGTGCACGCTTGATCGCCAGGCCCCGGTCTTGCTTCACATCGACACCGATCCGGCCTGCGCCGCCGGGTGCCTGTGCGAGCAGGACACGCCCCCCGGCGAGTTCGACCTGCAGGAGGTCGAGCGGCCGCCCATCAGCGGGAATGGAGAAGGCGATGACCGCCTTCAACGGGCGCTTGGCGTCAAGGACCGGCAAGCGCAGTCGCAGCGGCGATTCAAGCTCGTCGCGCGGAGAGTCCCCGACCGCCGGCGGCGCCACCAGGCCCCGCATCACACGTCGCCAGCCACCGATCCCGTTGCGAAACGTGCCGGCACGTTGCAAGGGCAGCGACAGCGAGATCAAGCTGGCGCCGTCGTCGCCCTCGCTCAAGTCCAGCTCCCCGTCCGCCCGCAGGGACTCCTCGAGTTGGGCGACCATGCCACGCCGCCGCCGCTCGCGTGCGACCGCGCGGCGAATGGAAGTCAACTCAGCCGTGGCGCCTTGCACCAGTTTGGTGCGGCCGAGGGCGCCGTCGACGAGTTCCGTCAGGTGCCGCTCCAGCAACGAGAAGTTCCTGCGCACGGTCGGCAGCAGGCTACGCAATCGGTCCAGGACCCGCGCGGCCTGGGATTCATCATCCTCACCCCGCGTCGCCAGCACCGACCGGCGTCGCTCCCTGCGCGCATCCAGCCTCTGCACCCAGCTCGTACCGAGCAGCGAGTAGGCCTCGTCGAAGTGATCTCCGTAGAAGAGGAAGAGACCGAGGCCGGTTCGCTGCGCCGAAGTCCTCGCGGACCCTCGCACGCGGTCGACGAGCTGCTTGCGCGCGAAGGCGGCCAAGGGCACAGCACGCTCGCCCCTTGCGTCCTTCGGACGGAGCACGATGGAGGGCGGCGAGCCCGGTTGAACGCCGTACGCCTTGGCGCGCAGCAGCTTGCCCTCAAGCACCCAATCGGTGAACTCGCCCTTGCCGTGTTCGTAGGCGGTCTCAGCAATCCACTT
>NYZE01000157.1 GCA_002685965.1 Planctomycetota bacterium | reverse complement strand
CGGGCGCCGCCGCTGCCATCGAGCACCGGGCCATGCACGATGCGGACCTGCAGGTCCGCATCGTGCATGGCCCGGTGCTCGATGGCAGCGGCGGCGCCCGGGGTGTCGATACCGCGCAGAGCCACCACGGCACGTTGACGCACGCGCGCATCACTGTCATCGAGGTAGGGCATAACCCGGTCGAGGATCGCCGGCTGACGGCTGTTGCCCAGGGCGTCCAGCCACGCCTCGGTCGCGCCGGCGTTGCGCGCCGAGGTCTCCATCGCCAGCAGGCGATCCAGGCCGGTCCGGCCGTCGCCCAGCCGGGCGTCGCTGCGTCCCGCGAGCACACCGAACGCCAGCAGAGAGTTGCCGCTCACCTCGTTCAGCGCGTGCATGTCGCGGACCTGCGCGGACAGCACATCGAACACCGAGTCGGTCGGCGCCTCGATGTCGTATATCGCCCCGGCGGCGCTGCGGCGGATCACCATCGGCACCGACGGATCGGCGAGGATCGCGGTCAGCGCCGTCTGGGCGGCGGGCGTGCCTGCCTGGGCGAGGGCAGCGTGGCAATACATGGCCACATCGACGCCGATCCCGTTCGCGCGGATCAGATCGAGCAGTGTGCCGATCGCCTCGGGTTTGATGGTCAACAGCCCCGCGAGCTTGACGCAGATAGACAGGGCCTTCGCTCTCGACGCTTCCCCGGCCGCGAGCACGGCCTGCAACTCGCTGAGCAGGCCGTGCAGCGTGACGCCGTCGAGCTTGCGCGTCAGACTTGCGATTCTGCCGGCATCTCCGTTGTCGGACTGGATGGCGGTGAATACGGCCACGAACGGCAGGTCCCAGGGGTTTTCCTGCACCAGGCCCTCCACCGCTACCCGGTCGGCGCCGGTCAACTCGAGGCTGATCTTCGTGCGGACGCTGAGGAAGGCGTTGGTGTCGTGCACGATGGGTATGACCACGTCGCAGCTTTCGTCCACGTCGGCGTGAGACAGCCAGCCCAGCCGGTCATCGATCCTGGCGCAGGCCCGGCCGCCGAGGGTGTGCTCGGGGGTCTCGTCGGGGAAGCGGGTCATCGTCAGGTAACGGTCCCTGGTCCGTTGCAGTGCCATCGTGTGCGCACCGCTCGCGGTGAGGAGTCGGTATTGCGCCACGAAGGTACCGGTGTCATCGGTGCTCTCGACCTCCCATTGGTCGCCGGCGTCGGGTGGCACCACGAAGGCGAGCAGGCAGAGCAGGCCGCGCAGCATGTTGCGCGCCCCGACGTCGTGTTGTGCGTCGAAGGCGTGGCCGAGCGGGCGACCATCCTCGGTCATCTTGACGAACAGCGGTGCGCGCCACCCGGCAGCGGTCTCATCGAGGTTCGAGCCAGCCGCTTCCAGGGTCAGGTCCGGGAGTTGCGCCATGACCAGGATTTCTCCGGGGCGGCGGGCGGCGACGGTCAACTCCAACTGGCCGCGGCCGTGCAGTTTCTGGCCGCTGGTGGGCGCGGTGTCGTTCCCTTTCGTGGCGCTCATGTCAATCCCGATGCGGTAGTCAAGGTCGAACACGAACCGGCTCCCGACCGGCGCGTGGTAGACCCCGGCATGCCGGGTGGCAGCCAGCGCCGTGCGGCCGGACGGGGCGCTGGGGGGAAAGGCCAGCGGCACCGCCGCCTCGGTGAACTCCGTGTCTGCCTCGGCATGGTCCCGGACGCCGGGTGCGCTCGGCAGCATGGTGACGGCCGCGAGCACGCCGAGGGCGAGGATCAGGCCCAAGGCCAGGAGACGGGAGAGGCGACGCGTGTCTGAAGCAGTATTCATGGCGATGTCCTTGGGTTGGTTCACGCACAGGACAGCGTCGCGGTCGTCCGTGCCGTTCGGTTTGTTAAACGAAAACGCCCCCTACCCGGATGGTGGTGTCCAGCCGGGTAGGAGGCGCGTGGGCTTGGTTGACGCCTCTATCAGAACGTGAAGGACTCCGCATTGCCTTTGAATGGGCCAAGGAGTGTCCATTCCCCTCGCATCCATAGGAACCAGGCCACGAGCTTGAGGCTGAACTTGTATTCCTCAAAAACGTGAGTCCATCTGACTCCGCGATTTACAGCCACTTGGGGACGGATGCCGTTTCTCACGCTGGCGATGATGTCAGGCATGGAACGCTGCTCCGCCAGATCGCCTTCAAAACGGAGTTCGGCACTGGCAATAAAAGGAATACGGACACCTATACCGGCAGTAAACGTCGCCTTGGTCGAAGCGGAGCCCAAGAGGCCAAGCTCGCCGGGACTGGATCGGAGGTAGATATACGGGTTGGATGACGTCCTGTAGCGGCGACCGTCACCGAGATCGAACGTCATGTCGCAGTCGGCGGTCACCCCGACGAAGGTGCTGATATAGATGGGAGCCGCAAGGAAGGGTACTGGGACGGATTTTCCAAACCCGTCTGTGCTCAGAAGGCGCGGCAGACGGAGGGCACCGCTCCTCTGAATGCTAGCTTGCGGGCCACTCCACCTCGTGTTCCCAAGAAGCTCCACATCGACGTTGGCGGTCCCTCTGTTGAAGACTCTGGAGGCACTGGCCTGGACGCGCGCTCCCTCGAATTTCATAGAGACCAACCGCACCCGATTCCGTACGTCGAGGTCGGCGGTCGTCGAATCTTGGTAGTAGAAGGGTCCCCGGAACCAGCGCCGCGTCGTCCTCACGTCGAGACTCGCGTTGTTGATAGCGCCGATCATGTTGTTTCCGTAGTCACGAGCTGGCGTCGCAAACGCGAGTCTCGACGGGCTATAGATGTTCTGGCCCAGGAGCGGGGCAGCGGAAGAAAGGGAGAGGGCTGCGACGGCTGCCGCAGCGAACAGATTTCTTGCTGTGGTCATTTTCTTTCCTTGGTCGTGAGACCGGTTCGTCAAGTGCGGTTGGACCGCGTGCTCCAGGGACAGCGTCGCTAGCGCCAGCTCCGTTCGGTGCCCGGCAAAAAATCGGCGCGCGATGGCTCGACAGCCACCACCTCGCCGGGGCGCTCGGGCTCCAGGCCGCCAACTCCTGGGGTCAGGGACACCGCTGCTCCCTCTCTGAACACGTTTCCTCCCGGCAAGGCGCCGAATGGGCTTTCACCGAGCAACAAGCTCGGGACCTACCCGCAAGCTCAGCGCAAGGGTTGGGACCTACCTTGACCAGATGGCAAGCACCGCCGCCAGTCCGGAACGCCGCTACGCGGCGCGCTTCGTCAGCGAGGAACTGGACCGAACCCGTAAGCCGGGTGCGGCGGTTCGTGACCAGGACCTGATCGACGCCATCTTGGGCGGCGACGTTGCCGCCTTCGAAGGACTCGTCGCCCGTCACGAGCGACAAGCGTTCTGGGTCGCTTTTCATGTCGTCGGTCGCGTCGAAGAGGCGCGTGACGTCGTGCAAGAGGCATTCCTGCGAGTGTTCAAGAGCCTCGACCGCTTCGACTTTGCCAAGAACTTCCAGACGTGGCTCTACACCATCGTCACGAATCTCGCGATCGATGCGTTGCGCAAGCACCGACGTGGCACGACGCAACTCGACGAGGACGCGTGGACACCTCCCGAAGACGATGAGCAAGCACGACCGGATCGCGCGCTGCAACAGAAGGAGCAGGCAGGCCTCGTTCACGAAGTGCTCGACGGGTTGCCTGAGAATCTGCGCGCCGTGCTCGCCCTGCGCGACCTGCAAGGCATCTCCTGCCGCGAGATCGCACCGATCGTCGGCGCCACCTACTCAACAGTGCGGTGGCGGCTCGCTCGCGCGCGCCAGTTGTTCCGTGAGCGCTTCGAGCGTGAGGGCCTGAGGTAGACCGACTACTGCGCCAGCTCTCTACTGCGTCACGCCCCCTGCTGGGGCAGACGCGGCCAACCACCGAGTAGCGCCGCGCGTCACGAACGCAAACTCGAACGGCAGTCCTCGCAAGGCCGGGAGCGCGGGTAGAGCGAGCTTGGCGGTCGCACGGCCCTGCCCATCGAGCGTTCCTACGAATGACTGGAACACACTCGGGACCTGCAAGCTCATCTGTAGCAGCACGTCGAAGGTCAGCGGCAGCCAAACGTCATCGCCCAAGGGCACACCGGGTACCACGCTTGCCGAAGCGAGTAGCACGTAAACCGCTCCCGGCGAGCTCGGTTGAGAGAGGGGCAACAAGGTCGTCTGCCCCAGAGGCAGGACAGCGGGAACCGTGACCGAGCCTGCCGCGCGCGGCAAAGGCGGCGCCTTCTGCACTGGTAGGCCGAGCGCGATCTCGACGAGCGCCGCGGCCAGCTTCCAATCCTCCCGCGCACCGTCGGGATCAGCGCCACCTCCAGCCCAACGGTAGTCATCGTGGTCGCGATCGAGGGCCGCGCCATCGTCAGTCAGCACTGAGGGATGGAACGAGCTCAGCACGACCCACCCGCCACTCGCCGACGCGTACCGGAACGAGAGAATCGACGCGCTGCCGTCTTCGCCATGCTTGGCCAAGACTCGATAACCGGGCGGTGGTCTTCTTGGATCGCGCAGCACGAGGCGTGGGCCGCCATAGAGCATCGGACGCACCACCGCGGACAGACCACGGCCAGCCAGTTGCGGAGCCGTCAGGTCGAGAACTGCCGTGCCGTGCCCGGCACGCAAGAAGCCGCCAGGGCGCAGCTTGTTCCACGGCAACGGTCCCTCCGCTCGACCGTCGAAGAGCCGCCATGGATACGCATAGGTCCGGTTCAACCAACGCGCGGTACTCGCCGCTGCAAAGGCGCCGGCACAGAAGCCGAGATACCCACCACCGTTGGCGACGAACGCACGAATCTCGTCGTCACCGCGTCCAGCTCCGTTCCAGCCACCCACCCTGGCGAAGTAGTCCGGGGCCCAGCCGCCGGGAACTACGAGCAGATCGAAGACGTTCTTGCCGTTCTTGCGCAGTCCCCCACCTTCGATGAAGGGACCGTCGATCCATTGCCAGCGATGCCCGAGCCACTCGATCACTACCGGCAACGCGAAGTGCCCCTCGCTTGGCCAGACGCCCTTATCGCGGTAAATCGCAATGCTCTTTTGCGCGGGTAACGAGCCGCCGACAAGCAGGAGCAAGACCAGGAGGCGCATGCCGGGATGATAACAGAGCCCCCGACACTGCGCGTGTCAGCGATACGGGTCGGGTTCCGGCGCTCCCGCGGCAGCAAGCCAGATGGCAACGCCGACCGCTATCACGACCGGCGTCATGCGTACGAGGAAGCGCACTGCTGGGCGCGAACTCAGCAGCGGCACTGAACCGACCACGACGCCGAGCGGCGCCAGCAACAACAGAGCGAAGACGCCGAGCCGTGGCGGCGTCTGCATGAAGAAACTCGCATCGAGGCCGATTGCCGCAGCCACGCCCGCCAACGTGCCGGTCGCCGCCACCGGCACACCGGAACCCGGCAGCCAGCGAACCAACAGGACGGAAAGCCCGGCTGTCATCGCCGCACCGCCGGCCAGTTGCCCGAGAGACGCTGCACCGTACGCGGCCAGGATCAAACCGAGCGCACCGAAAGCCAGGCACAACGCTGCAGGAAGGGCAGGACCCTTGACGCGCGTCGCTACCTCTTCGAGCGCGACCCACCAGACCATGATGCCGCCGACCAGAATCAATGCGAACACCGTTGAAACATGGCCAGCATCGCCAGACCCACGCGTCCAGAACGTCTCGAGGACGTAGCCAACCGTCCCGGCGCACAGCGCATAGCGGATCACCGAGCGCACCGATCGCGAGCTATGGAACAGTTCGATGACCGTGGCCCCGAACGCGAACGCAATAACGCAACAGACCGCACGCTCGGACGAACTCAACGGCCTCGACGGCCAGCCCTTGATGACAACAAAGGTCGCAACGTGACTGACAGCGAACGCGAACGCAGCCAGAAGGACAGCCGTGCCCCGCGACTTGCCTTGCGAAATGCCCGCAAGCAGCAGAAGCAGCGCAGCTGCCGCGGCGCCGGGCAACAGCAGCTTCAGCTCTTCGAGCTCTGGCAGGTACTCCACTTACTTCTTCGCGGGCACGCCTTCGACAGCCACGATGACTTTGACCTGGTCACCCAGCGCCTCGCCCTTGGACATGTACTTCATGCCGAAGTCCGTGCGCTTGAAAGTAAACTCGGCCTCGTAGCCCGAACGCAGACCAAAGCGCTCGCTCATCTTGAGCGTGCCGATGTGCTTGGCCGTCGCGACCACGGGCTTCTTGACACCGCGCAGCGTCAGATCGCCGGTAATGTTGTAGCCGCGGCTGGTCTTCTCGACCTTCGTGCTCGCGAAGGTCACTTTCGGATACTCCACGACGGCGAAGAAGTCCTGGCTCTTGAGATGCTTGTCGCGGCCCGCGTTGTTCGTGTCGATGCTGTCGGCCGGCACCTCGATCTTGATGAAGCTCTCGCCGAGCTTGGCGTCATCGACCTTGAAGCTGCCCGATATCTTGTTGAACCGGCCCCAGAACGCGCTGGCGCCGAGGTGTGTCACGCGAAACACGATCGACGAGTGCACGCCATCGATCTTGAACTCCTGCGTCGAGCGGCCAGCAGCGGCCCCTGTCTTCGCCGAACCGTCTTGAACTGGCGCCGCGACCCAAGCACCTGCTGCGAACACACAGACCGCGAATCCCTTGACGAGCATCTTTCTCCTCCAGCTTCCCTGATCGGATCGGAGAGGTTAGGACATCGGCGGCAAAGCCACCAAGGCCGAGGACGATGTCGATGTCCGCAATGCCGGGATCAGAGCTGGCGGGGATGTAACGACCCACCGCCGCCGTCCGGGGATGCAAGACGGGCTCGGTGAAAGTGATCTCGCTGGCTTTTTCCGCCGAGCGAAGAGCGCGCGCGATCGCCGACGGCACGGCCTGCGCAGCGAGGCCACCCGAAAGAAGAGGGCCGACGAAGAGGGCCGACCATGTGAAGCCCTAGTGCTTCGAGACAGCCGACTCCAGCCGACCCCTCGGTGCCTCGAAACGGCCCAAGGGGTCAGGCTGTATGCCAACTCACTTGCCGTCTTGGTCGACTTGCCGGTGTTCCCGGCGGCGCTCAGATGCCGGAGGCGGGCCACGACGGCCCTGGCCTCGGCCTCTCGCGCCGCGCCCGGAACGGTCGCCACGCTGGACCGCGTCGCCACCGCCGCGTCTTTGTTGCGACCGCTGCGGGCCACGCCGGGCCTGGCGCCCACGCCCCGCCTTGCCGGCCGCCTGACGGTACTTCTTCACCGCCTCGGCCCGGGTCATCTCGCCGCTCTTCACCGCCCGCTTCAGCTTGGCGCCGAGCGCGTTCTTGTCGTTCTTGCCGTTCTTGCCGTTCTTGACGCTCCTGCCCTTCTTGACGCTCCTGCCCTTCTTGACGCTCCTGCCCTTCTTGACGCTCCTGCCCTTCTT
>NYZE01000156.1 GCA_002685965.1 Planctomycetota bacterium | reverse complement strand
CTGTAGGTCGTCCGGGTCCGGGTGCGCCCGCCGCCTCCGAAGAGGTCGGAGAACACGTCGTCGAAGCCGCCGCCGGCTCCCCCGGCACCACCGGCGCCGGCGCTGAACCTGGCACCGCTGCCCATGGCGCGGACCTGGTCGTACTGTTCGCGCGATTCCTTGTTCGACAGCACCTGGTGGGCCTGTCCGATCTCCTTGAACTTGGCCTCCGCCTCGGCGTTCCCCGGATTCGCGTCCGGATGGTACTTCCGCGCGAGCTTGCGGTAGGCCTTCTTGATCTCGGAGTCCGTGGCGTCCTTGGAGACGCCGAGGGTCTTGTAGAAGTCCTTCTCGAACCAGTCGTTCTGCGGTCCGGTACTCATCTGGCACCTCCCTTCTTCTCAGTCCTGTTGTGCCTGCCGGTGCGTGTCCGCCCCGGCTCTGTCATTCGTCCGTTCATCTGTCTGCTCACAATCCGCAATCCCCGCGAAGGCTTCCCTCCCGGTGATTCCGGACCGTCGCCGAGGCGGTCCCCGCTCCCAGCGTCCGTGGCCGGACGCTGGGGTGGCGGGTCACCTCGGCGAAGGTGGAACGGTCAGTCCTCTGGCTGCTGCACGCCGACGCGGGCCGCGCGGATGATGCGATCACCCATGCGGTAGCCCGGCTGCATGACCATGAACACCGTCGGCACCTCGACTTCGTCCGACGGCTGCTGCATGAGAGCCTCATGCAGGTGCGGATCGAACTCGTCGCCGACTGCGCCGTACTGCTCGACGCCGACCTTGGCCAGCGCGTCGATGAGCTTGTTGACGTGGGCCTCGAAGGGCCCGGAGACGTCGCCGTTCTCCTGCGCCAGACGCACCTCGTCGAGGACGGGAACCAAGGCCTCGACGACCTTGACGGT
Source organism: Planctomycetota bacterium (assembly GCA_002685965.1). Taxonomy (GTDB): domain Bacteria; phylum Planctomycetota; class UBA1135; order UBA1135. The sequence goes on along the minus strand of NYZE01000156.1, from coordinate 5,334 downwards.
TCCGCCCACCGACGCCCGCTCGCGTTCGCGATCGGCGCGCATCCGGTAGGCCGCGTACTCGGCGTTGATGCGCTTGAGGTCGGCGAGGTGGGCCGCGGCCTCGGAGCCGGGAGCGGGTTCGCTGCCGGCCGCCTCGGTGTCGTTGAGCGATGAGGCGTCGGCCGGGATCTCGACACCGAGGTCGCTGGCGTCGGCCAGCACCTCCTCGGTGTCGGCTCCCTCACCGGACTCCCCCGAAGCCGACTGCGGGTCGGCTTCGGGACGGAGCTCACCGGTCTCGGGATCGACCCGACGCTTGTCATGGAAGGTGAAGCCTGGCTCCTCGGACGACGGATCGTTGCCCTCGGTCGTCATTACTTCTTCCCCTCGTCCTCATCATCATCCACGACCTCGGCGTCGACGACATCGTCGTCGGCACCGGTGCCTGCGTCGCTGCTGCCCTGCTCGGCACCACCGGCAGCGCCACCGGCTGCGCCGGACTCCTGCTGCTGGTAGATGGCCTCACCGATCTTCTGCTGCTTCTCGGTGAGCGTGTCGAACGCCTTCTTCACGGCGTCGTCGTCTTCGCCCTTGAGAGCTTCCTTGACAGCATCGACGTCGCCCTGGAGCTCGGTCTTGATGTCCTCGGGCAGCTTGTCGGCGTTGTCGTCGAGCAGCTTCTGCGTCTGGTAGGCGAGGTTCTCCGCGTTGTTGCGGACGTCAGCGGCCTCACGGCGCTTCTTGTCCTCTTCCGCGTGCTCCTCGGCCTCACGCACCATGCGCTCGATGTCCTCCTTGGGGAGGGCCGAGCCGCCGGTGATCGTCATCGACTGCTCCTTGCCGGTTCCCTTGTCGGTGGCCGAGACATGGACGATGCCGTTGGCGTCGATGTCGAACGCGACCTCGATCTGCGGCACGCCGCGCGGAGCCGGCGCGATGCCGGTCAGCTCGAAGGTGCCGAGGTTCTTGTTGTCGCGCGTGAACTCGCGTTCACCCTGGAAGACCTGGATCGACACCGACGGCTGGTTGTCCTCAGCCGTGGTGAACGTCTCCGAGCGCTTCGTCGGGATCGGGGTGTTGCGCTCGATGAGCTTCGTCATCACGCCGCCCTTGGTCTCGAGTCCGAGCGAGAGCGGGGTGACGTCGATGAGGAGGACGTCCTTGCGTTCGCCCATGAGCACACCGGCCTGCACGGCGGCGCCGATCGCGACGACCTCATCGGGGTTGACGCCCTTGTTGGGCTCCTTGCCTCCGGTGAGCTCGGTGACGACCTGGGTGACGCCGGGCATGCGGGTCGAACCGCCGACGAGGACGACGTGGTCGATGTCCTTGACGGACACGCCGGCATCCTTCATCACCGCGTGGAACGGGGCCTTCGTGCGCTCGAGGAGGTCCTTGGTCAGATCCTCGAACTTCGCCCGGGTGAGGGTTTCGTCGAGGTGGATCGGGCCGTTCTCGCTCATCGAGAGGTACTGCAGCGAGATGTTGGTGCTCGTCGCGGACGAGAGCTCCTTCTTCGCCTGCTCAGCGGCTTCCTTGAGGCGCTGCATCGCCGTCGAGTCCTTCGTCAGGTCGACGCCGTAGTTGTTCTTGACCTGCTCGACCAGCCAATCGACGATCCGCTGATCCCAGTCGTCACCGCCGAGGCGGTTGTCACCGGAGGTCGCACGGACCTGAATGGTCGAGAAGCCGTCATCGTCCTTGCCGACTTCGAGCAGCGAGACGTCGAACGTACCGCCACCGAGGTCGAAGACGAGGATGAGCTCGTCTTCCTTGCCGCGCTCGAGGCCGTAGGCCAGAGCAGCAGCGGTGGGCTCGTTGATGATGCGCAGGACGTTGAGGCCGGCGATCTCACCGGCGTCCTTCGTGGCCTGGCGCTCTGCGTCGTTGAAGTAGGCCGGCACGGTGATGACCGCGTCGGTGACCTTCTCCTGCAGGTACTCCTCAGCGTCGTGCTTGAGCTTCTGGAGGATGCGGGCGGAGACCTCGGGAGCGGTCAGCGTCTTGCCGCCGATCTCGGTGTTCCAGTCGGTGCCCATGTGGCGCTTGACGGACGCCACGGTGTTCTTCACGTTGGTGACAGCCTGGCGCTTGGCGATCTCGCCGACCAGGGAGTCTCCGTTCTTGTTGACTGCGACAACGGACGGGGTCGTGCGACCGCCTTCCATGTTCGCGATGACCTTGGGGTCGCCGCCCTCGAGGACAGCGACGACGGAGTTCGTGGTTCCGAGGTCGATTCCAACTGCACGTGCCATATCGTTTCTCCTTAACTCTCAGAGTCGTCTCGGGCTGAATGCGAGCGGCCGAACCGGAGGGTCCGATCGCGCACATTGAGTCTGATGGACTCAAGTATTCTCTTCCCGGCTGAGATCGTCAATCCCCGCCTCATCAAAGTTGCGTACACTAGACTCAACTTTGTGGAGCGCCGGGTTATTCCACATGTGGAGAATTTTTCTCAGATCTTCTTCGCCGAGGCGGCTGAGGCGCGTTCGGGCGCGCCAGCACTGGGCAGGCGGCTGGGTTCGCGGAAGGTTGTGGGTGAGAGGGTGAGGTCGGCGGAAAGTCGATGGCGACCCACTGGAATCTACGGAAGGTTCATGGCGAAATCGCATCCGAAATCACCACCGACGCGGCGAAGAATCACTGTGGATGTGGCGCAGACGCACTTTCGCGCTCGCCTGCGTGGGCCGAGTGGTGTGCCAACAACGATGGGTCTACAGTGGGCCTCTGGCCAACCCGCGACGACCTCTATTAGAGTTGCGTCCTTGCTCGAATCACTTGGCATGATCCCCGTCGCGAAAACAACATGTCATGAATACTCGCATGGGATCATGGGCCAACATGCTCATTCGCAATGTGGCGTCACGAAATTGCACCGCCGGCGGGCAACACCTCCGAACTACCCTATCGCCTTCTGAGTAGCCCTTGGGTTTGCTGGTGGGAGACAATAAGGCATGACTACCGAATCAGAACTGCCCGGCACAGGAACTTCCGCGAGGGATCATGAGTTCGACATCGTGGTGTCGTTCGCCGGTGAAGATCGCGAGCTGGTCTCCGAAATTGTGAACAAGTGCAAGGATAGAGGCTACTCAATCTTCTACGACGAAGACGAAGTAGCTGCTTTGTGGGGAGAGGACCTAGCAGAGTACTTTGCCGACACATATGAGAATCGTTCCCGAGCGGCACTGATGTTTGTTTCCGAACATTACGAACGCAAACCATGGACGACACACGAACGTCGATCAATTCTACTTCGAGCATTGAACCAAGCGCCGGACACCAAGCTACCTTATATGTTCCCCATCAGAGTCGATGATACGAATCTCAGTGGACTCCGCACTTCTATTGGGTATGTAGATTCCAGGAAATACACGACGGATCAAATTGTGGAATTCGTGGAGAAGAAAATCGGCCCTCCAGCGCATCAACCGACCACCGAAATCGACCGGACTCCGCGAACGGCAGAAGAATGTGGCGTCCTCTTGAGCCAACGTCCTCCGGCGTGGGAATACTTTTATACTGCCTACTTGATGATTGAAGAAGTGGAATCGCGTCGTCAGCGGAAGCGTGATTTTGAGTGTGGTTTCTTCGTCCCGGGCGACTACGTAGAACCAGCGGACGCGGTTCTTCTTGGAGGCGAGGAGATTTCTCGGGTGCTGGGGATCGTGGAATCCTTCAACGGACTGCTCGGTGGCCCGTTGCAACAGGAAGCGTGGGGGCTGCCCGGACAAGCGGGCAACGCAGAGGCGATCGAGTATCTGGCTGATCGCTATGGCAAGCTCCTCGACATGCTATTGGACTGGGCAAATCGGGTCGGCGGTTATGTTACTTCGTCGCCGGAAGCGAAGGAGTACCTCAGAGCACTTGTCCGGTACGCAGAACAACCAATCGAGTCGTTGTGCAATTTTCCGCAACAGTTTCGGAGAGATGTTGATGGAATTCTTGCTGCACTGGACCGCGGCGAAGAATCAGTTGAACTTACACTGACAATCGAATGGTCTGTCCCACACGACGTTTCAAAGAGCCTCGAGAATGCACGTGAAGCACTTGCAATGTCCCTAGCCGCTACACAAGGTGGAATCCCGGTAGCAAGAGAAGTGGTGCAACTTTCCACAGACGATAATGGTGAGTAAAAGAGCCTGGTCGAAACAACTTTCTCAGACTCGCGGACCAGAAGTCACCCTTTGGACCGCGGCCCTCACCAGTGGTTAGGGATTTTGACAAGTTAATCAGATGGCAGTCGTGTCATAGTTCTATCACACCGCAGGTCAGCGAGGTAGGCCCCTGACACGTTCCGCGGGATCCTACATTTCCGCCGAGGCAGCTGCGGCGCATTCGGGCCGGCCAGCACTGGGCAGGGGGCGGGATTCGCGGAAGGTTCATGGCGAAATCGGCTCCGAAATCGCCATCAAGCTGGCGCAGAATCACCGCGGATGTGGCGCAGATACACATCGCGCCCGCCCGCGTGGGCCGAGTGGCCTCTCGCAGACGAGCGCGATGGAGTGGTGCGGGTCGGACAACAGGGTCAAACAACCTGGGCGGCGAAACCCCCTGCTCGACCCCTACTTGACGACGAGCACCGGGCAGTCGGCCTCGAGGATGACGCGCTGGATGCTCGACCCGAGCAGCAGCTTCATCATCGTCGACCGCCGCCGGGTGGAGAGGACGATGAGCTCGGCCGCCCACTCCTCGGCGAGGTCGAGGATCTGGGAGGCGACGTCGGAGTCCGCGCGCTGGATCTCGAAGGGCACGGCCGCCTCGGCGAGGATCCCAGCCAGCTCCTCCGTCTCCGCGGGATCGTTGTCCATCGGACCGGCGGGACTGTCGGTGGAGAAGACGACGATCCGCAGGGCCGCCTCCTCCCGTCGCGCCGCGGCGATCGCCTGCGTGAGCACGGCCGCGGGGGCATCGTTGCGGTAGGCGACGACGACGGTCCTGGCGATGTCGTCGACGTCGGCCGAGCCGGCGATGCGCAGCGACGGCACGGGCCGGTGCCCGGTCGGAGTCGAGTAGAAGTCGGTCATGAGCAGAGGTCCCCTATCCGATCGCGATGACGCCGATGAGCACGCCGACGGCGAGCATGACGAGCGAGACGATGAGCGCCCTCCACAGCACCTTCTTGTGATGGTCGCCGAGATCGACGCCGGCGAGCGAGACGAGCAGGAGGATCGCGGGCACGAGCGGCGACTGCATGTGCACCGGCTGACCGGTGATCGAAGCGCGAGCCATGTCCGCGGCCGAGATCCCGTAGTGCGCGGCGGTCTCGGTGAGGACGGGCAGGATGCCGAAGTAGAACGCGTCATTGCTCATGAAGAACGTCGCCGGGATCGACAGGAGACCGGTGATGACGGCCAT
>NYZE01000155.1 GCA_002685965.1 Planctomycetota bacterium | reverse complement strand
GCAAAGGCGTGGTCTCTTCCTCGCGCGCTGCCGAGGGCAAGTGTGAGACCTCCTGCGTCGACTGGTACGGCAACACGCGCCCGATCTTCCTTCGCGACCGCGTCTTCGCCCTGATGGGCAGCGAGATCGTCGAGGTCTCACTCGCCAGCGGCAGGGTCAACGAGCAGCACCGCATCCTGCTCGAGAAGTAAGGTTTCGCGCAGGTTTAGCAGATCGCGAGGACAAGCCCCCCGCGCCTGCGGCGCTGCCCCCAAGGGGGCTTCTTGTTGGGGGTCGTGCAGAACATGAGAACAAGCCCCCCGCGCCTCGCTTCGCTCGGCGCTGCCCCCCAAAACGGGGGGCGCTCTCGTGGCTTCTTGAACGTTTGTGTTTTGCGTTGGGGCGCTTCGAGATCTGCGATGAGTTTCAAGAGGTCGCCCGATGCGAACCTCCACGCTCAAATCCTCGCCAAGAAGCCCACCACACCTGGGGGGCAGCGCCGCAGGCGCGGGGGGCTTGCCCTCGCATTCTGCAAAACCTGCAACAAGATCGCCCCCCGTTTCGGGGGGCAGCAACGAGCGTCAGCGAGGCGCGGGGGGCTTGTCCTCGAACTCTGCTAAACCGTCGCTACACGCAAAACTCCAACGCATCGCCCGCAAAAAAGAGGCCGCGGAAACATTCTGAGGCCAGGTTGGCTTTTCGCCCCTGCGATCAGAATGTTTCCGCGGCCTCTTTTTTGCTCGGCACGACGACCGAATCGTCCTCTATCAGTGCTGCGCGTGCATCGAGGGGGTCTCGATCGCCACGCCGGGCTCGGAGGCGCCATCCTCGCCCTTGCCGCGATCGAGCAAGGCATCAGGAGGAAGGATAGGCTGCGAGAGCTTGGCGACGAACGCGTCGGGGTCTTCGAGCCGCAGCGCGTGCTGGAGGACCTCGTCCATATGCGCCACGGGCAAGATCTCGAGCGCCTTTCGCACCGAATTTGGCACGTCGCGCAGATCCTTGGCGTTCTCGGCGGGAATCAGCACGCGCTTCATCCCGCTACGGTGCGCCGCGAGCAGCTTCTCTTTGACGCCACCGATCGGCAACACGCGCCCTCGCAGCGTGATCTCGCCGGTCATCGCCACATCGTGACGTACCGGGATCTGCGTGAGCGCCGAGACGATGCTCGTCACCATCGTGATGCCGGCCGAGGGGCCATCCTTTGGCTGCGCGCCCTCTGGGAAGTGAATGTGCAGGTCCACCTTCTTGTGGAAGTCCGGCGCGAGCCCGAGGTTGATCGCGCGTGCGCGAACATAACTCATGGCCGCCTGCGCCGACTCCTGCATCACATCACCGAGCTTGCCAGTGATAATGAGCTTTCCTTGCCCCGACATCACCGAGACCTCGCTCACGAGCATCACGCCGCCAAACTGCGTCCAGGCAAGGCCATTGGTCAGGCCGACCTCGTCGCGCTCCTCACGCTTTGATTGCCCGAAGCGCTCTGGCCCGAGGTATCGCGAGACGTCCTTGGCGCGGACCTTGAAGCGACGCTGCGTCTCGCGGTCGCGCACGACCCGGCGAGCGATCTTGCGGCAGACGCCGCCCACCTCGCGCTCGAGGTTACGGACGCCCGCTTCGCGTGTGTAGCCTTCGACGAGACGGCGCAACGCCGCGTCGGTGAACTCGACCTCGATCCCCTCGAGGCCGTTGCCTTCGATCTGCTTTGGCACCAGGTAATGCCTGGCGATCTGGAGCTTCTCGTGCTCGGTGTAGCCGGGGATCTTGATGATCTCCATACGATCCTGCAATGGACCGGGGATCCCGCGCAGGTCGTTGGCCGTGCAAAGGAACATGACCTCGGAGAGATCGTAGTCGAGGTCGAGGTAGTGATCGTTGAACGTCGAGTTTTGCTCCGGGTCCAAGACCTCGAGCAAGGCGCTCGAGGGATCGCCGCGGAAGTCCATCGACATCTTGTCGATCTCATCGAGCAGGAAGACGGGGTTGGCGCTGCCAGCCTTACGCATCGACTGGATGATCTTTCCTGGCATGGCGCCGATATAGGTGCGGCGGTGGCCTCGGATCTCGGCCTCATCGCGCACACCGCCAAGGCTCAACCTGACGAACTCGCGCCCCAGCGAGGTCGCGATGCTCCTGCCGAGCGAGGTCTTGCCGACGCCGGGAGGACCGACAAAACAGAGGATCGGTCCGCGCGGTGTCTCGGTGAGCGAGCGCACCGCGAGGTATTCGAGGATCCTGTCCTTTGGCTTGTCCAGACCGTAGTGATCGGCGTCGAGGATCTCCTCGGCGCGCTTGAGGTCGAGTTCGTCCTGTGTGCGATCCTCCCACGGGAGGCTCAACACCCAGTCGATGTAGTTTCGCACCACGGTCGCCTCGGCGCTCATGGGGCTCATCATCTTGAGCTTCTTGACCTCGCGGTCGAGCCTGTCGCGCGCCTCCGGCGAGAGATCCTTGGCGGCGATGCGCTCCTCGATCTCCTCGATCTCGTTCTTGAAGCCGCCCTCGTCGTCTCCGCCGCCGCCCTTGTTCTTGGGCATCTGCTGGATGTCGTTGAGGTAGAGATCCTTTTGCGTCTTCTCCATCTGCTTTTTGACGCGCGAGCGGATCTTCTTCTCGACCTGCAGGATCTCGATCTCCTCCTGCATCAGGTCGAGCAGGTGCTCCAACCGCTCTTTCGGATCGAGCGTCTCGAGGATTTTTTGCTTGTCGACGAGCTTGAGCGCGAGCTGCGCCACGATCGTATCGGCGAGCCTGGAGGGCTCCTCGATCTTCGAGATCTGGGTGAGCATCTCGGGCGGGATGCGGCGGTTGAGCTTGACGTAGGTCTCGAACGTGGCGCGCAGTTTGACCAGCAGCTCCTCGAGCTCCTCGATGCTCCCGGCCTGCTCGCCATCCTCTGGCAGCGCGTCGACGACGACCACCTGGAAGTAGCGCTCGTTTTGCAAGAAGCGCTCGATGCGCACGCGGCGCACGCCCATGACGAGCACCTTGACGGTGCCATCGGGGAGCTGGATCAGTTGCCTGATCGTGCCGAGCGTCCCCACCTCGAAGATATCCTCCGGGGCAGGATCGTTGGTCTTGGCCTTGCGCTGCGCGCACAACACGATCTCTTTCCCGGCGCCCATCGCTTCCTTGAGCGCGTTGATGCTCTTGGGGCGTCCGACGAAAAGAGGCACGACCATGTTCGGGAAGACGATGATATCTCGCAGCGGAAGCAGCGGGATCATCCGCGACTCGCCAGGCTTGTTGTCATCGGAGTCGCTGGAGAACGACATGAAGGCTCCTGGGGGGATGGAGAAGTCTCGCTGGCCTCGACCATCCTTGGCCAACCAGCGTTCTCGAGGTTTCGCGTGCCAGGAGTATCGGACTACTCCCGGTGTAAAATCAAACGAGCGTCACGCCGTCTCGGCGGTCATCTCGGCGAACGGGATGGGCGTCTCTTCTGCTTCGGCGATCATATCCTCGGTGATCACGATCTTCTTGACGTCCGAACGCCCGGGGACCTCGTACATCAGGTCCATCATCGTCCTCTCCAAGATCGTTCGCAGACCGCGCGCGCCCGTCTTGTGACGCAACGCTTGCCCGGCGACGCCGCGCAGCGCCTCGTCCTCGAAGACGAGCTCGACGCCATCGATCTTGAACAACTTCTTGTACTGACGCACGAGCGCGTTCTTTGGCTGGGTCAGGATCTGAATGAGCGCGTCCTCGTCGAGCTCGTGCAGCGTCGCGATCACGGGGACGCGACCGACGAACTCGGGGATCAACCCGAAGCGCATCAGATCCTCGGGCTGCATCGCGCGCAGGACCTCGCCAGTGGGGCGATCCTCGACGCGCGTGACGTCAGCGCCAAAGCCCATCCTGCTGTCGCCGATGCGCTGGTTGATGATGTCCTCGAGGCCCGAGAAGGCGCCACCGCAGATGAACAGGATGTTCGTCGTGTCGATCTGGAGGAAGTCCTGCTGCGGGTGCTTTCGCCCTCCCTTGGGCGGCACGCTCGCGACGGTCCCTTCGATGATCTTGAGCAGCGCCTGCTGCACGCCCTCGCCGGACACATCGCGTGTGATCGAGGGGTTCTCCCCCTTGCGCGAGATCTTGTCGATCTCGTCGATGTAGATGATCCCTCGGCTCGCGCGCTCGACATCGCCATCGGCCGCCTGGAGCAGGTTGACGATGATGTTCTCGACATCCTCGCCGACGTAACCCGCTTCCGTCAGGCTCGTGGCATCGGCGATCGTGAACGGCACATCGAGGATGCGCGCCAGCGACTGCGCGAGCAACGTCTTGCCGGAGCCGGTTGGCCCGATGAGCAGGATGTTCGACTTCTGGAGCTCGACATCGCTCTTCTTGTCGATCCGGCTCTCGATGCGCTTGTAGTGGTTGTGCACCGCCACAGAGAGCACCTTCTTGGCGCGCTCCTGGCCGATCACATACTCGTCGAGCACCGTCTTGATTTCGGCCGGCTTGGGGACATTTGCGATCCCAGCGGCGTACTCCTCGCGCTCGAGCTCCTCGTCGATGATGCTCCCGCAAAGCGAGATGCACTCGTCGCAAATGTAGACCGTGGGGCCCGCGATGAGTTTTTGCACATCTCGTTGGCTCTTCCCACAAAAGGAACAGCACAAATTCGTCGTCTTCATGGCATCTCCTTGACCGTGCAGCTGCCGCGCGCTCGCCGTCTCTCGTACGTCGAACCGCTCACCCTGACTAAAACAAGTCTAGAGAGGTGTTTCGGTTCGTGCAATGTTTCACTTGCCCTTCGAGCATCGCGTCACACAGCGCGAGCATTGCTCTGTTCCGCGATCTTGAAACGTATGGAACCGGGTCAGGACTTCCCGCTTCCTCTCTTATCGTCCCGAATCCGTCACTTCTTACCCTTGGGGCGATTTTCGATGACCTCGTCGACGAGGCCATACTCCACCGCTTCCCCACCGCTCATGAAGTAATCACGGTCGGTGTCTCTCTCGATGCGCTCGACAGACTGGCCGGTGTGATCGGCCAGGATCTGGTTGAGCATCTTGCGCGTGTTCAGGATCTCGCGCGCCTGAATATCGATGTCTGTCGCCTGACCGCCGATCCCGCCCGTCCACGGCTGGTGGATAAGGATGCGCGAGTTCGGAAGCGAGAAGCGACGCCCTGGAGCGCCAGCCGCGAGCAACACCGCGCCCATCGAGGCGGCCTGCCCGAGGCAGATCGTCGCCACAGGCGGGCGGATGTATTGCATCGTGTCGTAGATGGCCAGCCCCGCCGTCACCGATCCCCCGGGGGAGTTGATGTAGAGCGAGATCTCCTTTTCAGGATCATCGCTCTCGAGGAAGAGCAGCTGCGCGATGATCGAGTTGGCGATCATGTCCGAGACCGGGGTCCCCAAAAAGATGATCCGATCCTTGAGCAATCGGCTGTAAATGTCCCAGCCACGCTCACCGCGGTGCGTTTGTTCGACGACGTTGGGGATAAATGCCATGCCTTCTCGCTCCTCTTCCAAGCTTTCGGGGAATGCCCCTTTTGGTTTTCGTGCGCGCGACTTCTCGCGCGCCTTCCTCTCGAACGTCCCGACGCGAAGGACCATTCCTCGACGTTCTCGAGAGATGGCCCTTCGCGTCCGGTTCTACAAGAAACTTCAATCAGTTGCCTCTCAAAACAAAGACCCTCGAGCGCGCTCGAGGGTCCTCGAGACAAGGCACCTGAATCACTCTTCCTCGCCAGCCGCTGCCGCGTCCTCGCTGTCCTCTTCTTCCTCGGGCCAGTCGACGTCGACGATCTTGGCCTCGCCCAGAAGAATACCGAGCGTCTTCTCGAGCAGCGCGCTGCCGGCGGCTTGCTGGAGGCGACTCTGATCCTGACGGTAGAAGCGCTCGAGGGTCTTGGCGTCGACCTCCATGTGCATCGATTGATGCTCGAAGAAGGCGGTGAGGTCCGCGTCGTTGACCTGAATGCCCTCTTTCTCGGCGATCGCCATGAGCAGGAACTCGCTCTTGAGCTGCTGCTCGACGTTCTCGCGGAGATCTTCGCGCATGCCATCGAAGCTGTCATTCCCTGCGATCATGCGAGGATCGATCTGCTGGCCGGTCATCTGCTGGAATTGCTGCGAGATGCGGTTATCGATCTGCTCGAGCACGAACAGCGGCGGGAGCTCGATCGGGTTCTGCGCGAGCAGGCGCTCGACCAGGCTGTCTTCAGCCATGTGCTGCGCCTGGTGCGCGAGGCCATGCACGATCTCCTCGCGCACGTTGGCGCGGAGCTCGATGAGCGTCTGGCCCTTGCCGGTGTCGGCGGCGAACTCGTCGTCGATCTCGGGGAGGACGCGCTTCTTGACCGACTTGATCTTGATCTCGAGCTCGACATCCTGGTCGGCGAGCTCGGCGATCGGGAAGTCTTCGGGGAGCTGGATGCTCGTGGTGACCGTCG
>NYZE01000154.1 GCA_002685965.1 Planctomycetota bacterium | reverse complement strand
TCGAAGACGCCTTCCGGCGACTGGCCGCGCTCACCAACTACGAGCGCAAGCGTCCCGACCGACCGCACCGTTTCGATCTTGATGGCATGAAGCGCTTGTGCGCGCGCATTGGTCATCCAGAACGGCGGCTGGGGACGGTGTTCCAGGTTGGTGGCAGCAAGGGCAAGGGCACCGTGACCGCGCTGCTCGCCGCGATGTTGCGTGCAGCCGGAACGAAGGTCGGTGCCTACTACTCGCCGCACGTGCTCGATGTCCGTGAACGCGTCCGGATCGATGGCGCCATGATCGACGAGCCGACTCTGGCTTCGGCGCTCGAGCGTGTCGTCGATCGTATGAAGTCGGATCAGACCTGGTTCGAGGTCTTTACGGTCGTCGCATTGGCGTGTTTCGCCGATGCTCGGGTTGGCGCGACCGTGCTCGAGGTCGGCCTCGGCGGTCGACTCGACACGACCACGGCGGTGGCCAAGCACGGCTGTTGCATCACAGGTGTCGAACTCGAACACACACGACTGCTCGGTGACACCATTGCCGCGGTTGCTGGCGAGAAGGCGGGCATCTTGCGACCTGGTGTGCCGTGCGTGACCGGCGCCGTCGGCGATGCCCTGGCGGTTCTTGTCGATCGTGCCGCCGAGGTTGGGGCACCGCTTCTTGTGGCCGGCCGCGACTTCGAGGTCGTCGTTGCGCGTGGCCAAAGCGGGCTGAGTGTTGCGATGATCGACACGCCAATCGGGGACGTGACTCTCAATACGCCGCTCCGCGCGCGCGTGCACGGGACGAGCCTCGCCCTGGCCTTCGTTACCCTGGCGGCGGTGTTGCCAACCAGGGCTGCGCGCCTCGCGGGCGGCGATGCCGGCTGGGCGGCGGCGCCGCGAGGCCGGTTCGAGGTCGTTCAACATCGTCCGCCGATCGTCGTCGATGGGGCGCACACCGACGACTCGCTCTCTCAGTTGGCCGCGGATCTCGCCGCGGCCTTCCCTGGACTGCGCTTCTCGCTCGTGTTCACGATCGCCTCCGGCAAGCGGTGGCAGCGTGGCTTAGGGCGTTTGCTCACCCTGGTCGATAAAGCCTGGGTCGCGCCCCTCGTCGGCAAGAGGGGCGTCTCTTCCGGCGAGCTATCGCAGTTCATCAACGGTCGAGGCGTCCCCTGCCAACTGGCCCCTTCGGTGCAAGAAGCGGCCTGTGAGGCGCGCGGTCGTTTGGTCGATGGTGGGCTTGTCGTGACCGGGTCGATGTACGCGGCCGGTGATGCCTTGCGGGTTTTCGAAGCGGATTGATGGAGAAACGCCCATGTCGGCGGATGTGCCGAACGAAGAGGGTCAGGTCGTCGAGGACCTGCTGCTGACGGATGCCTTCCTGATCAAGGGAGTGGTCGAGGGGAAGTTCTCGCGCCTGGCCAAGGTCCTGGATGCGGCGGCGCGCGACTTCATCGCCGTCTCGAACCCGGTGATGGTCGATCTACGCCGCGGTGAAGTGATTCGCACGCCGCGGGTGCACGTCAACCTCTCGGAACTCGTGCTCGCACACGAGTTGGTCGACGGATCGGGCGATTTCTACCAGAAGTCTCTATCCGAGCTGGGCGACGAAAAGACGGTGCGCATTCGGGCGTTCTACAACGGCTCTGTCGGTCTCGAGATCTCGGGCAGCGTCCGGCCTTTGGCTTACGAGCGGGGCTCGCTCGACCGCAACTTCTTCGTCATGGAGGAGTGCAACGTGCGCGGGCTCGACCTGAAGCTGTCGTCCGAGTTCGACCTCGTTTCGCAGTTGCCCTACGCGATCCTCAGTCGCAGCCGGATCTCCTACCTGTACGACTTCAACGACGTCTCCGTTTGATCCGTTCTCTAGGGCGTCGGCGCTACTCCCTCAAGAGCGAGTCGAACCTGGCCCCAGCGATCAGGCGATCTCCGTCGCGAATGAGAAAACCCTCGGCGAGGGGCTCGCTCGCTTCTTTGTGACGTTTGGCGAAGTCCTTGGACATCTCGACGACCATCCGCCACGGGCCAGCTGGCAGGAAGCGGCAGGTCGTGCGATCGGGCAGTGCCAACCAGGGCACGCGGCCCAGTGCTTCTCGAGCCTGGTCCCAGAAGACTGGCAGCAGCACCAGCGACTCGATGCCTGGTAGCTCGGTATCGAGGATCAGGAAGCGGACGCCGCCTCCGCCCTGGCCGATCAGCTTGACCACAGCCTTGGGCATGAGACCCATGAGATTGTCGCGATAGATCCAACCGAGGGGTTTGCCGAGTTCGAGGATCGAGGTGATCTGCTCCCCCGATGGTGTGACGGTGTTGCCAGGCTTGCGCAGCACCGGTTGGACTGTCAGTCCGGTCGCCGGGGCGAAGGACAGGAGGCCGGGGGTCTCCGCCCCCGCCGCGCCCGGGTTCAGCTTCGGGAACAGCCGGCGGCGCGCTTGTCGAGGCGTTTCTGCTGGCTTGAGCGGGCGCTCTGCCGGGCTCCTTGGCGCCGCGGTTGCCTTCTTCGGCGGGTCGCTACAGCACATCCCGGCCAGTCCGATCCAGGCGAGAACTGCTCGATGTACTGTGGATTTCATGTGGAAAGTCTGCCCGGCGGCAGCCCGCAAAGCCGCTGTAGAAATCTAAAGCCCTGCAACAAAGATAGTTACGTGCGACTGCAATCAGGGAGCAAGTAGGGCAATGTCTTTGAGCCCGAGTGGACTTCCGAAGCCTGACGGTGAATGATCCGTCGCTCGTACACCCGATGTCGGACTTGGTCCACCAACGGTTTCCGACAATGCGGGCTCAGGTGTTCTTGCCTTGATCGGCCGCACTTCATGAAAGATCCCTTGGCTGGCATCGTCGCGATGCTGGAGACCGGCGGGCCAGAGCAGCAAGTCGCTGCAGCACAGGTCCTTGCGTGGTTGAAGCCGCGAACCGCTAGCGTCGTCAAAGCGCTCGGCAGCCTAGCCGCAAGGGGCGAGGCCTTCGTCCAGCCGTATGCGGTCGAGGCCCTCGGTGCCATCGGCAGCTCACCGGCATTGGCCCAGCTAATTCCGCTCCTGCACGTGGAGGGCCGGCTGCGCGACGTCGTTGCCCGTCACCTGTCGAAACTGGGGTCTTCGGGCGAGTCCGTCCTGATCCGCGAGTTCGAGAAGACGGATGACGATACCCGGATCGTCATCCTCGAGGTCCTCGCCCAGACGCGTGGAGCCACCGCGATCAAGACGATCCTCGGCGTCCTCAAGAACCCGACGACCGGCAACATCGGGGAGTCGGCGGCCAAGCACCTCTTGAACGAGGTCCAGGCCACCACCGATCCGGCGGAGCAAGCCGCCATCCGCAGCATCGTGCTGTCCAATCTCAAGCGGAGCCCACAGAAGGCGCCGCTGTCCTATCGCGTGCACCTGCTCGAGCTCGTGAATGCGGTCAAGGACGACAGTTGTCGCGGTGTGTTCGTCACGCACTCGGGGACTTCGCATCCGCCTGAGGTGCGGGCCGTTGCGCTACGCGCCCTCGCGGACTTCGAGCTGACCCCAGCGCAGATGATCAAGGTGGTCGGCTTCCTCGGTCACGACGACTTCATTCACGTCGTTGGCCCGTCCCTCGAAGTGCTCACGGACTTTGTACCGTCGGGAGCTCCGATGGCGAACACGCTGGCCCAGCTCCTGGAGATGCCGCGACCAGAAGTGCGGGTCTTCGCCCTGCGCGGCCTCGGCAACTACCGCACGCTGTCCGCGGCCAAGCTGTTGATGCCCTTCCTCGCGAGTCCGCATGCGCAGGTTCGGGCGGTGGCCGCCGAAGGTCTGGGCGCCAATCCAGAAGCGCGCCCCGGTCTGATCAAGTTGCTGCTCGAAGGGCGCGACCTCGAGGAGGTCGGTCGGCCTGTCGAAGCGCTCGCGGCGCTCGCGCCCGAGCTGACGCGATTGCAGGTCAAGAAGCTCGTCGCCCGGTTCATCAAGCTGGTCGAGGCCGACGACCCCGTGCGCGAGTTGTTCCAGCGCGTGCTGCGCCGTACGAAGGCCGAGTTCGTGATGCCCCTGCTCCTCGAGAACGCGAAGCGATTGCGGCAGAAGCGGGCCTATGGCGAGGCCCTGCGCGTGCTCCAGGTTTTGGCGACCGGAGCCGACGCCGAGATGAACGGTGACGTGCGCTATGAGATCGCCGTAACGACGCTACTCAAGCGCGGCCATGTGCCGGAAACCTCCGAAGGCGACTCTGTCGTCGGCCACTTCTGCCACCTGATCGACGAGAACTACGAGCTCCTGGCCCGCATCAAGAAAGAGCGCGTCCTCGAGGTCTCCGACGTCCTCTACCTCGGCCAACGCTTCGTCGAGCGTCACGACGCCGATCGCGGCTTCGGCACCGAACTCCTCAACTGGCTCATCAAGAAGGAGCCCGAAGCCAAGGAGTCGGTCCAGGCCATGCAGAAGCTCAAGGTGGAAGGCCTCGCCTGAACGGCGACTTGCCCGCACCGGCGGCCCCCGCTCGCTCACTCCAGGAGTTGTTCCCCTTCGCTCTTGGCGATCACCGCGGCGCCGACCGAGTCGCTCCAGACGTTGACCATGGTGCGCATCATGTCGAGGGGGCGGTCGACGGCCAGGAGGATGGCGGCACCTTCAATGGGGAGTTCGAGGGCGCTGAGGATGGTGAGCATCAGGATGAGGCCGGCGGAGGGGATGCCGGCGGCGCCGATCGAGGCGAAGAGAGCCATGGCGACGATGAAGATCTGCGTCTCGAAGGTGAGCTCGAAGGCTCCTTCGCTGGCGTAGTATTGGCAGAGGAAGATCACGCCGGCGCACTCGTAGAGCGCGGTGCCGTCCATGTTGATGGTTGCGCCGAGCGGGAGCACGAAGGACGAGGTCTTGTTGCTGACCTTGCCACGCTTTTCGACGCATTCGATCGTGACGGGCAACGTCATCGACGAGGACGAGGCTGAGAACGCCGTCATCAGCGCCGGTCCCATGGTGCGAGCCCAGGCGATGGGGCTGATGCGTGCGAAGAACTTGAGGATCAACGGCAGCGTGATCACGCCGTGGATCAGGAGTCCTACCGCGATGACGATCATGTACTTGCCAAGCGGCACGAAGAGGCCGAAGCCGGATTGACCGACGACCTTGATCAGCAGGCAGAACACGCCATATGGGATCAGTTTCAGGACGAGTTCGGCCATGCGCATCATCACGTCGAAGGCCGACTCGAAGAACGTCTGCATGCGCGTCTTGTGCGGGTCCTGCGCCTTGGTGATGCAGACGCCGAAGAGGAGCCCGAAGAAGATGATCGATAGCATCTGCGAGTTCTGGCGAAGCGACTCGAAGATGTTGGTCGGCACCATGCGCAGGAAGATGGTCCAGAAGTTTTCGTCGCGCGTGCCGATGTCGGCGTCGGTCGCAAGACCGAGCTCTGCGCCGACGCCTGGCTGCAGCAGGTTGACGAGCATCTGGCCCGTGAAGATCGCGAGCATGCTCGTGGCGAAGTAGTAGCCGAAGGTCTTGAGACCCAGTCGGCGCAGGTCGCCCATCGCGCCGACGCCGGCGACTCCCGAGATGATCGAGCACAGCACCAACGGCACGATGAGCATCTTCAAGAGCGCCATGAAAATGTCGGCGAGCATCACGGGCACGGCCAGCCATTGCGCGCGCTGCGAGCCCGACTTCATCTTCAGCGTGATGGGTACGTGGCGCTTGTCCTGCTCGCCCACTGCGAACCACAAGATGTCGCCGGGCTTCGAGTTGGCGATCGCCTTGTCGAGGTCCGCTTGACTCCGTAGCGGGTGCCGCTTCTCCTTGTCCTTGCGCCCCTTGTAGAGGGTCACGGCGTCCAGGAAGTCGCCCTTCGCGAGCCCGACGCGTGGGTTGCGCGCGTCCCTCTTGGAAGGCCCCTTTGCTTCGGTCACCCTGACCCCGACCTGCAGTTCGGACGGTTTGACGCTCAGCCCGGCCCATGCTGGTGCGTCCAGCACTTGTTGGAACAAGCCCCCGACAAGGATGCCGGCCAGCATCCACAGCAGGATTATCCAGTGGTGCTTCATGCCGTTACGTTCGGCGCTCGTTGCGAGGCAGTCAACGATGGCCCCCTCGAGGATGGCGTGGCCACCGTCGTCCCTGTTAACTGACCACTGGAGTTCATGTGAGTTCTGGCCCCCTGAGCGAACCGATTCACGATCCCGAGGCGCCCCTCGCGACCAAGGAGCCGCAGTTCGAGCTACAGAGGCCAACGCCGGATGATTTGACCGGAAAGGTCGCCGTGGTCACGGGTGGCGGCTGGAACATCGGTCGAGCGATTGCGCTGGCCATTGCTCGAGCCGGTGCACGCGTCGTCGTCGCATCGCGCAACCTGACCAACCTCGAGGAGACCGTCGCCATCGGTCGCGCCGAGGATCTCAAGATTCGCCCGCTGGCAGGCGACTTGACCGATCCTGCCGAGGTCGACCGGGTGTTCGAAGACGTTGTTGCCAACGAAGGCGGAGTCGACGTGCTGGCCTGCCTTGCTGGCGGCTACGGAGCGCCGCAACCGTTGCACGAGGCCGATCCGCAGGCTTGGCTCGACGTCCTCGTGCGCAACGTCTACACGACGTTCCTGTGCTGTCGCGCGGTGCTGCAAGGAATGCTGCAGAAGCGTGCGGGCGACATTCTGACCTGCGCTGGTGGCGGCGCGTTTTTTCCGATGGTCGATGTGCACGCGACTGCGTACGCCTGCAGCAAGGCCGCGATCTGTCGTTTCACCGATCAACTCTATGCCGAGCACAGGAACGTGGCGGGCTTGCGCATCAACTGCATCGAACCAGGCATGACGTTGAGCCCGCTCGATCTCTCGCGGATAGAGGAGGAGGAAAAGCGAACGGGTCAGGTGAACCCGGCACGCGAGCGCAACCATGCACCCGAGGACGCCGCCGAGTTGGTGCTCTGGTTGTTGTCGCCTGCAGCGCGTGGGATCAACGGCCGCATCCTGTCGACCGACGAGGATTGGTGGCGTGATGGGACCAAGGTGGCGCAGGTCGTGCCGAGCGACCTCTATCGGTTGCGCAGGACTTTCTTGCCCGAGTAAGGTGCGTTGATGCGTGTTCCGCTATCCCGTCTGGCTCTGGCCCGTTCCGGCGACAAGGGCGATAGCTCCAACGTCGCCGTGATCGCGCGTACGCCCGAGATCTACTCGTGGCTCGAAGAACACCTGACGGTCGAGGTCGTCAGAGACCACTTCGCGAAAATTGCCAAGGGTGGCGTGGAGCGCTTCCTTGCGCCGAACCTCTTGGCGATCAACTTCATCTTGAAGGACTCGCTCGGTGGCGGCGGCTCGGGCAGCCTCAAGACCGACGCACAGGGCAAGACGCACGGGCTGGGGTTGCTCTTCCTGGAGATGGACGTGCCCGACGAACTCGTGCCGGCGGGTCAGCCGGCGTGACGCACCCGGTCCTCGCGCGCATGCACGAGCGTGCACGGCGGGACACAAAGCGCATCGTGTTTCCCGAGGCCGCCGACCCGAGGGTGCGCGCGGCCGTCGAGCGGCTGCAAGCCAGCGGCACCGTCGATGCAGTGCTGATCGAGAGCGTCGACCACGACCTGCGAACGCGCGTGACTGACCACCTGATGACGCGCCGCGGCCCCAGGGGACTCAAGCGTGACGAGGCCGAGCGCCTCGCTGCCGAGCCGCTCTTTGTTGCGGACACGCTCGTTGCACTCGGGGAAGCGCATGGGTCCGTCGCCGGCTCCGTGCACACCACCGGTGACGTGATTCGCGCCGGGTTGTGGACGGTCGGACTGGCCGAAGAAACGCGGATCTGCTCGAGCTCCTTTCTGATGCTGCGCGAAGACCGAGTGCTCTCGTTTGCCGATTGCGGCGTCGTTCCCGATCCGACGGCCGAACAGCTCGCTGACATCGCGCTGAGTACGGCCGGCACACACCGCCAGTTGACCGAACAGGAGCCGATCGTCGCGTTCTTGTCGTTCTCTACCAAGGGCAGCGCCGAGCATCCGCGAGTCGACAAGGTGCGCGAAGCGGTCCAACTCGCGAGTGAGCGTGATCCTTCGTTGTGCCTCGATGGCGAGTTGCAGGGCGACGCCGCGTTGATTCCGGAAGTTTGCGCGAGCAAGGCGTCGGGCTCTCCGGTTGCGGGCGCCGCCAACGTCCTCGTGTTCCCCGACCTCGACGCGGGCAACATCGCCTACAAGCTCGCAGAACGACTTGGTGGTTTCGTTGCGCTCGGCCCGTTGTTGCAGGGCCTGGCACGGCCGTGCATGGATCTGTCGCGCGGCTGTGGCGCTGACGACATCTATCACGTCGCGACCTGCGCCGCGCTCCTCTGAGGCAACGGGCGCGGGTCCATCAGGACGCTCCTGCTGGGCGAAGCGTCGCTCGGCAAGCAGCGCAGACGACCATGGTAGCGATCTCATCGCGCCTTGTGACGCGGTGGGATCCCTGCACGCTGGGCCGCCGCCGGGAACTTCCGCGGTCGTGGTCATTCGACTACACTCGTGTGCGGCGGGTTCTGCGTTGATTCACCCGTAAAGGCTGCAGACCATTGAGATACATCAGGACGATTGCCCTTGCGACTGCCTGGGCTGCCTGTCTAGCACCCGGTGTCGCAGGCGCGCAAAAGCCTACGGTCTACGTTGCGATGATCACGCACTTCGACCGCCCCTGGTCGATGGGCACAGGGGACCTCAACGCGCTGCGTTCGCTCGTTGCGCTGCACCCGAAAGTGCGTTGGACGCACCTCTACAATCCAGTGGCCTATACGCAGGCGACGCCGCTGCGTGCCGAGATGGAGAAGTTCGTGCTCGATGCGAGCCGCAGCGGGCATGAGGTCGGCATGCACGTGCACATGTACCGGAGCCTCGTCGAGTCGGCTGGTGTCACGTTCCGCATGCAGCCGAGCGTGAGCTGTGGCAGTGACTCGAGCGGCTACCGCGTACCGATCAGCTCCTATGGCAGACCCGAGATCCACCGCGTGATTGAGCGCGGGGTCACGATCCTGCGCTCACGCGGCCTGCCACCGCTCAAGACGTTCTGCGCGGGCTTCTACACGACGAGCGTCGCGCTTCAGGGTGTGATCACCGACCTCGGGTTCACGGTCAGCGCGGCGGCCTACCCCGTCGCGGCCAAGTTCGGCCGCAACTTCGGTGGGTGCTGGCCGTCGCTGTCTGGTTGGGATGCGACGGTCACGGAGATGACGAGGCCCTACCTCGTGTCGAAGACATCGATTCTGCCTGCCGGCAAGCCTCCCTACTTGGCGTGCTCGCGCGGGCCGCTGATGGAACTCGTGCAGACCTGCAAGATCGACTGGATGGTCACGGCCGCCGAGATGAAGGCGGTGTTCGATCGACACGTCGCGGTGGCGGCCAACGGGACGTCGACGGTCGTGTGCTTGTCCTTCCACGAGGAGTCGGCCTCGGCGAACTTCACCAAGTTCGATGATGTGCTGACGCATATCGACGCAGCGTTGAACGGCAAGACCTCTGTCGCCTACGCGACGGCGTCACAGATCCGTGAGGCCTTCCTCCCCACGCAGTTCAAGGTGGCGCGCCCACTCACGGCGAGTCGTTGCGCGCTCTATCCGCAGCGCCTTGGGCGGGTTGCCCTTGTCGACTACGACCTCGACGCCGGAACAACACATGCGAACAAGGCCTACGTCCTGCTGTCTTCGGCCGCCGGGACCTCGCCCGGATTGAGGCTGAGCAACCACGTCCTGCCGCTCAATCCCGATCCTTGGTTGACCTTCACGCTCGCACACCCCAACGCCTTCGTCATCGGTTCGCTCGGTCTGCTCGACGCTCGGGCTGGAACGGGCCAAGCGCGCATCGCTCTGCCGGCAGCGCTCGCGTATTCGCTGATTGGGCTGTCGCTCCATCACGCCTTTGTCGTGATCGATCCAAGTCGCCCCAGCTTCGATCTGACGAGCAACGCCGTGCCCTTGGTGGTGCGCTGACATGAACGCTGCACCCATCGCGCTCCTGTTGCTCACGTCGTTCGTCCCCGGGCAGCATGATGGCAACGGCATCATCCTGCCGGCGTCGATGCGCACCCGCTGGGGCAACAGTTACAACTACTATGGCATCGGTCGCCCGAACCAACGCTTCCAGGAGGTCTTCCATGGCCTCGAGGTCGGCGCTGCGCGAACTCTGTACGGGCACGGCTATCGCAACAATGCGAGGCGCGATGCAGGGGGCACGCAGCAACTCGAGATCAAGTTGAGTGTTAGCAAGATCCCGCCGTCGCTCATGTCGGCGACCTTTGCGTGGAACATCGGCGGCCCACAGACGACCGTGTTCAAGGGCAGCTTCACCTACCCGGCGATGCTGCCGAACACCGACGTCAAGCACTTCCAGATCTTGGTCCCTTGGTCCAAGCCATGGCTGTGGCCTGGCCGCCTTGGCGAGAACCTGCTGCTCGAGATCCTCAACACGAGTGCGGTCGCGAACGAGGTGTTCTACTACGTCGATGCGTACAGGGGCGATTCGAACGTGTCGCGCTGCTACGCGAACAGCGGTCCGACGTCTCCCACCGGGACGATCGACCGGAGCTTCGGTCTCGTCCTGTGCTTCGTCACGAGCCCACTCCCACCGGCCGGCCAGTTCGAGACCTTCGGTGCTGGCTGCCCGGGCACGAAAGGTAACCCCGGAGTCGTGTTGCCGACGTCGATGCAGTTGTTGATGGGCAACAGCAACAACTACTCCGGCGTCGGCCGCGCCAACATGCGCTATCAACAGGTGTTCGATCGCGACCAGGTCGGTGTGGGGCGCCAGTTCCTCAACCATGCCTACCGGGCACCGTGGGCGACCGCGCCGGGCGGTGTGCAGAACCTCGAAGTCAGGGTGAGTCTCAGTGGGAAATCTGCGGCGACTCTGTCCACGTCTTTCGCCGCGAACATAGACGGTGCACAAACTACGGTGTTCAAGGGGCGCTTCGACTACCCAGCGATGAGGCCTAACGCGAATCCGCGGAGGTTCCACGTCCAGATTCCATGGACGACGCCGTGGCGATGGACGCAGCCCATTGGCAAGAACCTCCTGGTCGAGATCCGCAACTCGAGTGCAGCCAGCTTGCTCTATCCGGTGGATGCACACGCGGGCGACGCGGGCACGGCGCGGCTCTACTCGACGGACGGCGTCAACGCGACGACGGGTGCCGTCGAGCATCGCTACGGCCTCGTGTTTAGCTTCGGCTACAAGGGAGCGGTAGACCGGGATCCGGCGATTGGCAACAACGGCCGGCCGATCACGGGCAGGTCCTTCGACGTGACAGTCGGCAATGTTCCCGCGAACACCGCTGCCACGCTGTTCATGGGATTCTCGAAGACCAAGTGGGGTGCCCTGAGCCTTCCGTTCGACCTGACAAAGTTCGGCGCCAAGGGTTGTAGCCTGCTCGTGTCCGTCGACTTCGTGTCCGGGGTTGCGACGAACGCCAGCGGCACGGGTTGGGTGCGCTACGCGGTCCCGAATGACAAGGGTCTGTGGGGACTGGGCTGGCACAACCAGTGGATGGTGCTCGACCGGGGGGCCAATGCGCTGGACCTGACGTTCTCGAACGGCGGCACGGTCACGATCGGCGGTTTGTAGGCGAGACGTCGTCGTCCGCTGTTGGGTCCAGGGGGCCGGTCCCCTACGCTGACCCGCAGTCGGAGCGCAAGAAGTGCTCATCGGGCTCGTCGGAGGGGTTGGAATGGCGTCGTGGGCAGACAGAGCTCTCGTCACGGGTGCGGCCGGCTTCGTCGGTCGGCGGCTCGTTGGTCGGCTGCGCGGCCTCGGTATAGACGTCGAGCAGTGCGACCTCTCGCTCGGCAGCGATATCCGTCACGCCGACCTGGATGCGCTCGTTCCTGAGCGCGGCATTGTGTTTCATCTCGCCGCCGTGGTCGGTGTGACCAACGTGCTGCGGGCCCCCGAGGACACCTGGTCGACGACCGTCGAGGGGACCGAGGCGGTGCTGCGGGCGGCGCTCGACCGTGGTGCGACGGTCGTCTTCACCTCGTCGTCGGAGGTCTACGGTGACGGTAAGGGCGAGAAGCTCGACGAGCGTCGCAGCTTGCCGGGCGACTATGGCGCGTGGCCGCGAGCGGCGTATCCGCAGAGCAAGCTCGTTGCGGAGTCCCTGGTGCTCGACTTTTGCCAGCGCGGCGGCAACGGACGCATTGCGCGGTTGTTCAACGTTGCCGGCCCCGAGCAGGACTCGGCCGGTGGCATGGTCCTGCCCACGCTGGTCGAACGCGCCCTCGAAGGGCTTCCGCTACCCGTGGTTGGCGATGGCAGCGACGTGCGGTGTTTCCAGCACGTCGACGATGCCGTGTCGGGGTTGCTGGCGCTGGCGAGCGAGCCCGCGGCACGTGCTCGCATCGTCAATCTCGGAGGCACCGAGTCGGTCACGATGCGTGCACTCGCTGAACGGGTGCGCACGGTGCTGGACAGTCGCTCGCCGATCGAACACGTGTCCGACGTCGAGCGCTACGGCGCGCCAACGACACGCTGTCGGCATCGCGTGCCGGACACTTCTCTGGCGCGCGAGCTGCTCGGCTCTTGGCCGGAGATTGATCTCGATCGGACGATCCTTGATACGGCGCGTGCGATATGTGCGGCATCGCGGGTCACGCTGGCGTCCTAGACGACCGGCTCGCTGGTGCGCTCGACTCGCTCGCACACCGCGGCCAGGACCAGCAAGGGTCCGACCAACTCGCGGGGTTCGCCCTTGGTTGTCGTCGACTCGCGATCACGGATGAGGCTGCCTGGCAACCGCTGGTGATCGGCGAGCCCGGTCGACGGCTCGCGATCGTCATGAATGGCAGCATTGCTGCGCCCGACAGTCTGCGGCGCGTGTTGGCGGGACATGGCGAAGCTTGTGCCACACAAAACGATGCCGAGTTGCCGTTGCGTCTCTACCGCTCACGCGGTTTGCCAGGCCTGGCCGGGCTGCGCGGCCAGTTCGCGTTCGCGATCCGCGACGAGGCCGAGGACTCCGTTGTCCTCGGGCGTGATCCCTTCGGTGAGAAGCCACTGTTCGTTGGCCCGGGAAGGCCCTTCCCGGCGTTTGCGAGCACGGTCGCCGCGCTGCGCATGCTCGTTGGGGAGCCGTCAAACGGCATCGACTCGGTCGACCTTGCGACGTTCGTCCGCTTTGGCTTCCTCAATCTCGAGCGCAGCTGTTTCGGTTCGAGGTTGCGGGCGTTTCCACGCGGCACCTTCCGGGCGTACTACGGTGACGGCCGCACGGCTGAAGCGAGCACCGACATGCCGCCTGCCGCCGAACGAAGCGAAGAAACCCTGCTGGCCTTGCTGCGTGACGCCGTTGGCTCCCGCTTGCACGGCGACCGCCCAGTCGGCGTGTTCTTGTCCGGCGGTGTCGACTCGAGCTTGATCGCGGCGCTCTTGTCGGAGCGCGGCGCACGGCCGCTGTGCCTGAGCCTCGACTTCGTGGGCGGCTCCGCGGAAGGCGCACGGGCAGCGCGCACGGCGCGACACCTCGGCCTCCCCCACGACCGGCGATCGGTGGACCACTCGTTGCTCGACGAGCTGCCCGACCTCGTGCGCCACGCTGGCGTGCCGCTGGGCGATCCGTCGCTCCTGGCCGTCGTTGCGCTGGCTCGTCAGGCGCGCCAGCGCGGCATCGGCATCGTGCTCTCGGGTGAGGGTGGCGACGAGCTCTTCCTCGGCTATCGCCGACAGCGAGCGATCGGTTGGGCGCGGTTGGCACGCGACATTCTGCCGCCGATGGTCGTCAACGGCTGTGCGCGCGCTACCGGCCGGCGTGCCCTGCCCCGCCTCGCGCGGGCGGTCGACGGCGACTATGGCGAGCTGTTGGCGATTGCCGAGCAGGCCGACGTCGAGCGGCTCTTTGGGGTTGCGCCGCGCAGTATCGCGGCGCGGACTTCGGATTCAGCAGTGATCGACGCGCGGGAACTGGACGTCGGTGAGTACCTCGCATGGGATCTGTGCCCAAAACTCGATCTCGGCAGCCTCGTTGCTGGCGTCGAAGCGCGCTCGCCCTTCCTCGACGTGCACCTCCTCGCCTGGGCGCGTCGCTGGGTGCGCGCGACGGGCGAAGCGCGTGGCAAGCTCGCGACGCGCGCCGTGCTGGCGCGGTTCCTGCCGCAAGAGCTGCGCGGTGGTCGCAAGCTCGGGCTTGCGCCGCCGATTGCCAGTTGGTTGGCGGAGTCACCCTGGGTTGCGGACGCGCTCGCGTCGGCTCGCTCGTTCGACGCCCATCGGATCAACGCCACGCTCAAAGCGATAACTTGCTTCACTATGAAGGTTATGTGCACGAGCGCTAGTAGCTATAACCTGCGGCTCAAAAAAAGCTGCCTCTAAAACAACTGC
>NYZE01000153.1 GCA_002685965.1 Planctomycetota bacterium | reverse complement strand
GTTCTTAAAAACGTCCCGCTGCGCCGTTTTTAAAAACGTCCCGCTGCGGCGTTTTTAAAAACGTCCCGCTGCGGCGTTTTTAAAAACGTCCCGCTGCGCCGTTCTTGGGGAGGATTCCGCGTGAGGAACCCCCTCCCTCAAAGTCATGTGGTTCTCATTCACGCACTCACAGGCTCGTAGAGACCTGTTTTCAGAATCGTCACCAGTCGGTGCATGGGTTCCTTGGTGATCACCTTCGGCTTAGTCAAGCAGTCCGCCGGAATCGACTTTCCAGCGACGTGGCGAAGACGCTTCAGAAGATTCAACCAACGCAACTCCTGAAGGTCAGCCACATCTGCCTTCCGTCGCTTGGACATCTGGCTGTCGAGTTTCGCACTCTCCACGCGGTCAACAAGGCTTTTGCTGTCCGTATCCAACTGAATCGGCAGAACCCGACGGTTTGCATCAGGATCCGTTTCTCCATGAATCAGCATCTCGAGTCGCTTGTCGCGACTCACCTGTACCCCATTCTCGTACTCCGCGATGAGGTACTGGACAGCGAGCGCCACGTCAACTGCTTCAATTGCGTTGACGGATTCCCCGTCAAAACTTGAATGCGTGACCCGGCCCAACTTCCCTGCCCGGACTTCCAGTGTCGCGAACAGGCCAGTGTCGGGCTGGTGTAGACCCAACAGTCTGCCCCCATAAGCCTTCTCCCAGACATCAGAACCTTGCTCTCCTTCTCCCGCGTCGACGACTGCTCTGATCAAAGTCTCGGACTGCATGGACAGCTTCGGGAGCTTCACCCGGTAGCTGAACCGCGGGTCCTTGAGCAAGCGTACAGACTTGTTGAGCCTCGTGATGTCGCCGATACGAAGAGAGTTCACCGCAGACGCACCATAGGAAGTCTCGTATTGCAATTCTCCCCGACCATGGGACGTCACCCACATTGCTTGCCCCAATGTGGTGCGGTAGTTGCTCAGCTCGTCATCCGTTGCTGCTGCTGACTTCAGCTTCCACCTGCCCTGTTCCAAGGAGCATTCCGCGAGTTTGGTCTTGCAGTACTGCTCCTGGTCGACCTCGGTGTAGTCCTCGTACTCATGATAGCGCTCCCCTACGTATTCGCAAACCTCGCCCGTCTCGACGACCTTGACCGTGACCTTGTACTTCTCCTTGAGCGTCTTGGACAGGTACTCGATCATCTCGGGCGTCGCCCGTCCTTTCATGTCGTCGACGTGCAGGGCTGCATATCCGCAATATGGAGATCGCAAATCGGTGTCGAATTCGCCGTTGTGTTCCAGATGCGTGTCCGTGAAGTACACCACACAAGGGTCCGCCTTGGACTGCGTCGCGCCGCACTGGTCGAGGAGATAGTTCATAATACTCTCATACCAGCTCCGCGGTGCGCTCTTGGTGCCAGGTACTTCTCGCAGCAGTTTCCGGAACACTAGTCCACCCGTCTTATAGAGCTCGTGCGCCGCAGCGTTCTCGTTCGTGCGCTTGAACTTCACATCCCCCGCAGGTACCTCGACCCACAGCTGGTCTTCACTCTCCGCCTCGACCGATGCCAAGAGCTCGGAGTGGAAGAATGCCTCAGAGAAGTCTAGCACGAAGAGCTTGAGCCCTCTCATCTTGCACACCACGTCCAGGGTGCGCGAAGTGATCCGGTGGACGGTGGGCGATTCCGTCGCCGATTTCTCGATCATCTGCCAAGCGCCATCCTTCCATAGCCTCTGCATGAAGCCCTTCGGTGTCCAGCGAACACGGCCGATGAGTTCGCCGTCCGCAAACTTCGCTTTCTCGACCGCGCGCCCTCGCATCGGTTTGATGCCTCGCCTCTGCAGAGCTTCCTTCGTCTGCTCCGTTCCGCGTTCCCACGACCCCGTGGAGTCGTAGTCCTCAAAGGCGCGGTCCCACGCACGCGCCTGTTCCTCGGCGGAGAGATCACTCCACTTGTACGCGTAGGCATCCATGCTTCCAGCAAACAGACAAGGAATGTACTCCGCGTCGTCGGCGTCGTCCTCCCGCAGTTCATCCCCAACCGTCACCACGTTGGTGGGTTGCCACGGACAGAGCCTCCTCTCGAGTTCGTCGAAGATGGACAGGAACGAGCTTTCCGTCCGCCACCGGGGGCAGAACAGCCCATCGCCCATGTACTCCAGCTCCTCGTCTGGTCCGGATTCATCCGATGAGTCGTGCACGAGGAACTCCTCAGCCGCCGCCAACCCAGCTTGTGCGTGTGGGCAGGTGCCGACGTGCGCCACTCGCCTCCGCCTGCCTGCGGCCTTGTCGCGGCATGCCTTGCACCGCTCAGGTGCTGGCTCAGCCGGAGAACGATTCAGCTTCGGCTGATCGTTCGCCGGTTCCGGCTCTGGTAGAGCTTCGCCATCGGCCTTGTGTGGAGTACCGACTGCATCAACGGGCGGAGCGCCGTCATCATGAGCCACGACGCCCGGCGAATCACTGTCGGCCACGGGTGGGGCCCCGTCACGAGCTGGCCCTGGTGGATCTTGCGGTTCCGGGTCAGCCGAAGAACGATTCCGCTCATGCTGATCGTTCCCTGGCTTACCGTGGTCAGCGCCGCTCGCAGATCGCCCCGCAGTGGTGTCCACATCCCTCGGGTTGGCCTGCACCGTGCGCTGTGCCCCCTGCTGCGCCTTCCACAATCGGCAGTGCCCCTTGTGCACGCGCAGCAGCTCTCCGCGATGATCGACGTGATAGTAGCCGGCATCACTCGTCTCCGACGTAGACACCCAGCAGACGCATCGCGCCGGGCCATGCCAGCCCGGGGCGCGTCGTCCGCCGCTCCTCCCCACGGTCTCCGGGCGGTAGACCTCGACCAAGCTCTTTGCAGGGATCTTCAGTTCCGGCGCATCATCATCGGCGTGTGGCTTTGAGTGCAGAATCTCCCGGAGTGTCCGGGACGCGATCGCCTCGCGATACACCTTCTTCGCCAAGGCCACGACCTTGTCCACGGACTCCGATTTCTCGGCTTCCGCCGCACCCATGTCCAGCACGTTCCGGTGTACCGAGCTGCACCGGCCCGTAGAGCGCACCGATGCAGTCGACATCGTGCCACCAGATGACAACCCGACTTCATTCCTGATGCCGTTCTCGATCGTCTGCACTGCTCGTCGATAGTCCGACTCCACCCAAGCCGCCGTCCGCTCGTCCTCCTTCAGCCGATCCAGGCTGTGCCTCACAGTGCGAATCACTCGCTCCACGCGTCCGTGACTCGGAGAACTCTTGGCGGGCGTGAGAGTCCGCAGGATGCCTGCCCCGTCGGCATTGTCGCCGAACGCGGGTCCTGCCAGCTCCCCACCACCGTCAGACACCATCTCACCCGGGTGCCCCCGGAGCGACCCCCACCTCGCGTAGTACGCATCCCAGCACTTGCTCGCCGTGGGCTCGACCACTAGTTCCATGGCCACCTCCGCTTCCGCTTCATCCACCATGATGAGGACTTCGAAGCGAAGGTGCCTGTCCAAGTTCGCCATGTCGAGCCAGAGCTTCTCATTGAACTTGAGGTTGAGGTCCGGGACGTGAGGCGGATGCGTGTCGCCGGATGGCTCGTGCACGCCACAGGAGCGGCATGACTCGACCACCTCGAGCAACTTCCCCTTGAGCTTCTCATTCTCCGCTGCGCTGCGCTCCGCCGCGCCCACGGTAGACTGAAGAAACGTCATCATCCGGCTCACCGTCGAGTGGTTCGTCCGGTGGATCTTCGTCAGTTGCTTGACGGGCATCTGGTACGCCTTGTACTTCTGCATCTTGGCTTTGGGCCTGGAGTCCGCCAGGTCCTCGGCGATCTCGCCCTCCGTGTCCGCGTCGCCCGCGTCGTCCTCGCCCATCAGCACATCGAATCGCCCAGTGCTGGGAGAGGTTGGTGAGCACGCCGGTTCCCGAGCCGGCTCGCGACGCGCGCTCGTGCGCCGCGGCTTGGTAGGAACCGTGCGCCAGCCCGTCGTCACCTGAGCATCATCCGTGTTCGCCTGAGTATCGTCTGTGTTCACCTGAGCATCGTCTGTGTTCACCCGAGCATCGTCTGTGTTCACCCGAGTGTCGTCCACAGCCGTGTCCATCCGAGAACCATCTGTCGACTCGTGAGTATCATCAATCTTCTGAGAACCATCCTTCTTGCAACAATCATCAATCGCGACCTTGTTCACGTCCGTGAGGTTCTGCGCGCGCTTGCCCGCATTCGCGAGCTTCAGCTGCCGCGCTTTCTCCCCAACGATCCCCATGCTCGGCCGGCTGCACGCGTCCGTCGCTGCGTGCTCCGCCCCTGCCATGCACTGATCGTTCTCGTTCTTCTGCAGCTGCAGTTGGACCATCGGCATCTCGCCGACCTTCCAGCTGCCCAGCGTGTGTCCGTTCTGTTCGACGATCCGCTTTGCGCCTCGCAAGTCGATCGCGAACTTCTCCATGCCTTGCTCTCCCAGCAGCATCGGGAGGTGCCCTCGCACCACCACTACCTTCACCTCGGTCGTGATGTCGCCGATCCGCATGTCCACCACCCACGCGGACACCGCTTTGGCCGCGCCACCGCCGAAGCGGATGGTGATGTCGTGCTCCGCCTTGCGAGGCGTGCACCGCGCCTTGATCGACTCCCAGCGCGCAGTTCCGATGAGAACTGTTCCCGTATAGCAACTATCCACGTAGATGCCATCGTTCTTCTGCCGCGCGCCGAGCGATGCGAGTCCAACCTGACGCCCGTACAAGCTGAACACCCCACATTCGTACTGCTGTTCCTTTGGCATGGTGTGGCACACACCGGAATCCGACGCTGTGTTTACCTTCAAGGCTTCCGAACTCGAGCTCATCAGCACCGTGTTCACCTTGGGTCCGCGTCCATCCGAATGCTCCTGCCCTGCACCGCCAGTAGGCGGCAGCGTCACCTCTCCTGCGAGTGGGCACCCGCAGGGGGCGCGCTGTCCCTACGTGCGCTCCTTCTTGTCGGCGCCACCACTCGCGCCGTCCGGTTTCTTGGAGCCGCATTTCCCACAGAACGTGGCCTGGCTCCTGCCAAAGACCAGCCACCCGCAGGCACACTTCCAGTCTCCGGAACCCTTCCCAGAGCCCTTCGTCTGCTTGCGGCCCTGACTGTTCTTCTTGTCTGTGCGCCACTTGTTCTGCTGGGCTCCCTTGCCCTGGCCTTTCCCCTTGCCGGGGTTGCCGCCAGGCGCGTGCCAGCATTTCCCCTTGTGCGTCTTGCCGCAGGTCTGGCACTTTGGGGCCACACTCTCACCGATCATCGCCGTCTCGCCGCGGTCCTTCTTCTTCGCTCCGCCGCCGCCGTGGGCGAACGCCTGTTCCAGCGTCTTCAGCCGATCCATCATGCACTTCAGCCCGTCGAACTCCTTGCCCGCGGCCTCCGCCGCCTCCATGCGCTCCTCGTATTGTCCGAGGACAATCTGACTCTGCGCAATGGTCAGCTCGGCGGAGTCCAGCAGATCGTGAGCATCGGCGCGCTGCGGGAGGAGGTCACCTGTGCTCATGGCCTCCGTGCGCAGCCGCTTCCACTCGACGAGATGCGCGTGCAGAGTCTTCGCCCCACGCCGACACCGACGATAGGCCCCCACCGCGTCGCGAGTGCGCAAGCACTCGGTGCCACCGTACTCCCCGGTCAGCACTGCCATGATCGACTCGATGTTCATCTGGCCCTTCGGGATCGTATTGAAGACGAGCTTCTTGGTCTTCACCCCGAGCACCTTGAGCACTGCGTTCGCCATATAGCGAATCTCGTAGTCTTGCCCGTAGGTCTCGGTCCAGTGCTCCAACTCCATCCGCCAGACCTCGTACGTGTCCTCATCCGGGTCGTCCGGCAGCTTGCTCGGCTCCTCGAGCTTCGGGCGCGGTGGCGGACGCGTCTCCGGGGCCGGCTTCTCAGCCGCCTCGGCGATCTTCAGCGCGGCCAGCTCGTCCTCGAGCTCCGCGCGACGCGCTGCCACCCGCTCGCGCTCGTCGACCGCAGGTGCCGCGATCTTGATCCGCATCAAGTCGTCGATGATTTCACTCGTCGCTCTCGACAGACTCCCGATCTTGGGCCGGGCCCCTGCGTCCCGCTCCTTTTTGGCGATGGCGATTACTTCCGCCCTGGTGTGCTCCTCCAGCACTGCCCGCGTGAACTTGGCGACAGCCTTCGGCGCCATCCTGCGGCAAGGCAACAGAGACCGATCCCCCCGAAAGGTTCACGGCTCTGCTACCATCTTGCGTTTCACCGCATCGGTAGGTCTTGAGTCCGTGAGCCAAAATGGTACGGCCATCCCCGAGGTTTTCCAAAACGCCTCGTCAGTGGGGTTCCGTACCCACCGTACCAACCCGACTCACTACACCCACCTTGTGCACCGTGCAGACTCCCGATGCCGGTTAAGGTACCCGCCCACTTCCCGACGGTTCCGCACGTAGTACGGCCAACCGTTCGGGAAGCCGAGTAACCAGAGCTCCGCAGGGATGCGACGTCCCCAGTCCGCACGAAGTACGGCCACCGGGATAACGCCACAGAGCCCTCCGATCGCCCCGCATCGCAACGAGAGTCCACTGGGCACCAGTACGTAGCACCCAAGTGCGGAGTACTGCTTGACCCTGTGAGTGTCTCTTCACCTCCGAGCACGAGGAAGATGCGACAATCCCTCTGCTCCACAAGTTAGAAAAGTGGGGTTTGCCCCCTGGTCTATACAGTATACCTGGCGTCGACAGACGCCCGCCCGACCGTATACGAGCGTTCCCTTTCTCCCCTTCAGCCAT
>NYZE01000152.1 GCA_002685965.1 Planctomycetota bacterium | reverse complement strand
CGCGTCCGCAAAGCCGGCCTGCAGGTCCCCGTAGGTTCAGAAGTCTGCGAATCTGTCTCGTTCGCGGATGCGTTGGACGATCTTCTTGTTCCGGTTCCGCCGCGGCGGCTTCGCCGGCGGCTTGGCGGCGCTCTTGGTCGCATCGTAGATCGGCGTGTCGAAGCCGGCGATGTCTCCCGGCTTCACGCCCTTGCGATAGCCACCGAAGCTGTACGTCGCTGGGTTGTAGGGACCAACGAAGTCGATCGGACTGTCCGACTTGATCGCATCCTCCATGCCGAGGCACCAGAGGTGGGCGTTGACCAGCATGCGCCGAAAGCCGTCGTTCAGGATGTCCTCCGAGGCACCGTGGGTCGTCGCGAACACCCGCGACTTCGGCTGGTCGGGCTCGTAGTTGCGCACCCACGCCACCGGGTGTCGCGTCTGCTGCTTCTCGTTCTGGGTCGGCGGCGCGTCCGGCCCCATCCCGTCGAGGACATGACCACGCGCAAGGATGGTGCTGCCGTCCACGGGGTGGCCGACGTAACCACCGCTGACCGCGTGCGCTCGCTTCACTCCGCGCAGGATCGCGTGCCCTTGCTGCGCCATCTCCGGGACGACATTCGAACTCTGCTGGTGGTTGCGACCGAAGTGCCCGACCCAGTGCTCACCGAGGATCCGCTCGCCGAAGCCGAATCTCCAGCCAGCCTCCTCACCCCTGTAGCTCTCGTTGTACTTTGCGAACTTGCCCTTGAGACCGTTGAACGCATGCGTCGACGTGCGCAGCCCGAGCACGGGGCGCCCCGACTTGAGGTAGTCCTCGATGTGCTGCATCTGCTCGTCAGCGAAGTGCTGGAAGCGCAGCGCGACGACCATCAGGTCAGCGGTCTTCAACGCTTCGAGGTTGGTGATGTGGTTGCTACCCGGCTGGATGTACCCGGTGTCCTTGTCGATCGTGACCAGGAAGGTGCACTTGAAGCCGTAGTGCTTGGCGAGAATCCGCGCGAGCGCCGGCAGCGCTTCCTCGCCGCGGTACTCGTGGTCACCGGCGATGAAGACGATGTGCTTGCCCTTGCCGACGCCCGGCTCGCCTTCCCAGATCACCGTGTTCGAGTGCAGCACCGGCGGCCCCTCGTGTAGCGCCTTCACTCTGATGTCCTTGTAGTGCACGACGCTGCCCGGGTCGTGGCACTGGATTGCGAAAGTGCCGCGGGAGAGCAAGCGCTGCGCCATGTTCCTCGGACGCTTCGGACTCTCAGGCTCGGTGTAGTCCGCGGTGGTCTTTCCGTTGACCGCCACCGTCACGTGTTTGCCGCGCACGGTGATCTCCATGTCGAACCACTCGTTGTCCTTGGCCGGCGCTTCGCGCACGTCCTGGATCGCATAGAGACCACCGGTGCGCCGCCAGTCGCGCTGCGAGTTGTTCACCTGGCACTCGTAGCCGATAGACGGCCAGCCGCGCTTCTGGAACTCGGTGTGGAAGTAGATCCCAGAGTTGGCCTTCGGCAGCGTCTTCACCTTCGCGCGAAACACGAAGTTCTTGAAGCTGTGTGAGTACACCTCGCCGTCATAGAAGACGTGTGCGCGCTTGCCGCCAACGACCAACGCGCCGTCTTCCACGCGCACCGATTCCGGGTTTTGGTTGACCTTCCAACCCTCGAGATCCTGGCCGTTGAACAGCTTCGACCACCCGCCGCCGTCACCGAGCTCGCGGATGCGGATGTTGCGCCAGGCGACGCGCCACTTCGGATCACCCGCTACTCCGTGCACCTGCAGGCCGATGAAGCCATTCGCGGTGCGCGAGTCGGTGAGGTTGGCGAGCGCGATGTCGTTGATCCAGGTCTTGATCGACGATCCCTTGCACACGACGCGGTAGCGGTTCCACTCGCTCTTCTTGAATGAGCCGCGCCGGTATTCGTCCTCGGGCTTCTTGCTCAGCCAACCGCGCCGCGCCTCGTCGTAGATGAAGCCGGCATTGCCGTTGGTCGAGACCTCGACCTGATAGCCGTGCACACGCCCCTTGCGATAGGCCGGATAACTGTGGCTGCGGATCTGGACGCCGGAGTTCAGGGCGTCGTCGAAGAGCTTCACCTCGAACACGAGTTCGTAGTCGCCGTAGAACCGGTCGGTGCAGAGGAACGAGTTGGGACTGCCCTTGACGGTCGTGCCTTCAATCGTGCCGTCGACGACGCGGTACTTCGCGGTGCCGTTGAGCCGCGTCCAACCCTTCAGCGTCTTGCCATCGAAGAGGTCGACCCATTCACCGACCTCCGCCGCTTCCTGCGCGGGCAGCGGGACAAGCAGCCCGGCGATGGCGACCAGTACCGGGATCGACAGACGTGAGATCGTGGAGCGCATGGGTCGCAAGGGTAAATCGACTCGGGGCGCACGGCGATCTTCTTGCCAGCTTTGTGGATGCCGCTCTGCTCGGTGTCTATGGGGCCATCTGCCTCTCAGAAGGCCTCTTAGAAGGTCTCTTAGAAGGTCGAAGCGCTTTCCTCTTCTTCGGCTTCTTGTGCTTCCTCGCCTTGCTGTGGTTCTTCTCGAGCCACGCGACGCCCTTCTTCATGTCCAACCACACACGAGGGTGCCCCAAGGTGTAGCCACCGGAGTACGTTGCGAACTCGACCTTCGCTTTCGCCTTGGTCAGCTTCACCTCGGCATCACGTGCCATCCGTATCGGGCAACGCCTGTCGGTTTCGGAGTGGTAGATGTAGAAGCTGCGCCCTCTGCCGTTCGAGAGCTTGAGACGCCCTTGGAGCGGCTTGAATACCGACATCGCGATGAAGGAGCCGGTGATCCGAGACTTCTTCGCGAGCGCTGCTGCGTAAGCTGCTGGCCCCGACGAGGACCACGTCAGCGTGAAGATGTGACTCCGGTCGATCTTGATCTGTGACTCGACGTCCTCGATGACGGCATCGATGAACTCCTCGGTAGAGAACTTCATCTTCGCGACGCGCTTCTTCTCCCTCGGCCAGATGATCTTCTGATCATCTCTCCACATCTTCGACACGAGTTGAGCCACGATGTAATCGCTGCTCAGCGCAAACTTGTAGATCCGCTTGCAGAAGGACTCCTTGTCGCGAGCACCTGTGCCGCCGGGAAGCACCAGCATCAGCCTGTAGCCCGACCTCGGGGCCTTCGCTTTCGCGTCGTGTCCGATCAAGAAGTAGGTCTTGTCCTTGTCTGCACCGGCATGGCTCTCGACCGAAGCAACGTCGGCGATGTCTTTGGGGGCCTTGCCTTGCCCAGCCGGGCGCGTGTCCGCCTGCGCGGACGTGGTGCCGCCAACGCAGAGCGCCGCGCCAAGCAGGGCGAGGGGTAGCTTGCGCTTGCAGGTCAACATGGTGGGTCCTCCTTGGAACGTCCAGAGGGAGCGCATGCGCTCCCCACGATGACTGGAGACAACGTCTTGGCCCCTCTTCTCTTACTCCACGCTCTTACTCCACGCTCTTACTCCACGCGGAGCTTGCGGCAGGTCACGCCGGCCCCTTTGAGAAGCGCGAACGAGGTGTCGTTGAGCGGGTAGTCCATGTTGTAGACGACCTCGTGCAAGCCGGCGTTGATGATCATTTTCGTGCACATCAGGCACGGGGCGAAGGTCGTGTAGAGCGTCGAGCCGGCCACGCTCACGCCGTGATAGGCGGCCTGCGTGATCGCATTCTCTTCGCCGTGGGAGCACAGGCATTCGTCGAGCTTGGTGCCGCTGTCCGCGAGGTTGTTGCAGCGTGGGCAGCCGCCCTCGTAGCAGTTCTTGGTGCCGCGAGGCGTGCCGTTGTACCCCGTCGAGATGACGCGCTTGTCACGGACGATCACGGCGGCCACCTTGCGTTTCACGCAGTTGCTGCGAAGAGCAGCGACCTGCGCCATGCGCATGAAGTACTCGTCCCAGCCGGGCCGCTCCATCTTGGCCATGAGCCTCGGAACCAGCTCCGTGAGCTGCTCGCGAAACTGCTCGACCGTGCCGTTGTTCGTGACGCTGTGGTCTGCGCGGGCTTCGGTCCCCGTCAGGTTCTGCCCTTCGGCTTGCAGGCTCGTCGACTCTGCGTTCTCGACCTCGATGAACTCCTCGTAGGTCTGCGGATCGTTCTCGCGGTTGCGCGCCTTGATCCGGTCGAAGCGGATCTCCTGCTGCGCCGTCACGGCCAGGAGATGGAAGTCGGAAGCCCTGCGAAACACCCCCACTTCGTCCTCGTGCCGGAACGAATCGACGACGTAGTTCTGGCCGGGTTCGATCTGCTCCATGATCCTCTCGGCGAGGTAGCCCGTGCCGTGGCGCGCACGCAACTCGCGCCCAGTCGCGATCAGATTGTCGCGAGTGGGCGCTAGCCCACGCTCCATGACGGCTTTGCGGATGACGTCCGACAGCGAGAGAAAGAGAAACCCCTTCTCCTTCAGGAACTCGGCCGCCTCCCCTTTGCCCGTGGCGTTGCGCCCCGTCAGACCAATGATCATGGGTTTGTTATATCAGGCTGCATCGGGCGGGCTCAGCTTGACAAAGCCGTAACCAAACCTGCACCTCGAGCGGGACACAGCGGGCCTCCCCTGCTGCTCGTGGGCAACGCGGACCGAAATCCGCTATAAAAAAGGTGTCCTTGTCCCCCTTTCTCCCGGCCCCTTGATGAAGGTCGCTCGATGAACTCTTGGCTGCTTCCCTGTCTGCTCAGCACTCTGGCCTCTTCCGCGCTGGCACAGAAGACCACCAACGTCGCCTGGGACGCGTTCGTGCGCGAGCACGGAACCGAGTGGGCCGTCGAGTGGAGTCCGGCGACGGGCACGCCCACGGCGATCTATGGACAGGGACTCTCCTTGCCCGGCCGGACCGCCAACCTGGCCGACGCCCGCCGGCGCTCCGAGCAGACCCTCGAGCGCTACGCAGCCCTGCTCGGCCGCGGCGCCTCGAAGTTCGTCGAGATCACGGGCGAGCCGGCGATGCGGCTCTACGTCTTCGTCTACAAGCAGGAGTTCAAGGGGCTCCAGGTCATCGACGGGCGCGCCGATGTGCGCGTGCACGCTAACGGCGGCATCTCGATGTTCGGCGCCGAAGCGATCCCGGTGCCTGCCGACTTCAACGTCGTGCCGACCCTCACGCTGGCCAAGGCGCATAAGGCAGCCGGCCGCCACCTGTCGCTGGCGAACCTGCACGCCCCAAACGAGCCGAAGGCCGCCGATCGACTCGTCGTCTGGTCCGATGTCGGCCAGCGCGTCCCGGTTGCTCCGAGACTCGCATGGGACATCGACGTCGGCGTTCCGAGCGTCAACAAGGTCGGTAGGGCATACATCGATGCCCACACGGGTGCGTTGCTCGAGTATCGCAACGAGATACTCAACTGCTGCAAGCGGCTACGCGAAGCGGTGCTAACACCGACCACACAGCCGGAGGCGGCCGAGTCCGGCGAGTTCTACGTCAAGGTCATTCCCGATCCGTCGGCGCCGACCAACGGCGCGACTGTCGACGGAACGATCTCGGCGTGGTCCATCAACGACCTCGACCCCTACGCGGGCCTCACGCTCATGCCGATGCCGCACTTCAAGATCGGCACCACGTTCACGGACGCAAGCGGCAAGTTCTCACTGCCGGGCAACTCGGTCACCGTGACGCTCCGCTTCGTCGGCAAGCACATCGGCAAGGTGACCGCGAGCAGCGGCGTGACCTTCTCGAAGACCCTGACGCTCAGCGGCAGCAACAACAAGATCGTCATCTACACGCAGGCCGCACCGGAGTACGATCGTTCGCAGTCGACGGCTTTCCTGTACGTGACGCGCTGCAACCTTTTCATGCGCAACTACATGACGTCGAAGTCCGGCCTCGACAAGCTGAACACGTTCACGGCTGACGTCAACGTCGGTGGCAGCTGCAACGCCTTCTACCAGAACAACAACGCGAGGTTCTACCGAAAGAGCGGTACCTGCCCGAACATGGCCTACTCCTCGATCGTACAGCACGAGTGGGGCCACGGGCTCGACGACTCCTACGGCGGCTTGCAGTACGGGGAGTGCCAGGAGGGCATGGCGGATGCGTGCGCGATCATGCAGAACGACGACCCGGTCGTCGGGCTCAAGTTCTTCAGCCCGACCCGGAACCTGCGCACCGCGCTCAACACGCGCACCTACCCGGCCGGCGGCGGCGTGCACCAGCAGGGCGAGACCTGGATGGGATGGATGTGGGATTGCCGCGTCAACTTCGTGGCGACCCACGGCAAGGCGAAGGCCGTGACGTTGATGCGGACCCTGTTCTCCAACGTCTTCATCACGTCCCCAGGGACCCAGCCGACCGCGGTGCGTGAGGTCTTCATCCTCGACGACGACGACAACATCCTCAACAACGGCACGCCGAACTACAATGACCTGGAGCAGGCCTGCCTGAAGCGCAAGCTGCCGTACCCGAAGAAGAAGCTCTGCCCCCACGACGCGTCCTTCTCGACCTACGGCACGGGCTGCCAAACGGCGCCGCAGGCGTGCACGGTCGCCTACTCCCAGAACCTCACGCAAACGCTGGCCAACACAACGACGACCGCGAACAAGGTCGCGATCATGGAAGTCAACCGGCCGCGGGTGAATATCTGCCAGGTCGACCTCTACACCCGCGCACGCTCGGGCAGCGTCACCGTCAACGTCACGATCGCCGACTACGACACCAAAGGGCTCCCCAACAAGGTCCTCGCCTCAGGCTCGGTGACCGTAGGTTCGACGGCGGCTGTCTACAGCGCCAAGATGACCAAGCCGGTCGTGATCGACGAGAACAACATCCACTTCATCGTCTTCGACAACGCCGACAAGCTCGTGCTGCCAGAGACCAGCTCCGGCAACAAGTCGTTCTACTACCTGTTCCAGAACAACAAATGGTCAAACATAGGCTACGGCCGGACGTTCAAGTACCGCGTCCATGGCGACCTGGGCACGCAGATCCCGGCGCTGAGCAACACGGGCCGGCCGATCGTCGGTGGCCTGCCGTTCTCCGTCGACCTGTCCCACGCACCGCAAAAACGCCTCGCTGTGCTGTTCGTCGGCGGCTCCAAGACCAACTGGAACACGCTGAACCTGCCGCTCGACCTGACGCCATTCGGCGCCCCCGGATGCAGCCTCCTCGCCGGCGGCGACGCCATGCTCGGCACCGTGACGAACGCTCAGGGCAACGGGAGCCGGCAGTTCCCGATCCCGCTGTCGATGTCGCTGTGCACCCTCAAGGTCTACTTCCAGTATCTGGTCATCGACCAGAAGGCGAACACGCTCGGCTTGGCGCTGTCAAACGCCGGCGAGGCCCTCCTGGGCTCCAAGTGACATCGCCTTCGACAGCCTGAACCCCGAAGCGAAACCGAGCCGCTAGCGGCGTCCGCCGGAAGTGCGTTGTACTTGTCGGTGCGTCCGGTAGGCGCAAGTCTCATGTTTCAGAGCCGCAAAGAACGATTCCGGATCACTAACTCGCTACGACGAGATACGCCTTCGTGCGCACCTGTATCTCGTTTCACACTCGCTGCACGGCGATGACATCTTGATGTTCGTCCCACGCACCCTCCGCGAATCCGACAAGCCGCAGCGCATCGAGTCCCAGCAACTCGCGGATAACCCAGTCCGGCGAAGCGAAGGAAACGCCGTAGCCCTTTTGTGCCGGGTAGTCACGAGAGGCAAAACCGGTGCTTTCGAACTCGTCCAGGAGTCCTTCGATGACGCCCGGATCAAGTAAGTAGCAGTCGCCGGCTCGGGCCCTCATGGCTGCCCGCCGGCCATGCGTGGTGAACACCAGAACACCACCGCGCTCCAGCGCCCGCAGGGCGCACTCGGAGAACTCCAGCCACCGGGACCGAGGCAGGTGGGTCAGCACCGAACCCGCCCATATGAGATCGTAGGTCCCGTCGAACCTGACAGCACGCAGCTCCGGAGTGGAATAGACCGGCGTGGCTCCGAACGTGGCGGCACAAAAGTCGACTCCGTGACGATCCACATCACAAGCCGTCAGCTCCGCGTCGGGGAACGCCGCCTGCAGCATCCGCAGGACGCGACCGTGACCGCACGCGAGATCGAGGATGCGCTCGACCGATTCATGGCCGGCGGTGAGCAAGGCGAGGCGAATCAACCGCAACGCCGATCGGCCGACCGAGGCGTAGTGGTTCTCGTCGTCGAACATTCCGTCCTGGGGCGACCGGGCTGGATTGACTCGGCTGGTGGGCTTCTCGAGCCACTCTGAGAGCCAGGGTAAAGAGACCATGCCTCGAGTATATCCACCGACGGGAAAGCTCTCTTGCGTGGACAGCCAACCGGTAGCGCTCCCGGCTGGCCCAACGCTTTTCACCGGGCCGCTGGATGGGCGGCGTGGTCAACCGAGGATTCATATGCAAATTGCCGAGCACGTATACAGCACCCACATCCAGGAAGACCAGAGCACCTTCGGCGCCATGCACCCCGGAGGGACCCAGATATATTTTGTGGGCGACCCCAAAGACCACATGGTGTTGGTCGACGCCGGAGAGCCCTATCGTTCCTGGACCCAGCAGGTCCTGGACTACCACGCCGAGCTGGGCCGGCCGCGCATCTCGGCCATCTTGATCACCCACGGCCATGGCGACCACATTGGGGGCCTG
>NYZE01000151.1 GCA_002685965.1 Planctomycetota bacterium | reverse complement strand
GAGCCAGCCAAGGCCCGGGCTGTTTAGTACGTCCGGCTAGTACGTACCGGCTAGTACGTGCGGCTAGGACGACCGGCTTCCGGCCGACTCCGCCGAGGCCCTGCGGGCCAGCGCGGAAGTCGGCCGGTGGAGCCGGCTACTTGCAGATCAGCGTTTCGGTGCCGTTGCTCGCGGTCAGTCCCTTGCTGTCGATGCTCAAGACCTGCATCCACAGGCGGAAGCCGTCCAAGCCGGGATCGTTCGGCAGGCCGAGGGGTGCGTTCACCTTGCCCTGTGCATCGAACGGCAGCAGGAAGGGTCCGGCCATGACGAGGGGATTCAGCAGGAAGACGCACGGCCCGATGTCGAGGTAGGCCGGGACGCCGGCCATGTAGAGCAGCCCTGCACCGGAGGCGGGTCCACCGCCGCAAGCAAGAGTGATCGTGGTGCCGATCTTCGGCAGGCCGGTCACCGTCATGGAGATGCGGTGGCGTGTGTAGTCCAGCGCCGAGAATGCGCGGCTTCCACAGGCGGTAAGGTCGTTGAGCGTCGAGGGTGTTGGCACCGGGAAGGTGACCCACTGCGCACCCCCGTCAGCGAGGCGGCCGGTAGCGATGTCGGCTTCCTGCTGTCCGAAGGCAAAGGTGTCGAGCAGCGTCTGGCCGTCGGTTGCGAACAGGCCAATCTCCTCGCCGCCCGCTGCGAGCTTGAAGTTGGCGTGCAAGGGGCCCTGCCCTCCGTCTTCGTCGCACCAGATGAGCAGCTGGCCGTAGGCGGGGATCGAGTAGCCGGTTGGGATCTTCCACTTGGTGGCGTTGGTCATGTCGTCGGTCAAATACATGCCGGCGACGGACACGGCCTGGCTGGAGGCGTTGTAGAGCTCGAGCCAATCCTCGTATTGCTGCTTCTCGTCCTGGATTCCGGAGTTGTTCTTGGCCACGAACTCGTTGAGGTCGATCGGCGAGGTGCCGTGCGGCCAGTCGACGCGGTAGGCAGCGGCCGTGAGTTCGGCATTCGCTGGCAGGAAGCGCACGACGTTGGTACTGGTCGCGGCCATCGTGTAGTAGTCGACGGGCGTGCCGTAGGGCAGCGCTGCGATCGACGCGCCCCAGGTCCAGTCACCCGCTTTGCCATCGTGGTGCTGGCCATCGTCGTACATCGTGGACCCGACGAAGGAGCCTTTCGACCGCGAAAAGAGGGTGACCTTGGACGTGTTCGTCGTCGTGGTGACCCGCACCCAGACGGTGTCCTTGTTGGTTGGCTGCGTCGGCGAATGCGCGAGCGCCGACAGCGTTGGCCTCGGCGCGTTCATCTCGGGCAGTCCCTTCAAGTACTTCTCACGCGGCTCGATCATCTCCTTGATCCCTGGGATCCAGACATAGCGTCCGTTCCGGCCACCCAGACCCCACACCCTGGACGTCACGTTCGTGTCGAAGTCAGCCGTGGTGTAGATCTTCTTGGTGTCGCGGGCGACGTCCTTCGAGATCAGCGCGCGATACTTGGTCAGGATTGCGTTGAACTGCGTCCACGAGAAGGTCTCCTCGACCAGGTGCCGGTAGTGTGCAACGTAGCGCGCCCTCCAGTCGGGGAACTGCAGCGTCTTGGTGAACGCCGGTTTGTCGGTCCTCGTCGTGTTGTACCAGATGGGCAGGGTCGGGGAGCCTTGACCCTCGGCGCCGAGCGACTCGTTCAGGTCGAATGGGAACATGTGGAAATCATTGTGATCCTCATGCACCCAGAGAAAGTGATCCTTGCCCGAACCGATGTAGCTGTCGGTCTGCAGCATCGCGTTCATGACGATCGCGTAGCGATAGAACTGGTCGACGC
The DNA here is from genome assembly GCA_002685965.1 of Planctomycetota bacterium. Lineage (GTDB taxonomy): Bacteria > Planctomycetota > UBA1135 > UBA1135. Next base: position 6,076 of record NYZE01000151.1, on the reverse strand, counting down.
TGAAGACCTTGCGTAACGCGGCCTGGAGTTGGTTCGTGGGAGTGTTGTTGAGGACGTCGCAGAGGTTCATCAGGTCCATGGCATCGCCCTGCTTGACCTCGTAGGCGTCGCGGTAGGCCTGGACGTTATTGCCGAGCCACGTGAGGGCACAGCGACCGTTGCCGAAGTTGCCGACCGAGGGGAATCCGCGGTAGCGGTTGGAGTCGTTCTTGCCGAACCACTCCTTCATCATGTCGGAGTTGGGTTGCTGTACGTTGACGTAAATGCCCCAGTAGACGTTGTTCAGGTGCAGGCGAACGAAGTTGCACTTCGGCGCGATCCCGTAGCGTCGTGCGATCATGTAGGCGAGAAACTCACGCATGAAACTCGGGTCGTGAAACCCGTTGTTCAGGTTGAGGTTGCTGTAGCCGTAGAGGTCCTGTCCCGAAACGAAGGCATCCGTGCGGATGTTGAAGCTCTTCTTCTCGTGTGCCGGCGGTAGCCACTTGTAAGACGTCTGGCCGCGGAAGCGCACACCGACATTGGTATACGTCTGGTTGTCGACGACCATGTCGGCCGAGATGTCGATCTTCTGCGCCTTGTTGTTCAACAGCAACTGCCACCAGTTCGACTGTTTGAACGTCAAGTATATGTCCCGAACAGTGTCGGGGTCGTAGTAGTCCTGCGCCGAGGCGCTAGTGGACACGGCAAAGGGAGACGCGAGGAGTGCGGCAAGCAGAACGTTGATTCGGTGCATGATTGCCTCGAAGAGCGGGGTGGAGGAAAGGACTTTCCAAACGCGCTATCCCTAGTGTCGGCGGAACATGTTAGTTTCTACCGAAGCTCGCAAAACCGAGTTGATTCCACCGCCGCAAGACGATCGCAAGATTCGTGCGTGATAGTTGTGGATAGACACTAACGAAGAATGCTTTGACGCCAGAAGCCCCGAGAAACACTGCCAGCGCCCGGTTCGAGTGCAAGTACCTCGTGTCCGATCACCGTGCCGAAGCCATTCGGCGTTGGGCCCAAGCCTGGGTGGAGCCGGACCCGCACGCGGCTGACCTGCCCGGCCATGCATACATTGTATCTAGTGTGTATCTCGATAGCGTCGACTTGGCGCTCTATCGCGAGACCCTCGAGGGCAACTGCGACCGCGAGAAGTTGCGGGTGCGTTCGTACCCTTCGGTCAAGCTTGGCAAGGACGTCCCGGTCTTTCTCGAGGTCAAGAGGCGGCGCAACCGCGTCGTCGAAAAGGTGCGTGCGAGCGTGGACTCGGCCTTCGCCAAGGCGTTGCTTTCGGGTGAGGAAGTCACGGTGCGCCAGCCCGATGTGGCAGAGTTCGTGGCGATCAAGCAACGCCGAGGGTTGGGACCGGTTGTTCGTGTCGACTACAACCGACAGGCCTACGTTGGCGCATTCGGCGATGGCGCGCGTCTGACTCTCGACCGTGCTCTGCGTGGCTCGTTGCCGAGTGACCTCTGGGTGCGGGGGGGCGGCTGGTTGGTCGAAGATCGCAGTGTCATCTTGGAACTCAAGTTCAACGGGGCGTTGCCGGGCTGGATGCAACAGCTCGTGCGTCGCTTCGATCTCGACCGCCGCTCGTACTCGAAGTACGCGACCACGCTCGCCAAGGGACAGGTCCGCGCCGGGACTGTGGGTGACCTCCTCACCCATATGCCAAAGCGGCGGGCGACCGGAGCATGACGGACTTCCTGAACAAGCTGCTGAGCTTGACTGATCCCGCGGGATCGGCATCGATGGAGGTGTCGCTGCTGTGTCTCGTCGGCGCCTTCGTCTTCGGGCAAGTCGTGGCCTGGGTATACGTTTGGACGCACAAGGGACCGTCCTATTCGGTATCGATGGCGCGGTCGCTGATCGTGCTGTCGCTGGTGGTGGCGCTGGTCATGCTCGTGATCGGCAACAGCTTGGCCCGCGCCTTCGGCCTCTTCGGCGCCCTGGCGCTCATCCGCTTCCGCACGCCGGTCAAGGACGCGCGCGACACCGTATTCCTGTTCTTCTCGGTCGCGGTCGGCATCGCGGCGGGAACCCAGAACCTGCTCGGCGCAGCGGCCGGAACGACCGTGATCTGCGCCGTCCTTTGCTACCTGCATTTGGCCAACTTCGGCTCCCGCCGCGAAAATGGTGGCCTCGTGCGATTTCGTTGTCCCTCCGGGGGCGCAGCAGAGCAACAGGCGCGTGACTTGCTCAAGCGGGCCTGCGCGGGTGTGTCGCTACTGCACATGCGCGACGCCGGTGCCGAACTGATGGAATACGCCTACGAGGTCCGTCTCCGTGACCAGGATCACAGCCCTGTCCTGGCGGCCGCGCTGCACGACATCGATGGCGTGCAGGACCTGTCGTTGTTGATGCAGGACGAGTACGTCGAGCCATGAGCGCGTTCACCGTTCCCTGGTCGAGACGGGTGAGGAGCCTGACGCGGACGCTCGTACCGGGCGTCGTCTGGCTCGGTGCGGTCTTGCTCCTGGTAAACCTGGCCGGGCGGCGAACTGCGATACCGATCCTGCGCGGCGTCGCCGAGGAATTACGCTACACGGTGTCAGCCGAGACGAGGGGTCGCATTCAACGCGTCGCCGTGGTTGCGAACCAGGCCGTCGAGCCGGGGCAAGTCGTCGCCGTCCTCGACGATCGCGACCTGCTGCTCAAGCTCACGACCGCGCGCAACGAGTTGGAACGGCTGCGTGCCGAACTCGATCGTGCCGGCGCTGTCGAGGTGCGGCGCGGCATCGAGCGGCGCGTTCAGACCGACGCCGACCTGCGTCGCTTCGCCCGCGACATCGAGCAGTCGCACATCGACACCCTGGAGGCCAAGGCGCAGCAGGGCGAGGACCGGATCAAGTTGCAGGGGCTCGAACTGCGCCTGGAGCGCAGCAAGGGGTTGGCGACGAGCCAGCTGGCTCGCGGCGCCCGCCTGGACGACGACCGTACAGCGCGCAACGCCCTGAAGGCGCGGATCGAGGAGCGCAGGGCCGTGATCGCAGAGATGCAGATTCGGCTCGAGTCCGCCAAGAAGCGCTACGCCTCTTACGTCAATGAAGCCCGTGCCCCGGACGCACAGACCGTGAGCCCTGTGTTGCTGCGACCGCTGGAGCACGCCATCAAGGCGCAGGAAGCACGCCTGGCCCGGATCGACCACGAGATTCGCCAACTGGTGCTGCGTGCCCCCACGCGCGGCGTCGTTGCGCAGGTCTTGATGCGAGACGGCGAAGTGGTACGTGCGGGCGATCCAATCGTCGAGGTGGTCGAACCGCTGCCAGGGACGGTCGTCGCTTGGATTCCCGAGGAACAGCCGATCGTAGTGGTGGCAGGGCAAAGGGTCGTTCTGTCCCGGTCGACTGGCCCGACCATCGAGACCAGGGTTGCGCGCGTTGGCAGGCGGGTCGTGCCTCTGCCGCGGCGGATGCTGACCGATCTCGGCAGACCCCAATGGGGCACGCAGGTGAACGTCTCACTGCCCAAGGGCGTGACCGCGCGGCCGGGCGAAGCATTCGTGGTTCGCCTCCTGCCCCCGGAGTAAGGGCGCGGCCGCAGGCGGCTCCTTGTCCCGCCGTGGGCGCGCCAGTGTGGCCACCAGGACGATCGAGCAAGCGACGATCTGATGGATGGCGGCCGTTGCCTGCCGGAGTGTAACCTCGGCCGCAATGAGACCCCGTACCGGAGACGAGATCCGCGAGTCCTACCTCAGCTGGTTCGAGGAGCGTGGACACCGGCGTCATGACTCCGACTCGCTCGTGCCCGCCAACGACCCGACGCTGTTGTTTACGGGCGCCGGGATGAACCAGTTCAAGGACTACTTCCGTGGCAAGGGAACGCCACCATGCGCCCGCATGACGACCGCGCAGAAGTGCCTGCGGGTGCCGGACCTCGAAAACGTCGGGCTGACTGCCGGACACCACACATTCTTCGAGATGCTCGGCAACTTCTCCTTCGGGGACTACTTCAAGAAGGAATGCTGCGAGTGGGTCTTGGGTTGGTTCACCGAGGCATTGGGGCTACCCCGCGATCGTCTCGTGGTGACGATCTACCAGGACGACGACGAGGCCTACGAGATCTGGCGCGACCACCTCGACGTAGCCGCGGAACGCATCTACCGCTTCGGCGACAAGGAGAACTTCTGGCCGGCAGAGGCTCCATCCAAGGGTCCCAACGGCCCGTGTGGACCGTGCTCCGAGATCTACTACGACTACGAACCGAACGAACCGCTGCCGTCGCACGAAGGGCTCGAGGAACTGCCACGTCGTTTCATCGAGATCGGCAACTGTGTCTTCACCCAGTTCGACCGGCAAGAAGACGGATCCCTCCGGCCGCTGCCGCAAAAGAACATCGACGTCGGGCTCGGCCTCGACCGCATCACCGCGGTCGTGCAAGGCAAGACGTCGAACTTCGACACGGACATCTTTGCCCAGTACATCGAGTGGATCGCCAAGCGCGCTGGCAAGCGCTACGGCGACAACCCCCGAATCGATGTCCACCTGCGAAGGATCGCCGACCACGTAAGGGCGGCCTGCCATTGCATCGCCGACGGCGCACTGCCGAGCAATGAGGGGCGCGGCTATGTGGTTCGTAAGATCGTGCGCCGCGCGTGTCGGGACGGCTACGAGGTCGGGCTGACCGAGCCCTTCCTGAGCGAAGTCGCTGGGTTGGTCGTCGCTCGAATGGGTGGCCAGTATCCCAATCTCGGTGACGCCCAGCGCCAGATCGAGGCGCTCTTGATGCAGGAGGAGCAGGCCTTCCGACAGATCTACGTCCATGGCGAAGAACGCTTCAGGAAGTGGTTCGACGCTCTCGGGGACCCGAGCGCCTGGGCAAGCACCGAGATTGAGGAACGCGGCACGCTGCCGGTGCCGCCGGACTCCGGCGCGGTCGCTTTCGAGTTGCACGACACCTTCGGGTTCCCGGTCGACATCACGCGAGCGATGCTGCTGGACGAAGGCTACGCCCTCGAGGAAACGGGGTTCCACCGCGCCATGGAGGCGCAGCGGACACGGGCACGTGAGGGTTCGGCGCTGAGCGGCGACGTGTTCGCGGACAGCATCGTCACCCTGCTCAAGGAGCGTGGTGTGCCGACCTCGAGTTTCACCGGCCATGAGGCAATGGTCGGCAAGGGCGCCGTGCTCGCTATCTGCTCCGGCGACGTGGAGGTCGAAACCGCCAGTGAGGGCACGGTCGAACTCGTCCTGTCGACGACGCCCGCATATGCCGAGTCGGGCGGCCAGGTGGGGGACATCGGTCACATCGGCGCCGCGAACGGTCGCGCCAGGCTCGTCGACACCCAGGACCGCGAGGGCTACCGCTTTCACCGTATCGAGATCGTCGAGGGCGCGCTCTGCAAGGGGGACGAAGTCGAAGTCGTTATCGATGCCGAAGCGCGGCGCGCCACCGAGCGCAACCACACCGCGACGCACCTGCTGCACCAAGCGCTCAAGAACGTGCTTGGCGAACAGGTCGGCCAGGCCGGTTCGCTGGTCGCGCCGGACCGGCTGCGCTTCGACTTCACGCACGGCGAGAAACTGACCGCCGAGCAGATCGCTGCGGTGGAGGACGAAGTGACGCGAGAGATCCTCGCAGCGACCCCGGTGCAACCCGTGGACATGTCGCTCGACGAGGCCCGCGCCGCCGGCTTCGTGGCGATGTTCGGTGAGAAGTACGGCGACGTTGTTCGCACGCTGAGTGTCGGCGACTACAGCCGCGAACTCTGCGGCGGCACCCACGTCGCGAACACGGGGAACATCGGCCTGTTCCGCATCCTCACCGATGCCTCCATCGCCGCAGGCGTCCGTCGTATCGAAGCCGCAACCGGCTTGAATGCTCTGGCGCTGGTGCGCGCCGAGACCGCACGGCTCGACGGGGTGGCGCAGGCGCTGCGAACCCAACCGGCCGACGTGGTGCAGCGCGTCGAAGCCTTGCAGGCTGACGTGCGCCAGCTGCGCAAGGAGGCGGCCGCCACACGTTCCTCCTCGGTCGGCGACGTCCTCAACGACCTCGAGACGAAACTCGAGGACTCGCGCGGGGCCAAGATCCTCGCCGCATCCATCCCCGATGCCAACAACAAGACGCTCCTCGACCTGCTCGATCGGCT
>NYZE01000150.1 GCA_002685965.1 Planctomycetota bacterium | reverse complement strand
CGCCGTTGCGCAAAGCTCGCGCGCTAGAAGGCGGTAGGCCGAGGGCAGGTCCGGCGAGCGGCGACAGATCGACGCCGAGATGCACTCCCGCCTTGATCTTGCTTTCGGTCGTCGGGAACGTTGGCGGGCTCAGGGCCTGACCAAGCATGCGCGAGGCAAAGCCGATGGAGGTACCGTCGCAGATGACGACGTCGGGCCTCGAGCCGCAGAGCCGGCACGCCATCGGGCTGTCGAGGCGCACGAGCCGGAGGAAGGCGTAGCACGCGCGTTCAAACGTCTTCCCACCTTGCGGGAAGCCGTACTCCGACCCGTGGAGGAGGTAGCGAGCCTCGACGCCCTTGACAAAGCTCGAGAACGTCGTCTCTTTGTTCGAGAAGTCGACGAGAAACCCGTCGAAGAGCTCGCGCGCAAACCCGATGCCGTTGTTCCAGTTGACGAGGCCGTACTCGGCGAGATCAGGCCCGATGCGACGCCGTGCATGCTTGCAGCGCGGGCAGGGGGCTGTCTGGATGCGGCGCTTGACCGCACCGTGCTCCGTGTGCACGATGAAGTCACTCCAGCCCATGTCGCTCGTGCTCAGCCCCGCTTCTGCTGCGAGCAGGCCACAGCGACAGCGACCGTCGGGCTCGAGGGGGAACTGGGGCGGCAAGTCGTTGGGTGGGCCCGAGCGATGGACGGGCAGGTCCCGGTTGTGCGGGATGTCCATGCGGTACGCGACGGGGGCAGTGCGAGGCTTGTGCGACACGGCAACTTCACGAGACGACTCCTGGACGTCGACGACGATGCCTGCATTCGCCGGCTCACCGTCTCCTGCGGCGGGCCCGGCCTGCCACCTTCCCAGTTTCGACGGCGACTTTTTGCGCGTTCCTCACGTGCACGCACTCCTGCCTACAGCCCGATGCCGCGCACTTCCAGCCGCCCTTCGCCTCGAGCATGACCGCGCACCGCTTGCCCGAGTCGGCAAAGCCCTGGCTCTGCTGGACCGAGAAGAGGAGGCGCGGCGATGAGCCGCTCGCGATGTACTCGACGGAGGGCAAGTCGAAGGCGTGCGGGTAGCGAGGGGCGACCAGGGCGAACGTCTCTGCGTCGGCGCGATGCGCGAGTTCATGGGCGCAGGGGGAATCGGCCTTGCAGGAGCAGTAGTACAGGTTGAAGGTCGGGTCGAGGGTGAGGTGCACGAAAGGGGTCTGCATGGGGGCAGACAGCGGTCAGCTTCTGGTTAAACCAAAAGAGCACCGGTCGAGGGGGACAACGCACTCGCAGACGCAAGCGCGAGCTGTCGAAGCCGGGCAAGATCCAGCTTGCCTCGGTGAGGCGGGCAAAGTGGGCATCGCGGTCGCAGCCGACCAGGCCGAAGTAGCGCTCCCCGAGCCCCACGTCGTGGTCGTCTTCGTCGGGCGGGATCGGTGGGGGCGTGACAGGCTCGGGCGTGGACGAGGGGGCGGGCTGGCCTTCGTTCAGGAAGAGGTTCTCGCCTCCGTCCCAGCCGCCGCCGTACCCGCCAGACTCGACGAAGTCGTCCGCTTCTGTGACGTGACGGTCTACTGCTCGGGGCGCCCCGTCGTCGCCGTCGAGCCTGGCGGGCGGCGAGGCTGACGGGGAGGGGCTGCTCGCGCGGGCCCGAGCGGAGCGTCTGCGCACGAAAGCGCTTGTGTCGCCGCGACCGAGGGCGAGGTTGGCGAGGGAGTTGGAATGGCGGCCTCGACGCTCTACAGGCTGGGCGGCGGTCGCTGGAACGACGGGAGCCGAAGCGGGTGGGCGGGGACCAGTGTCGCCGGAGGGCGTAGCCGAGCGGGGGGGCGTCGATGGACTGAGTGAGCGGCGCTTCTTGGTCCGCCGAGCCATGCCTAGTCAACAGCGAGGCGATTCGTGGGATGGGACGAGCGAGAGCAGCCTGCCAGGCAAGGCGGTCCGACGGTGAGCACCCGAGCCGCGCACTTGCGCTGCGGGGCACAACGCAATTGCGCTTTCGGTGGGGAAGCGCAACTGCGCTTGTCACTCCAAGAGCAATTGCACTGTATCTTATAAGCGCACTTTTCCAGAACCTTTATAGCGCTTATACCATGGGGTGGTGTCCCCCCGCTCCCGAAACGCAGTCGAGTGGGGGCTTCCCACGTCTTCCTCCTGCGAGATGGCTTTGAGCTATTGGTGGAGCGCTATACATGACACGAGCTAGTAGCTCGAAACACGCGCGCACAAACCCAGACGACGAGCGAGAGGAAGAAGACCTCCGCGGAGACGTGCTCGGAGCCGACCGGCTTCTTGACTTGCCGTAAAGGGGAGGTCCCCATGCAATTCACGTGCCCCCCTTCGGTGAGGCTATTTCGAAGGAGACTATGTATTCGGTGCGCCACTTTGCGAGGACCGACCGACGCGACGACGACCCGACGTCGGCGCCTCCCTTCGTCTTCTCCTCCTCCTCCTTCCTCCCACCACCAACGCCACTCTCGGTGCGCTCCATCCTTGCCCCAGCTTATGTCCCCCGTGCTGACCCTCCTCTCACCACCCCCCATCCCGTATCCCCATCTCTCCTCCGTCCTGGTTCCCTCCCCCACCTCGACCTCCCTCGCCCACCTGCGCACTCTGACGCCACAGCTCGCCCTCACCACCTCGCACACTCCAAGCACCAATCATGACCACCACCTGGTGCGTCGCCACGCCTGCTCCTCGTGTCCCGAGCGTGTGCTCTTGACCACGAGACGAGATGAGGAAGACGCCCAGGACTGTCGTGCTGACTCGCCTGGTGTGCAGCTCGTGCTCGTCTGTCGGCAACTGCAACGTGCGTGTACACTGAAGCGGCCATCCCTGGCGGGTGAAGCCCTGAAATGCCGAACTGACCGCTCGCACCGTCCCACCTCGTCCTCGTACGCTCGCAGTGCGCCCCCGGCCAGTGCGCCTGCGCCTCGTGCCACGGCGGCAAGGACAAGAACGCGCAGAGCTGCGGCTGCTCGACCAAGGATGCCTCGGGGTACGTGCTGCCTCCCTCTCGACGGTCGAGCGACTCGTGAGGCTGAACGCCTCGTCCACACAGCCAGGACAAGTGCTCGTGCTCGTCGGCGGCCGACTGCAACTGCGGCGACAACTGCAAGTGCGACAGCTGTGGCAAGAAGGGCGCCGCCCAGTGATTACGCCCCCGGCGCCGTGCGCTCGACTCGAGGGCCTCGGATCCAGGACTCGCTTGAATGGGGCTGCGGGGTGCCAACGATGGGCTGCGTTGTACTCGAAGGCGCGCGTGTGAACTGTCCAAGGTCGTTGCTTGTCGACGTTGTGACCCGCCCGGGAAAGGAGAGACAAGGCTGAGCGCTGATCGAGAGCACTTTGCGCGCCGCGCCCAGACGACGCGTCTGGCCTCTGAGCCCCCGGCCCACCCTCCGGTCCTCCCTTGCCCTCACGCGCGACAGGAGTCTCTACTCACGCAGAGTGCACCCGCTCGAGTCTCTCTCGACGTCCGCAGCACGCCACCCTTGCGCCGGTCGCTCGTTTCCCTCCCCCGCCCCCTCTCGTCGACGTCTCGTCGGGTCCTCCGCGTCGCGGGGTTAGGGACCGGTGAAAAGTGCGCTATAAAGGTTCAGGAAAGTTGCGCTTGCTGGCCCCGCGCAATTGCGCTTACCCACGCAGCGCAAGTGCGCCTGCCGGCAGAAAGCGCAATTACGCGTCGTCGCATAGCGCACTTGCGCTTGCTCGGCGGCCCTCCGCCGCGCCGACCAGCTGGCGCCCTTCCCTCCTTCTGCCCATCCGTCTCTCTCTCGAAGCGTCAGCCATGACTCGTTCCCAGCGCACCGCGTCCACTGCACCGTATCCCCCGACCAACCCAGTCACCGTTGGCAAAGCGAATGTCGACCGCCAGACTCGCTCCAGCGCTCCTGCGACGCGCTCGTCCACTGCGGCGACAGTCCCGCTCGCCACATGCGCAGGTTTAGAGGATGTTGAGCGTCACCTGACGCGTGCGACGCGTAAGAAAAACGCGCTCGACGCGGCGGCCGCTTCCCTTGCCTTCACCGCCTCCGACTCGCCGACCGCGACGGCGCGTCGACCCGACTATCCCGCGACTATGAGCACGGGTGCCGCCGCGAGCAGCAGCGGCATCCCTCCTGCGGCATCTACTGGAGCCATGCAGCGGCCTGGTGCTGCAGACGAGGTGATCTCGGTGCGTTCCGTTCCTCGCCTTCTCGCCTTTCCATCGCTACTCGGTGCTACTCGGTACGCGTGGCTTCTCGCAAGCGCCATGGCTGGCTATTGCTGTCGCCCGTCCTCTTCGCCCCGAACGCGCTCCCTCAGGCTCGGCTCGGCTCGGGCGCGTCGACCGCGGCTCCGTCGTCTTCTCACGATGCGTACAGTATCGAGACACGCTTGGCACAAGCTGCAGTAGGCACGAGCCCCTCGTACACACCGGCCCTGGGCGCGCAGGGTGGACCAGTGTGTTCTTGCTCTGCCGACGTTTCGTCGCTCGCGATGCTGACGCCGCTTGCGCCTTTGCCTCGTAACAGCCGATACATGTTGTGCGTGGCCTGGTGCGCGTTCTGTTCCCGCTCTGACTGACCTTCTCCCCCGTTCGGTGCATAGTCCGCAGCGAGCGCTGCCCCGACCGCGTCGGGGGACTCGTGGGCATCGTCCTCCGCGGGGCTGCCCCCGGCGCATACGGCACCACAACCGCACTTCGACTTCCAGGCGTACACCACGTCGCTCCAGGCGTACCAGACGGGGGATGGCAGAGAATCTGGCAACCGCGACAATGGCGTGCGTCTCCTTTTCCGCTCCGCCTAGGTAGCTCGGGGGCCAGCTCTTGCTCACTCTAACGCCGACGCTGGACCCATCAGCTACCGACCAACGCTCAATTCACATCTCAACCGTCCCCCGCGGTCTCGGACGAGCGTCGAGAGGCGCTGTCGGCGGACCTCAACCCAGCGCAGCCGCCGGCAGCTGCGCCCGGGACGGGGCGGGCACTCGAGCCTGCGGTTGTCGCATCAAGGTCAACAGGTGCTGCAGGAGCTGGAGTCAAGCGGGCAGCGCGTGGCACTGCGCACCGCACGGTCAGTGCGCTTTTTTGCCTCGCTTCGCTCCTTCTGCCTCGCTTGCTCGATCATCGCGCGGCGCACCGGCTGACCAGCGCTTCTGACAGATTCCAAGAAGAAAATGGAGAACCTTTCGCTCGAGCTGGACGACACGAAGCACCCCGACGGGTGGTCGCGTTCGTTGACGGCCACCAACAAAGCGGTGAGAAGGGCGGCTGCCTCTCGCGCTCGTATCGCTTGCTGACGCCTCTGTATGCGCAGTACGCGGTCAGCACACTGCAGTGGGGCGGGATGAACATCTTTCTGACCGGGCAGTGCGTGCCGCCTCGTCTTTCCCTGGTGTCCACTCACTCACCGGCGGTCGCGGCTGACGCCCTGCCTCGCCATCGCTCTCACTGTCAGCCCGCGGCGCCTCAGCCGCGCAGGGCGCGCCAGCATCCCGCATTTCGAGCAACACGTGTCGAGCGTGTTCAGTCGTCGCGACAAGACGATCGACCTCACCACTCTCAAGCTCCACGCGTCCCTCTTCCCGCACCCGCGCGCGCTCAGCACAGCCAGCTACCGAGAGGTCACCGACACGATCACTACTTTGTACGGGGCAATGCTCGGCCAAGAGCAGAACGACACCTGGGGCCTCAGTCGCAAGGCCCAGGAGGCGGCCAAGACCGAGGCGGCTGACGCGAAGCGCGAGGCGGCGCAGGCTCAGCGCGAGCTCGCGGAACGCAAGGAGCAGCAGGAGAAGGAGCGCCAGGCGCACGCGGAACAACTCGCCGCGCACATCCAGGAGACTCGCCGCTTGCTGGCGGTGGCCGGTCTCAGCGAGGCCGAGATTGATGTGCAGCTGCGCGACAGCACGGTCGCAGGGTCACAGGTGTAGATGCAGATGTGCGGCAAATAGTACACGTTCCTCTGTTCCACTCTACTCGGTACGAAGCGCGCGTTGGCCGGTCTGGATGAGCTTCTTCCGATTGTGAATCTGGATGACAGCCCACAGGACGAGCGCTGCGTGCTCCTCATTCATGAAGGAGAGAGAGTGCGCAATGTGGCCGAAGCCGGAGTGCGCGCACTCGGCCGCGGACGAGTTGATCTTGCGCAGCGACGGGTCCGCTTGCATCGCAGTCGAGATGAAGCACGCCGGCGAGCATGCCGTGTGCCCGTGCGCATGAAGCTCGTCGATGAGGAAGCTGGGGGGACAAAGGGTAAGCAGACCGGCCATTGCACAAGCCGAGGTGCGCAAGGAAGGATGGCGCACCGGGTGTTGGCAAAGAACTCGGGCTCGCGCACCATGCAGTAGGCCGCCAAGGAGCACGCAAAGTCGTACACAACAATCTGAGGACAGAGGGTGTGAGAGAGCGTGTGAGCTGCTATCAACGGACAAGCGGGGGTAAGCACACCTTGGGCGCCGACTCCCAGTGGCAGAGGAGGGCCGAGAAGAAGTCGTCGCGGCCTTCGCTTGTAGGCATGAGGTGGTAGCCGAGGCACACGCCGTGCGTGCACCAAATGCCTGCAACGCCGCCAATGAGGCCGTTCTTGCCGTACCTGGGGAGGGAGTGTCAGGAGCGCGAGACGAGAGCCGAGTCCGGTGCGCGACGCACGAGGTAAAGCGCTTGCCGCATTCGCCAGTCTTCCCGCCATCGTCAACCACGCTCTGAGCCTCGAGACGACGACGGCCGGCGTCGTTCTTGATGCTGGAGTAGATCGGCCGACTGCGCACGCGCGAGAGACCGTAACAACTGCCGGAGCGCCGTGGGTCGGTGCTTGCTGTCATGTCGCGGACCGCGGTGGCCAAAGCCGCTTCGTCGTCGAGTTCACTCGTCTGGCTTGTGCGGTAGACGAGATCAAGATATCGAGCGCGAGCAAACACAATGAGATGCGCGAGGAAGGAGGCCGTGCCGGGGCGAAGCGGGAACGCGGTGATCAAAGAGACGAGGGGGACGTTGACACGGACGGACTTCGGGAGTGGGCCGCCTTGGAGCCAGTGCTCAAGGAGCGACAGCGCTTGGACGGGCAGCATCGTGAAGACCGGGTCGGGGGAGGCAAACTGGCGATAGAGGCTCAGCACGGGTTGATTCTCGAGAATCTGGGTGACGCACCTGGTAGAGGGCCTGGGCGTACACAGCACGCTCGGGGTTGCTGTCCGGCAGGGTACCGAACTCGTCCAAAAGCTGAGAGAACGCGAGGCCGTGTCCCGTCCCGCTGGCCTTGACCTTCTCAAGGAGCGAGGAAGTGTCCGCCGACATCGGGCACGCGTGCACCGCCGTTTCTTTCGCCCAGGCGCGCACGCCGTTGCGCAAAGCTCGCGCGCTAGAAGGCGGTAGGCCGAGGGCAGGTCCGGCGAGCGGCGACAGATCGACGCCGAGATGCACTCCCGCCTTGATCT
>NYZE01000149.1 GCA_002685965.1 Planctomycetota bacterium | reverse complement strand
GCTCACCGGCGGCGAGGCGGACGATCCCACCATTGAACAGCGCACTCGTGCATGGGCGCGCCTCGGCAACATCGAACGTCGACGCGGCCACGTCATGCGTTCTCGGGCTTGCTTCGTTAGAGCTCGCACTGCCCTGCGCGGGCTCGTCGACCGCCATCCGGAACAGGTCCACCTGTCGATTCAGCTCAGCGAAACCGAGCGCGACATCGCAATGACGGATGCGAAACATGGACGCGCCGACGCCGCAGTAGAGCTGTGTAGCGAGGTCGTCGAACGAGAGATCAAAGCGGCGCAGAACACAAAGAACCCCAAGATCTTGCTTTCCCTGGCGCGCAGCCAGCACTCGCTCGGCTCTGCTCTGCGCCTCAGTGGGCGCAACTTTCGCGTCGCGCTGCGACCCTACCGTGCTGGAATCGCGACGTTGGCGCGTGCCATGGAAGTGGCACCGAAAAACGCAGAACTGCTCGGGGAACGCGGCACACAGCACTACAACCTCGGCGCCATGATGTTCGAGTACAACCGACAGGCCGCGGCCGAGAAACTGATGGCAGTGGCGGTCGGGGCATTCGCCAAGCTGCGCGAGCTACGACCCTCGCGCCCGCACATCGAGGCAGACCATGCCCGCGCCTTGTCGACGCTCGCAGGCATCCGCGACTTCCACAAGACCGGCGACTCAGACGGACCGCTCGGGCAGGCGGTGGCAATCCTCGAGAGCTTGGCGGCACGCTTTCCGACGGTGGGCTCATGGCAGGAGGACCTCGCCCACGCGCTCGGCCGCACCGCACGCCGGGCCATCGCCGCTGGCGACAGGCCAGCTGCCGCACGCCTGTTCGTGCGCCTGTTGCCGATCCTCACCAAGGCAGCGGCCACGAAGCCACCCCGACCGGGCGCGGCATACAACCTCGGCGTGGCGCTGCTGGATCACGGTCGATGCCTCGAGAACTCGGGCAAGCCCGGCGAGGCCATCGCTCAGCTGGCACTCGCCCGGACCAGCCTCGAAAACGCGCTCGCGCCGGGACGACAACAGCCCTACGTCGTGGCCCTGCGCGCGGTGTTGCTCGGACTTGCCCGGCTGACCGCGCAAGAGCAAGGCATCGCCACGGCAGGCATCCCCTTCCTGGAGGCAGCGATCCACACCACCGGCGCAACGGGGCAGGACCTCCAACTCACGAGGACGTGGCCCGTCCTCGGCGACAGCAAAGAACTCCAACGCCTGCTAGAGACCGCCCCAACGGACAAGCGCTGAGAGCAACCCTGTGCCCGCCTCCTGTTGAGCGCCCTCCCACACGGGCCTACGGTCCGGCCTCGAAGGCACGGCCTGAACCGAGGCGGGCGCCTGCACATGGGAGCCAAGCACTCATCGTTGCTGCGGTCCGAGTTCAAGAGCGAGGAGTCCGGGGGAACTGAAGGCGCTCGCGCGAGAAACCAGGACTACAGCTGGGCGAACACGACTTCCGAACGCGCAAGACAGGTTGCTGGATCGCCCGCGCTTGTCCGCAGCTCGACGAGGAAGGCGATCTCGGCACCAGGTCCGCCGCGCTGTCGCCAGGTGTCCAGGGCCGCACGGATGCGGTCCGAGTCGCTCGGGGCCACGATGTTGACGGCGCCGGCAACGAGGACAACGACCGCCTGCGCATCGCCGCAACCCGGTTCACGCCGCCAGCCCTCGGAGAACGTGATGCGCCCCGCATCGAGGCGCGGCCGCAGACCGGCGTCCGGTTTGTCGGTCAGGTAAGGCGCGAGGTCGTGTGGCTGCAGCGTCAAACCCGCGTTGACCCCGGTGCCCAGCCCGACCGACACCAGCCCGCCCGCAGCATTCGCCATCGCCGCGGCAGCGAAGAACTCCTCCCGCCGGATCAAGGGGTGCAGGTTCAGCCCGCGCACACGCACGGGCGCCAACGGCGGGTAGAGCGCATAGGCCATCTCGCCTGGCTGGTAAGCGGGTGCACCGGCGATGCCGTCGACCCGACTGACGTAGCACAGCCGCTTATCGCCTTGACCCTGCACGGCGCCGCGCCGCTCGGCTTCATCGACCAGGAGTCGACTCGCCGCGACGCCCATGGCGCCCTGCTGACAACGTTCCGCGACGCGGTGTTGCAGATTCACCGCGAACAACACGACGAGCAGGTAGACAAGCCACCGCGAGTAACGAACCGTCGCGATCAGCAGGCCGCTCAGCAGCGCCAGTGGCGGATAGCCGTAGTAGCTGACTCGCCCCCAGTCGAGGCCGGCCCTTAGTTCCATGCCGAGATTAGGCACGCGCGTCATCAGCCAGAAGGCGAGCAGGACAAAGAACGCCCGGCGGTAGCCAACGCTGCGTGGGTCCCTCAAGTGGAACAGTGCGAGCAGCCCCATGGCGATGGGTAGCAAGCACAGCCAACGCCACACCGTCTGCGCGGCGCCTTGCGCCAGGAAGCTCTCGTCCAACGGAGCAAGCGTCTCGATGAGGCGATGCAACGGCACGGTGAACATGCCGGCCAGATCCGTCGGCAGGATCAAGCTGACCATGCCGCCGGCCAGGGATCCGAGCACACCGACACGCAGCACGATGTAGAGCGGGATCAGCACCGCATGCGGCGCCGCGAGCTTGACCCAGCCCATGCCGCGTTCCGGCACAGAGATCTTGCCGAAGCTGGACGCGACGACGAGTGCGACGACCGGAAACAGGGTCCAGAAAAGCGCCTGCTCGTACGTGAGCATGGCCGCAGCGAGCAGCGCCACTACCGGCGCGTGCAGCGACCGCCCACGCCTCCCCCGCTCGTACCTGCGCAGGAACACCAGTGTCGCGGTGAGCGACAGGGTCAGGTTCAAGCCGTTGCCAACCGCCCAGGCGAGGTCCTCGTGCGCCAATGGCGTCGCCGCGAACAGCATCGCGCCGATCAACGCTGGCTGCGTTCCCGGGAGGATGCGCCGGCCGATGCGCCAGATCAGTAGCACCGAAGCCGCGTGGATCGCCAGGTTGCCGAGCGCGCTCGACAGCGGACATGCACCGAACAAGGTGAAGTTGAGCGCCAGCCAGATGGACGCCACAGGGCGATAGAGCTCGATCTCGGGGTTGGCGCCCCACGGTCCAACGAAGTCCTCGGCGACGCGACTCCATCGCGTCGTGATCGCCTCGGCACCGTCGTAGGCCGTGTAGGTGCGTAGCACGAGCAGGTCGTCGGCAACGTATTCGAAGTCCCACAATCCCCAGGCGCCGATGCAGAGGAGCGCGAGGATCCAGACCCAGTCCGGGATCCTCACTGCGGCACACCCCGCAGACACGCCCAAGCGCCGACAAAGATCGCGACGGCAACACCGAGTCCCAGCCGCTGCAAGCGCGGCGCGCCAGCGGCCGTCGCGGTCATGGACCCGACGCCCATGCCGAGCAGGAGTGAGGTCAGGATGATGGTCACTGCACAACTCGGGTGACCGAGGTCGAGCACGAAGTAGTCGGGACGACGAGGCATCAGAGGGGAGGGAGCATGGAGCGCAGGGCGCGGGGGAGCAACGCTCGTGCCCCGACACACAGACCGTGATCGTCGACCCCAACTCGACGGCGCGGCCATTTCCGGAGCTCCTTCTCGCCCGCCATCGCGCGGGCGAGATCACATACCGCAGGTGCGACCGGCTACAGCGCGAACGTGAGACGCTAAAAGAGAACGAATCTCGGGGAGCGCCTCATGTGGCCTCCAGCCGTCGTCCTAGCGGACTGATCCTTCTCTAGTCCTTCTTCTTGGGCGCATCACGCTTGCCGTAGTGCAAGTGCAGAATCGTCGCCTTACCGTCCTTCGCGATCCGGACAACAAACAGGTTGTCGTACTCGTCGAGTGCGATGCCGAACCGCTTCTTGATGCCCAACTCCCTCAGAATTGCCGGCAGGGTGTTCGAGTGGCCAACGACGAGGACGTCTCCACCCTTGTGGTCGTCGCGCAGGTGACCCACCAGCTTCGAAGGCTGGCCAGGCTCCGGCACCCGCGGCGTCAACCCCCCCTGCTTCGCGACTGGCGCCGCCGTGTTGCGGGTACGCTTGTAATCGGTGACATAGATCGCAGTCAGCTTCACCGAACGGAGTGTGTCGGCGAGCGCCTGGGCGCGCACCTTCCCCGCCTTGGTGAGGCTCGGATCCCTGTTCTTCGGGTTCGACCTGTCCTTCTCGCCGTGCCGCACGAGATAGACCGTGGTCTGCGCGCGAACGGTGCCGAGGCAGACGAGAACGAAGATCGAACAAAGCAGCGCCTTCATGCCCATGAAGGTAGCCGACTGTCACACATGGTGTCAGACACGATCTGTGACATGTCGCGCCAACCGCGACTTGGCGAGCCAGCCGAGCCCGAGCACGGCAAGCACCAGCAACGCGACCAGGATCCAGCCCTCGACCGGCGGGCGGTCCATGAGGTGGAGCTCGGCGACCGTTGCCCCCGCCGAGGTGGTGAGCACGGCGAGCGGCGCAAAACCGAGAGCGCTACCGAGCAGGTACGGCAGCGCTTTGACGCGCGCCGACGCAATGAGCAGATTCGTCCCGGAGAACGGCATGACCGGCGAGATCCTCAGCAGCGCGACGACGAACGTCGTCGTGCGCGCGTCCGTGCCGAGCAACGCTTGGTGCAGCGCTCGCATGCGCTCGCGATTCTCGATCCAGACACGCCAACTCGGACCAGCCACCAGGCGCAGCAGGCCGTAGCCGAGGAAGGCAGCCCCGACGAAGGCGGACAGCGCGAGCGCGGCGCCAGGGCCCCGGCCGTAGGCGTAGCCACCGATCAAGGACGCGATCTGCGGCGGCAGACAGGCCAGCCCGCACAAGCCGATCGCGGCTCCGACGAAGAGAGCCTTGCCTGCTGGAGTTTCGTTCAGCCACGGCAGCCACGACGACTGCGTCGAAGCGAGGGCGGCAGCACCCACGAAGGGAAGGACAACGACGACGACGGCGAGGCCGGAGAGCTTGGCGCTGGCCCGTCCCTTCATCGAACCTTCCTGGTCCGCTTGTCGAGCGTCAGCACGTCGAACAGCCTGCCGTGCTCGTCGATCGCCTGAAACTCGAGTTCGGGACCATTGATCGCGACGAAGACCATGTGGTGACAACGCGCCTTCTTGTTCCCGAACCAGGTGTTGGCCGGATCGAAGTCCTCGAGATGCCCCCCACCACCGGCACACGTCACGTAGATCACGGCGCCGTTGCGGTACAGGTTGACGCGGCCCTTCTTGATCGGGAAGGTGCGCTCGTAGTCGTGCACATGCCCGGAGAAGCAGATGTCGACGCCGTGCCGCTCGAGCAGCTTGGCAATGTTGTTCGCATTCGGGTCGCCGCGCTTGGACGAAGTCTTTTTCGTGTCGCCGTAGTCGTTCGAGTCCGACGTGTAGGGAGGCTGATGCAGCACCGCGAACTTCCAGGTCGCCTTCGACTTGGCCAGCGCCTTCGCCAACCAGGTCAACTGCGCTGAACTGTCGGCCAGCGAACGGTTGCCGTCGATCATGAAGAACTCGGCGTTGCCGAACTCGAAGGAATACCACCGCTCAGGCTCGGGCAGCGACATGTAGCGGTAGTAGTAAGGTGCGTCCTGTTCGTGGTTGCCGAGCACCGGCATCAGTGGCACGCGCCCGATCAACGGCTGCATGTTCGGAAAGAAATGTCCCGTCCAGTGCGACTTGTCGGTGCCCGTCGTCACGAGGTCGCCCGCGTGCACGACCAGATTGGGCCGGTGCTCATAGGCACGATCCGACACTCGCTTGACCACTTCTGGTTGTGACTGAGTGTCGCCGATCGCGATGAAGGTAAACGGTCGATCCGCTGACACCGCGGTGCGGAACGACAAGAGTTCGCCCTCGAGTTCGGACCCGTCCTCGGCATGGGCGACGATCTGGTAGAAGTACTTGGCGTCTGGTTCGAGCCCGGTCAAGCGCACCTCGTGCAGCCGCTTCAGCCCACGACTCTGGGTCGTCGTCATCGCCTTGGCGTGATCTAGCCGGTAGCGCACGCTCACCTGCGAAGGACGCGTCGTCTCACACATGACGCTCATGGCGGTGCGCGTCGGCCAGGTGAGATACGGCGCGACCAGGAAGCCTAACTCGAGGTCGGTCCACAGCGGCTGCGACCGCAGCGCCACACGCTTGCGATACCACTGGCCGATCTCGGCCGCGGTTGCGGCTCGGTCCTGCAGTCGCAGGTCCAGAATGCGACCGTCGTGCGGGTGGTGCTCGTTCTTGTCCTTGTAGGCGCCGATGACAAAGGGGGCCTCGGCGTCGTAGAGCAGGTCGCCGCTCTGCGTGATGCTCTCCGCTTCGAGCTTGCCATCGACAAAGAGCCGGGCCTTGGCACCATCAAACGTCGCCGCGACGTGATGCCAGCGCGCGAAGCGAGCGCGCGTCTTGCCACTCAGGTAGGTCAACTTGCCGTTGCCGTCATCCGCCCCTTTCGTGGACAGCCCGAAGGTGAAGATCTCCTCCCTGTAGCCGAGCACCCAGCCCTTCTCGTAGTCGCCGTTGTCCTGCACGCAACCGATGACTCCACCCCAGGCACGCGGCATCTCGATGGCGACCCAGGCCGCGACGGTCATGGCCCGCGTTGGCAGGACGCCAGATAGGGCACCAGGCTTGCCGATCGTGATCGTGTCCGGCTTGCCATTCATGATCAGGCCACCACCGAACTTCTCGGGGGCGAACACTGGCTTGGCGACAGCAAGGGCCGGCGTGCCTCCGCCGACCGCGAATCCGTTTGCGAGTCGTTGGGCACTGAAGTGCCAGTGCAGATCGGTGCCAGCGCCAGAAGACAGGCAGATTGGCACTGCCAAGGGTGCGGCGACAAGACAGCCCACGGCGAGGTCAGTAAGAGTACGCATCACGTCTTCTGGGTTCGCGGTCCGGCGAGACGTTACACGACGTGACACGTTACGGTGACAGCGGCCGTCACTCAGGATCCCACTCCTTGGGCTGCTCCTCGTGCCCCCTGCGCTCGCGTTGACGCTGCCGTTCAACCCCGCACCGGTAGGTGCGAACGACTGCTACGTCAATGGTTCACGGGACGTGTCGATGCTCGCTGGATTTCCCGGCAAGACTTCCGCGACGGTCTCCGTGCCCCCGTCCTCACCGGGCCCACCACCTACTGGCAGTGGGTTTTCCTGGCAGGTGCGGCCGCGGACCCTTGTAACAACCGAGGGTTATCGCGTGGCCTTCCCCGGCATCTCACCGGCAAGATTCTCCGAGACGGTTAGGCTGGATGGGTGCTCGTCGCCACCCCACCCGCGTGCCAGCTCCGCCTCTTGGCCGCTCTGCTCGGACATCACCTCGATCTCCATGCGGCAGCGCCCAAGCAGCCACTCGGGTCGGAGCTGATGTTCCACTTGCCGATGCCGTCCGAGATGCCGTCCAAGAGCGGCGATGCGTCGGACGACTGGCTCGGGTCAACGCTGAGAGCCGAGACGATCCTCGACGACCTGCTCGACTTCTATCGCGAACACTCGGCGCAGGCGCTGTATCTGCTCTGGCCGCTGTGCAACTACGAGCGAGCCGTCGAGTCCATCTCGGACGATGGACCCTCCTACGAGCTGCTGTCCAAGAAGCACCAGCCCCTGCACCTGCTGCGTAGCCTGCCCTTCCCCTTCGCCGAACAGTCGGCCACCCTCGCGGACACCATGGCCATGTCCGCGGGCTCGTTCGACGTTCGCATCGACGCGTGGCTGCACCCCCTGCAAGCCAGCCAGGACGCGACCGAGACCACGATGTCGTTTCCGACAGCGTCCAAGATCTGCACGAGTCACGCGGTCCGCCACGCCGCTGTCGTCAAGACGCTCGCGGCCATGCGCAAGAAGCTCGCACACCTCGCGCTCGCATCCTTCGGGTCGTAGGCGACTTCTCGCCTGGGGCTCCGGCGGCGGAAGGTCCATCCGCGGCGCACGTCCCGAAGAGCAAAAGACGATGCAGGAAACCGAACCGCCTACTTGCCGGTCGTCAGGACGGGTTCGCCAAGTTTCCCAGGGACGGTCGGGGCCATCGACGACCGGGCTGCAGCCCGCCGAGGCGCCCAACCGGCCTTCGCCGGCCAATGGAACTCTCATATCGGCCGTAAATGCCGTAAAGTAGCGGCCATTGCTAACCGTCATCGACGGAAACATGGCGGGTAACGCTCGTCCCCATACCAAAGAACCTCACACGGAAACTCGCATGAATCCCATCCTCACGGGACTGGCCCTGAGCGGGGCCCTGGTGGCCCCAAGCCTAGCGATGCACGGAGAGAACGAGGTCGCATTGACGACCAAGGTCTACCGCAGTTGGAAGATCCGCCTGCCAGCCGAGGGTTGGCGCAAGGTCGGCAAGGCCGTCCAGGTGGCAAGCTGGGACAAGAGCTTCGCCGCAAAGCTCGATGGCACCTCGCTCAGGCTCGACACCGATGCCGACGGCGAGGTCGACACGACCATCGACAAGAAGGGTGGTGTCGTCCTCCTGACCCACGGCAAGGAGCGACTGGCGCTGCGCCTGCGCTCGGCACCGGACTGGAGCTACGCACCGGCGAGCGTCAAGGTCGGGGAGATCGAGGGCAAGCGCGTCCGCCTGATCGACCAGAACAACAACGGTCGCTTCGACGACTTCGGCGCCGATGCGATGGTGATCGGACGCGGCAAGGCAGCGAGCTTCCTGTCGAAGGTCGTGCGCGTCGACTCGAAGCTGTTCGAGATCGGCGTCAGCAGTAACGGCGGCCAACTGACGTACAAGCCCTATGAGGGCCCGACTTCGCAGATCGACTTCAAGGTCCTGTCGAAGGGCAAGATCCTCGCCGCCGTGCTGAAGAGCACGAACGGGGATTTCTCGTTCGACGTCTCGAACGTGAAGAAGGCGATCACCATCCCGACCGCCAGCTACCGCATTCACTCGGGCCTGTTGTCGTTCGGCGGCAACAAGGTCAGCGTCCGCTCCGGCAGCGCCAAGGCCGTCGCGCTGACCGCCAACGCGTCAGCCGAAATCCGCCTGGGTGGCCCGGCCCGCGTCGAGTTCGCTTACGAGACCAAAGGCGGCAAGTATCACTTCGCCCCTGATCGCATCTGGTATTTCGGCCGCGCTGGTGAGGAGTACTACAACTGGCAACCGCTCGGCAAGTCACCGTTGATCACGATCGACGATGCACTCAAGAACACACGGCTCGCCGAAGTCATCTTCCCACCGAACTGTTGAGGCTCTGGCATGGTTCCGGTCGCCGTGAGCGTACCGAGCAACGTGCAGAACCCGACCGTTCGCATGACCTTCGACAACTGGGCCTTCGGCAAGCTCGTCGCCAAACCCAGGTAGCCGTAAGACCAAGAAGTCCTGCCCCGAGACGCCGCAACGGCGGCCGCATGATGTTCCACGCCCTATCGCGGTCCGCCCTCGCCCTCTACACGGTCGCCCTCTTAGGCACCGCGGCGTCGTCGATGCCCGCGCAGGCCGCGCACAAGGAAGCGAGAGTCCGGGCCAAGGTCGTCGCGAACCGCATCGTCGTCCGCTGCCAGCTGACGTCCAAGGCCGCCACGATGCCGGCATACCTCTTCCTGTCCTATGACCGACTGTGTGGGCTCGAACTGCACAACCAGGCAACGAACGCACTCGACATCGAGAAGGATGGCCGCTTCACGCCCGTCACGCTCGGCTTCCCCGGCATCGACATCGAAGTGCCGCGCCGCGAACACGGTGACGAGGACGAGCTCAACGAGTTCACCAAGCTCTACTCGCCAGATCTCGAGGAGATCGGCGTGCTCGGCTCCATCGGCGCCAACCTCCTGAAGGACTATTACGTCACCTTCGATCTGGCACACGGTCTCATCAAGATCGCGACGCCGAAGGAAGAGACCGACCTCGAGCCGGACGGTCCCGAGGAGATCTACACCAGAGTCGATGCAACCTCCAAGCTCGTATGGCTACCGGTCAAACTACGCGGTGAGCACCGCCGCGTCGTCGGCATCGGCGGCCACCAATACGACAGCGTGATCGACGAGCTGCTGTGCGAGGAGTTCGGCCAGTACGGCGGCAACATCGGCACTGTCGAGATGGCGGGTTTCGATCTCAACAAGATCGTGCCGTGGCGACCCGAAGAGCTGCCTTACGCGCACGAAGATGGTGCGCTCGGCATCCTGGGCATCAACTTCCTCGAGAACTTCCGCGTCGAGATCGATCGGGTCAACGGCTGGGTCGGCTTGACGCGGACCAAGGAAGGCGCCTTCCCCGTTGAGGAGCGCGCCTTCTTCGAGGCACGTGCGACCGAGGAAGTCGCCCCCCTGCACGCATGGCTGAAGGCGAACCAGAAGTCCCGCCTGGCCCCCACCGCCGCGTCGTCGCTCCTCGTACTGCACATGGACCACGGCTCGCCACTCGCGCAGCTGACGGATGCGATCGGGTGGGTCGACCAGACGCAGCACCCGAATCTGCGGGCGACCAAGGCCATCGACACGATGCGCATACTGATGCAGGCACGCCTCGGGGATGCCGCGGTCGTCGCCGGACGGCACGGCATCAAGGGTGGGCGTGCCGATCGATACCCCGGGTCTGTACACCGGCTCCATGTTCGCCTCGGTGAGATCCTTCTGGCCGCGAACCGCAATCGCGAAGCGTGGGAACACCTGATGGCTGCGGCCTTCGGTCTACACGAGGCAATCGGTGCAGCCGACCAGGCGAAGGTCAACCTACTGCTCGGCGAGTACTACGAGCGCGACAAGCGCTACAAGCGCGCCATGTCCCGCTACGTGCAAGCGGTCGTCACTCCCGAGGCAGGCGAACGCGCGATCGCAGCGCTGACTCGGTTACAGCACACCATGGGTGGCGAGGTCTTTTCGTGGCAGCTCGTCGACCGACTGATCTCGGGCAAGGTGCGGAGCATGACAGCGCCCACCAAGTTCGTAGCGGATCCAAACGCGGACACCAGCCGCACCGTCCTCATCGAGCACGTAACCAACCCACACATCGGGCGCAAACGCGGCGAGACGTGGCGCGCGTGGACCGAAGGTGGATCCATGGTATTCCAGGGGCTGCAGACCCACTTCCCACGCGAACGCGTCGTCATGCTCGGCTACCACGGCGTGGCGCCGCGGCCGGTCGGCATCTCGAACGCGCTGTCGGTCCGCGCGGCGAACCGCCTCGCGCGCGGTCGTTGGGCCTTCTGCGTCGACGGGCATCGCATCGTCAACGGCGCCATGGAGTACCACCAGGCCGACCAGGGCTACGACATCCTCAAGAAGTTCGTTACCCGCACGCTCGGTGCGCCTTCGGACTACAAGATCCAGGTCGAAGCGCAGCTCAGTGGAGATCGCGTCGTGGGATCCACCAGCGTGCACGGCCCGCACACTGATGACGTGCACGTCGAGGTCATCCTCGCCGAGAAGGGCGTGCTCTATCCCGGCCTCGGCGCCACCGTCGTGCATCGCATGGTGGCACGCGCGCCGCTGACCGACTCCCTCGACGGCGTCGCCCTCGACCCGGCCAAGGAGATGACGAAGGTCGCCTTCGGCCGTTCGCTCGCGGCCATCGAGAAGGCCAACCGCAAGTTCCTTGATGAGTACGAAGAGAAGGCACGTAGCATCGCGACGCGGCTGTCCGTTGGCATGGCGCGTGACCAGCTCGTCGTGATCGTGTGCTTGCGGGATCAAGGGACGGGAGACGTGCTGCAGGCGGCACAAGCTGACGTTTCAACCACAGGCAACTAGATGGACCCAAGCGACGACACCACGCTGCGCGACGAACTGCACGCGCTAGCGACGCCAGCCGGCGACGCGTTGCGCGCACACCGGGTCCAGCGGTCGCGCACCGCGGCCGTGCCGCGGGCCGTGCAGTTGCTCGTGGTCGCGCCGCTGCTCTACCTCGTCCTGTGTCTGCTGCTGCGTGGCCTCGGCGTCGACTTCGGTATGGCGTGGTGGATCGTCGCCGCTCTGAGCATCCCCGTTCCGGTCGTCTATCTCGGCATTGCAGGGGAACGCGCGGGCAAAGCGCCGATCAGCGACGTCGCAGCGCTCACCCTCATCGACGACGGTCTCGGCCTGCAGGACCGACTGTCGTCAGCACGCGAGTATCTCGACGCCGAAGCACCGACGCCGTTCATGCAGGCGGCCATCGAGGACGCACACAACCACACCCAACAGGCCCAGGGTTTCGAGCTGGCGCCCGAGTCCTCTCGCGCTCAGCTCAGCTGGCGCGACTTGGCATGGCCCGCGGCCGGCGCGCTCGCGTTCTTCCTGGCGACCTTGATCGACTCACCGGCGCCCACCCACGCGGGACCAAAACTCGGCGTACCTGCTGGCGACGGTCCGATCGCCGCCGCAGAACGACTATCGACGCCGGATGCCGACATCACCGGTCGCACCGAACCCAAGGTGCAAAAAAAGCCCGAGTCGCAACGCGACCCGAGCAGCGAAGAGGCCAAGCGCGGCGACGCGGGCGTCGACTCGGACCGAACCAAGAAGTCGCGCGGCCAGATCGGCCGTGGCAAGAGCTCCACCGCGCAGAGCACGAGCGGTCGCAGCAGTGGCGACGGCGAAGCGACCGACCAAGCACAACCGACCAAAGGCGGGGCCGAGAAGCCCAAGAAGCCCAAGAAGCAGAAACCGGCCAAGAAGCGCACGGCCAAGAAGGCGAACAAGACGCCAAAGACCGACAAGAACTCGGTCGCGAGCTCGGGCCAAGGCCGCGGTCAGGGTTCGAGCAAGAGTCCAACCGCGAGCGATTGGACGAGCAAGGATCAGTCGATCGCCGACGACGAAGATGAACTCGAGGACGAGGACGACGTCGACGACGAAGATGAGGAGTCCGACGCACGCGGCGGCCTCCAGCCGAGCCTGCGTCAGCGCAAGCCACCCGTCAACCGCGATCTCACGCTCGGCTTCGGCGGCGGACCGCCGCCACCACATGCGAACGGACGCGGTGGTCCGGGTCTGCCCAAGAAGCAGCGCGGCGTCGCACAGCTCGTGCTCGGGATCCCCTACCCGGATCAGATCACTGGCAAGCCGAACGCGGGGCGCACCAAGGTCACCCAAGAACGCATCGAGCCACAGGCGCAGGAAACGAACGTCGTTCCGGCCGAGGCACGACTCGAACGCTCATCGCCATTGGGACACCTGTCGCGCCCGGTCCTTACACCATGGATGCAGGACCTCGTACGCGCCTTCCAGAAGACAGCCCAAGCAACCCTGTCCGAAACTCTGAACAAGACGCAGAAGACGAATGCCAGAAGTAAGCATGACTGATAACAAGGCCGCCAAGCAGGACGCCGAGGACTTCCGCGCCGCGCACGCCAAGATCAAGACCGAGGTGCAACGCTTCATCGTCGGCCAGGAACCCGTCATCGACGCCGCGTTGACCGGGTTGCTCGCCGGCGGCCACGTCATGCTCGAAGGCGTGCCGGGCCTCGGCAAGACGATGCTCGTGCGTGCGATCGGCGAGGCCGTCGACATCGGCTTCTCACGCATCCAGTTCACGCCGGACCTGATGCCGGCGGATATCCAGGGCACCAACGTGCTCGTCGAGCACGAGGGCGGCGGTCACGAGGTCACGTTCCAGCAGGGTCCACTGGTCTCGAACCTGATCCTGGCCGACGAGATCAACCGCGCCACGCCACGCACTCAGTCAGCGTTGCTCGAGGCCATGCAAGAAAACCAGATCTCCGTCGCCGGACGCGTTATCAAGCTCGAGGAACCGTACTGCGTCATGGCGACGCAGAACCCGATCGAGCAGGAAGGCACCTATCCGCTGCCCGAAGCCCAGCTCGACCGCTTCCTGATGAAGATCGTCGTCGGCTATCCAGACGAGCAGGACTACGAGGCGATCATCGATCGCACGACCGGTGGAGAAGACCCCGAGATCAACAAGGTGTCGAGCGGCGAAGAGATCCGGCGCTATCGCAGGACCATCCGCTCAGTGCCGATCCCGCAGCGCGTCAAGCAGTACGCAATCCACCTGGTCATGGGCACGCAGCCGGGCAGCGACTTCGCCTGCGGCCTCGTCAACAACGCGGTCGCCCTCGGCGCCAGCCCGCGCGGCGCGCAAGGGCTCATGCTGGCAGGCAAGGTGCGCGCCCTCCTCGATGGCCGCTTCTCGGTCAGCGTCGACGACGTAAGCAAGTCGGCGCTCGACGTGCTGCGGCACCGCGTGCTCATCAGCTTCCACGGTCAAGCCGAGGGCGTCACGCCGGACAACGTCGTCGAGGCCGTGCTGCAACACATCAAGCCTCCCACCGATTGATCGATGGCGGCGCCCACGATCCGCGAGCTCTTCGATCCGGAGTTCCTCGCTTCCATCGACCGTCTCGTCATGCTGGCGCGCCGCGTCGCGCCGGCGGGCTCGCCGAGCGAAAAGAAGTCGAAGCGACCCGGCGTCGGCATGGAGTTCCGCGACTTCCACGCCTACACCCCCGGGGATGACTTCAAGGCGATCGACTGGAACGTCTACCAGCGCCTCGGCAAGGTCTTCCTGCGCCGCTTCGAAGAGGAGCGCAACCTACCGGTCTACATCGCACCGGACACGTCGCGCAGCATGTTCTTCGGCGACAACCCACGCGGTCACGCAGCGCTCAAGGTCGCGTTCGCTTTCTCGGCCATCGCCCTGCGCGAACGCGACAGCGTCGGGGTGTTCCCGTTCTCGAATAGCGCGGACATGGCGCTGCGGCCGTCGAGCGGTTTCGGGCGCTTGATGCGCGTCGCACAGACGTTGACGGCGCTCTCGCCTGGCGGTGACACCGACTTCGTCAAGTCGATGCGCAAGCTGCAAGCAATCAAGATGCGTGAAGGGCTCCTGATCGTCATCTCGGACTTCTTCGACCCGAACGGGATAGAGGCCGTCGTGCGAGCGCTGCAGCAAGTGCACCACCGGCTCCTACTCGTGCAACTCGTGCGCAAGTCGGACGCTGATCCGAGGCTCGAGGGCGACCTGCTGCTGCAGGACTGTGAGACCGGCGAAGAGCAGAACGTCTCGGCAACGCCGGCCGTGATCGACGCCTATCGAAAGGCCTACAAGAACTTCCAGGACCAGCTCGTGGCGTTGGCCATGAGCCGGCACGCAGGGTTGGTCCACGTCGACGTCGATGAAGACATCGTCGACCAGATCGCCGAGATCTTCGCGACGGGAGCCTACGTCGTATGACGACACGGTTGCCCGTGCTCTGGACCCTCGCCGGCATCGCGGTCATCGCGGGCGTGTTCTTCCTGCTGCACCGCCTGCGCGTGCAACAACGCTCGCTCGTCGTCGAGACAACGTTGTTCTGGCGCCAAGCCATCGAAGAGACCCGCGCGCGCGTCTTCGTGCAACGGTTCCGCCATCCGTGGACGTACCTCTTCCTGGTGCTGATCTCAACGTTGCTCTGGCTCGGCTTTGCCGGGCTCGAACGCACGCCGTCCGCGGCGCGTGAGTCCCTCGTGCTGATCGATGCCTCGGCAACGATGGCGCGCGGTGACCGATTCGCCGCAACGCTCGCGTTGACCGAGGACCTCGTCGAAGCCCTGCCTCGAGCGTCGCGCACAGTCATGCTGTGCGGCGGTCGCGTCCGCACCGTGCTGCGTCCGCACGAGCACGCGCGACTGCTGCGCGAACGCCTGGCTGGCGCGTTGCCCGAGGCCAGCCCGTCGAGTGTCGAAGTCGCGCTTCGCGGACAACTCGCCCGGAAACGCCGTGGCAAGCTGCGCGTCTTCGTCGCAGGCGACGCGACATTGGACACACAGTGGGTGTCGTCATTGCCCGATGACGTCGAAGTCGTCCGACTCACGCCGCCAGCGGAGGCGAGCACGGCAAACCGTGGCATCACATCGCTCGGCGTCGCGCCGGCACAGTCGGGCGCCTGGGACAAGATCGACCTGCTCGTCGAGGTGTCTGCGACCGGTGCAAGCTCCTTGACGACACCGGCCGTCGCCATCGACAGCGATGCCCTGGCGATCACCCCTGAGCGCCAGGGTTCCGGCAACGCGATCCGCTTCGTCTACCGTGACGTTGCCACCAAGGGACAACAGCTCGACGTGAGCCTGCCGTCCGGCGACGCGCTCGGCATCGACGACACCGCGCGCTTTCTACTGCCCGAACATCGCCAGCTACGCATCGCGATCGAGAACGGCGTGCCCGACCTGCTCACGGATGTCGTCCGTGCCGACCCAGCGCTGTCGCTCGTTACCACATCGCCGGACGTCGTGATCCGCCGCTTCGGCAGCGCCTTCGGCGCCAGCGCGCCCGCCCTCGAACTCGTCGCCGAGGAAAGCCAGGCCAACGCATTCTTGATCCAGCACGAGGCGGACCAGGATCCGTACGCGGTCCTCACCCGCCTGCACGATCGGCTCGGCCTGGCCGAGATCGATGCGACCGAAGTCGCGCGACGCAGCGGCCGCGTCATCTCGATGGGCGCCTCGCCCGGTCCTGTCCGCGGCTTGCGTGTCTGGCAGAGCCTATTCTCGAACGAGTGGAACTTCGTCGCCTCGAGATCGTTTCCGCTGTTCGTTGCCGCGAGCTTGCGTTGGATCGGCGGCGCCTGGACGGCGCCGGCCACGCTGCCCGTCGGCAGACACACCGACCTTAGCGGCGCACGCCTGACCAGCCCCGACGGTCACGCTCTGACGAGCCTCGGCGATGCCTTCACGCCGACCATGGCTGGCATCTACCAGGTCGGCAACGGCCGGCGCATCGCCGCCGCCTTGCTCGATCCCGCATCTACGGCACCACCGCAAGGCGCCGCCGCGCTGCCGAATGCCGATGCGCCAGGCAGTGCCTTCGACCTCACCACCGCTCTCCTGCTCTCGGCCCTCGTACTGCTGCTCGTCGAGTGGGCGCTCTACCAGCGAGGTCGCTTGCCATGACCTTCGCCTTTCTGACCCCGGCTTGGTTGTGGGCGCTCTTGGTCGTGCCAGCGGTGTGGTTCCTGCCGCGTCGGGTCCGCGATGTGCGGCACGGCCTCCTACGCAGCGCGGTCCTCGCGATGCTGATCCTCGGTCTCGCGCGGCCCGTCACACTCGGTACCGACGAGGCGCCTCGCCATGTCGTGATTGTCGATC
Organism: Planctomycetota bacterium; assembly: GCA_002685965.1. GTDB lineage: Bacteria > Planctomycetota > UBA1135 > UBA1135. The sequence continues at coordinate 4,630 of NYZE01000149.1, read as the reverse complement.
GCAGTGCCAGCCTGTCGCAAGCCAGTGACGCGACCGCGGTGACGACCCTGCAGCGCGTCCTGTCCAGCCTGCCGCCTGACAGCACTCGCATCGTCGTCGACCTCTCTCCCCCATCTCGGCGCTTCACCGACAAGCCACAGCTCGTCGATGAGCTGCTCCACATCGACGGCACGAAGGCATCGAACCTCGCTGGCGCGCTGACGCTGGCCGCAGCCGCGATCCCCGATGGCTCACCGGGCGCGATCTCCCTGGTCAGCGATGGGCTGAGCACACAGCTCGCGTGGGGACGGGCGCACGCGGCCCTGATAGCGCGGGGGGTGCCGCTCCATACTGTCGAGCTTGCACCGAACCTCGTCGAACCGCGCCCGGTCGCGCTGAACTTCTCCGAGCCCATCCGGGCCGGTCACACGGCACAGGCGCGCGCGCGCCTGATCGGCATGGCCGCCGAAGTGCGGGTGGTCCTCGAGAGTGGCGGCGAGACCCTCGCGTCGCGTGACCGCCTCGTCCTCGATGGCCGCCTCGACCTCTCCCTCGCCTTCGAACCACCGGCGGCGGGTTTCCACGACATTCGTCTGCGGCTCGACGTGGTCCGTGGCAACGACGTGCGCCCGGACAACAACACGCTCACACGTCGGATCGCGGTGCAGCGGCCGCTGCGCCTGCTCTACCTCGGCCACCGCATGCAGGGCGGTGGCGCCAAGCTCGCCGACCTGCTCGGTTCGGGCTACGACCTGGTCAAACCGGCCAACGCCGACGACACCCAAGTCCTCGAGACGATCGACGTCGTCGTGCTCGACGACCGACCGGCGCGGGAGCTCACGCCGAACTGGCGCCAGGCCATCGCCGACGCGGTCGAACGCCGCGGCGTCGGCCTGTTCGCGAGCGGCGGCCGGGCTGCCTTCGGCGCTGGCGGCTACCACAAGACCGAGATCGAAGACCTGCTGCCGATCGAGTTCGTACAGAAGGAAGAGAAGAAGGACCCGAGCACGACGCTCACGATCATCATCGACACGTCGGGGTCGATGGTCGGCAACCGGATGACCCTGGCCAAGCAAGTCGCACGACTGGCAATGCGTCGCCTGCAGCCGCACGACAAGATCGGCATCGTCGAGTTCTATGGCACCAAGACCTGGGCCGCGCCGATCCAGTCCGCAGCCAACCAGATCGATCTGCAGCGCGCGCTCAACCGCTTGGCGGCGCAGGGCGGCACGGTGCTGATGCCAGCGGTCGAAGAGGCCTATTACGCCTTGAAGAACGTGCAGACGCGCTACAAGCACGTCCTCGTCCTGACCGACGCCGGCGTGGAGACCGGTCCGTACGAGGCGTTGTGCCGACGCATGTCGGACGAGGGCATGACCGTGTCGACGGTGCTCGTCGGCCCCGGGCGGCACTCGGACTTCCTCGTCGACCTCGCCGACTGGGGCGGCGGGCGCTACTACAACGCAACCGACCGTTTCAACCTGCCCGAGTTACTGCTCAAGAAGCCGAGCACCTCGGTGCTGCCGTCGTACCGGCCGGAGCGCGTCGAGATCGAGACCGCGGGCGGTCCCGGTTGGTGGGGCGACGTGGATCCGAGCCTCCTGCCGCCACTCGACGGCTACGTCGAGTCGGAGCTTCGGCCGGGCGCCGAAGCGCTGATCTCGACCGCCAAGACCGGTGCGCCGCTGCTCGCAACCAAACTGCACGGCCTCGGCCGGGCCACGGCCTTCATGACCGAGCCGCTCGGCGCCGGCACGCGCTCGTGGAACCAGTGGAAGGGCTACGGCGCCTTCCTCGGTCGTGTGCTCGCTCGCACCGGGCGCGGACACCAACAGCCCTTCGACTACACGCTCGAGCGGCGTGGCGACGAGGTCTTCCTCGAAGCGAGGAAGCTCGTACGCGCTGACATCGAGCCCGTCTGTCACACGGTGGATGCGCGCGGCAAGGACATGGCCGTGCTGCTCATGCGTGAGGTCGCACCCGGCCTGCACCGCTACAGAGCTCGCTGGCCGCGCGCGTCGGCGTTTCACGTGCGCGCGACGACGAAACCGAATCTCTTCGCCGAGACACTGTTGGTGGTGGCAGCCTACGCTGACACCGCTCCCGAGACTCAGGTCGACCCGGCCCATCGCTTCCCGTTCGTGGTCGCGTCCGGTGACACGGCCGGACGCCACTTCCCGGCCGGCACGACGAACTTCGACATACGCGCGACGACGGGCACACGGCCGCTCAGCCTGACTCTGCTCTGGCCCCTGTTCGTGCTCTTGGCGCTCCTCTTCTTCTGCCTCGATGTCTTCCACCGACGTCGTGCACGCCCCCAGCTGGAGGTAGCGTGATGTTGTTCCGTGTGCTCTTGGTGCCCACGTTGCTCGCGGGCCTGTGCGCAGGTCAGCACCCGCGCAAGAACAACGCTCTGGCACCCGAAGTGCGCCAGAGGGCCGAGGCCCTGCTCCGCTCCGCGGGCGATCCCCGTACCTCACACGACGAGATCTGGCGTTCGTGTTGCGAGACGCACGGCACGATCCAACCGCTCCTCGATTGGTTGGACACCAAACTCGACGGCCCCGACTCGAACACCACACGACGACTGCTCGCACGCATCCAGCGTCGCGCCGGACACCTCGAGCCAGCACTACACACTCTCGAAGCCATTCCAGCGAAGGCGCGCACCAACGCAGACGAGATCGCACGCGCCGAAGTGCTCGACGCCCTCGGCCGCGATACTGATGCCCTCGCCGTCTACACCGCGCTCACCAAACGCGACCTCGAGCCTGCGCTTGAGAAGAAGATCCTGCTGCGCCGCGCCCTGATGGGCAAACGGCTCACAGCACTGGCCGCCTTCGCCAAGGACAAGACGAAGACGCGAGCGCAGCGCAACGAGGCCGCGATCGTGCTCGCGATCATGGGCGATCAGAAGACCGCGATCAGCACCTTCGGCGTATCCGGAGAAGGCACCGCCCGCTTCCGCCAACAGATCCGTCGCGCCGAGTGGGCGATCGAGGCCAAGGACTTCGACGCTGCGCAGGTCGCAGCATGGGATGCCGTCAAGCACGGCAAGCTATCGCGCGACCGGCGCTACGCGCTGTCGGTGCTCGCTTCCGCCTACCGGCGCGACGGCGCCGTGGGCGAACTCCTCGCCCACCTCGAGAAGGACAAGAACATCGACGCCGAGCGGCGCCAGCTCTGGGTTCGCCTGCTGCGCGAAGAGGGGCGAACGAACGACGCGTTGCGACTGTTTCACGAGGCAGCCGCCGGCACCTTCGATTCCAAAGCACGCCGACAGCTGCTCGAGATCTGCCGTGAGACCGGGCGCGACGACGTTCTGGTCCAGACATTCCAGAAACTCGTTCGCGAGGAGCCGCAGAACCTCGAGTGGCGCAGCGGGCTGAGCCGTCACTACCTGGAGAAGGGCGAGCGCGCGCGCGCGACCGCGGTGTGGAACGACTTCGACGACACGCGCCAGCCTTCCAAGGCACTCATGGCCGCGGCCTATTCGCTGCAAGCGATCGGACTCGACCGCGTCGCGGAGAAGCTCGCGCGCAAGGCCGGTACCGACCCCACGGTCCGGTCGATGGCATTGCTGTTCGTCTTCCAAATGCACCTCGACGAGGGCAATCAGGACGCGGCCCTGAAGGCTCTCGGCGAGCTGGCGTCCGCGAACCCGTCGCGTAACATCCGCGCCAACATCGCCGGCGGCTACGAGCGTCTCGGCCGCCCCGACCTCGCGCTCGCGACCCTCGAGGGGCTGCGCAAGGAACTCGGCGGCTTCCTGGGCAGCGACCTCGAGATGAAGCTCGCCATCCTGCTGTCGCGCGTCGAACGCGAAGAGGAAGCGCTCGCGGTCTGGCGCTCGCTGTGGAGTCGCATGCGCGCGACGCCGCGCGGGCGCTTCGTCGAGGACCGCATGATGACGGTCGCCTCCCGCCTCGGCGCGCTCGCCAAGATCGCGATCCAGCTCGAGGATCGGCTCAAGGCCGGCAAGGCGGGCACCGAGGACGTCGAGATGCTCGTGCGGCTCTACATCAAGGTCGGCGACCCAGCGTCCGCGACCGAGATCATCGAGCTCTTCCTCAAGCAGACGGGCGCCGACAGCGCCGAAGTGTTGCGGCGCAAGGCGAAGATCTACCTCTCCTGTCAGGACTACCACCACTACGAGAAGGTCATTCACGAGCTGGTCGCCAAGGACCCCGAGAACCGCCTCGACCACTTGCGCGAACTGGCCATGAGCCAACTCGAACGCGGGCGGCGCGACTTGACGGTGGCGTTGCTGCCGAAGATCCGCGCTGAGAGCGGTGACAACATCCAGATGGCCGACGAGTTCGAGGCGGGCATCTACGGCCTGTGCGGCATGAAGGACAAGTCGCTCGAAGCCTACGTCAAGGGCATCGCGCGCCACCCGAACCGCATCGATACGTATCTGCTGATCTCAAACCTGATGCGCGAAACGGGTCGCGAGATGCAAGCAGCGCGCATGTTTCAGTACCTCGCGCAGACCGCCGTCCGTGACGACCTGTTCACGATCGCGATCGACGGCATTCTCAACCTGCGCGCGGCACGCCGAACCCTTGTGCCAACGAAGCTCGTGCGTTGGGCCAGACGCCTCACCCTCGAGCGACTCGCGACCAGGCCACACCGGTTCTACCTGTACCGG
>NYZE01000148.1 GCA_002685965.1 Planctomycetota bacterium | reverse complement strand
GGCGCACCGGCCAACAACCGCCTCGATGTCCTTACCGAGCTGCGCCAGGCCGCGCTCCTGCAACAGTGGCACAGCGGACCCGGCACGCTGTCCGCATTCGACGCACTTTCCCTGGCAACGCGGGAAGGCGCCCGCGCGCTCGGCTTCGGTGAGGTCTGCGGCACACTCGAGCCGGGCAAGGCCGCCGACCTCGTGCTGATGGACCTCAACGACCCGCGGCTGGGTCCTGGCGGTGACCCGTACACGAAGATCGTCTACGCGGCAGACCGGTCACACATCCGCGACGTCATGGTCGCGGGTCGCTTCCTCGACCGCGGCCTCGACGCGGAAGGCGTCGCGCATGACGCCGGGCTGGCGCTGAAGGGCGTGCTGTCGCGCAGCGGACTCTAGCGCTCCAGCAAGCCGGGTCGAGGCAAGCTCGAAGAGACAGATCTCCTGGAGATCACCCTGGAACTCCACTGCTCTCGCGCACGATGAAACCGCGGGCCCCGAGGCCCGCTCGAGCAACCCCCCCCACCTACACTGTCCAGACCGCCGTGTCGGCGGCCGCGCCAGGCATGCCATGGCAACCGGCAAGGAAAGTCCGAGAACGGCTGGTGTGGACCTCGACTGCGGTGTGGTTTCTAATCCCCGCTGATGCCCCCGATCCTGGACATGGAACTCGTCGACCCGGAGGTCTGCGCAGTTCCAGAGGAACGGCTGCGGACCATCCTGCCGCAACGCTATGAACTCCAGATGGTCGACTCGGTTTGCTACCTCGACCACGACGCGAAGATCATCGTCGCCTACAAGGACCTCAAGGTTGACGACTGGTGGACACGCGGGCACTTCCCGGGGCGGCCGATTGCTCCCGGAATCCTGATGTGTGAGGGTGCTGCGCAAACCGCCACCATCTTGTGGAAGGAGGTGCTCGACCTCCCCGACGTGACGGTCGGGTTCGGTGGCATGAACAAGATCCGCTTCCGCGGTCTGGTCACACCGCCTTCACGGATGTACTTCGTGGCGACCGCCTCGCGCCTCGGCTCGCGCATGGCGCAGTTCCCGACGCAGGCCTACGTCGAAGGCAAGCTCGTGTTCGAAGGGACGATCATCGGGGTGGCGATCTGACCAGCGGCCCCGGCACGGATCGAGGCGCCCTCTCGGGCACCGGCCGCCTCGCCTACGCGCTCCTACTCGCGGTGATCGTTGCTTGGTGGTGGCCGGGCGGACTTGAGTTGCGCAGCGACGACTACCTTGCGATCGCCTGGGCGTCTGACTGGGACAACGTCCTGCACGACTTCGTCGGCCCGTATCAGGGCGCAGTTCGGTTGGCGTTGTTCTACCGGCCACTGATCACGCTGTCTGTCGCGATCGACACTGCGCTCGGCGGTGGCGGTCCATTCATCCCGCTGCTCATGAACGTTGTCGTGCACGTCGCCAACGCGATGTTGCTGCTCGGCTTGTTGCGTCGTTTCTCGGGCATGTGGGCCGCGTTCGCTGCGACGCTCTTCTGGGCGCTGCACCCCGGCCATGCCGAGGCGGTGTCGTGGATGATCGGCCGGGTCGACACACACGCGACGCTGTTCTATCTGGCGACCATCGTGCTCTTGCTGCGGTGGCAAGAAGGTCGCACGTGCTGCATCTGGCCTGCCGTGGTCACCTTCGTCCTCGGCGGCATGACCAAGGAAGTCTGTTTGACCGCGCCCGCCGCGGTCTGGCTCATCACCGCTGCTCGCGCCCCCAGCGGCCAACGCACGAGGTCCGCAACGCGGGCTACCGCCCCCTTTCTTTGGGCGCTCACCGCGGTGCTCGCGGTGCGCTGGCTCTGTCTCGGCGAAGTCATCGGTGGCTACGCCGCGCACCAGATCGCGCCGCTGGCTGCGTTGTGTGCCTGGCAACCACTGATGCCCGCGGCCCCTTTGTCAGGCCTACCCGCACTGCTCGGCCCGTTGCTGCTGCTGGTCGTCCTGGCCACGCGGAAGCGGCGCCTCCTGCCAGCCTTGTTGGTGCTGTTTGTGGTCACTGCGCTACCCGCCGCCGGGGCACACGGCGCGGAAGGCACGGCTCGCTACTACTACTTGCCCTCAGCGGCCCTCGCCGGCGCGCTCGCCCTGGGCGGCCCGGCGTTGCCAGCAGCGCTGCTGCTTCTGTTCGTACCCCAGGCCCTTACCAGGCGAGCCGAGTTGCGCGCACTCTCGTCGCTGGTCAGCGCGGTTCGCCTCGACGTCGAGCAACGACTGGGACAGGTAGACCGGAGCGCTGACCCGCTGCTCGTCGAGGCGCCGTCAGCCGAGAACAGCCTCGTGCTGTTCCACGTCGGCACGGATCGACTCGGTCGCCCGCCGTTCTCGGCCGCAAACCGCACAGTGCTACCGAAACGACCAATCTTCCCATCAGTGGAGAGCCAGACCGCCCCACCACGAATCGGACCCCATACGTTGACCTACATCGGCCCCGCACCACTCGATGGAGCTGCCTTCGACCGCATCAGCAAGGGAGAGTCCGCGGTGTTGCGCCTGGAAGGTCCACCGGTCACGACCTGGCGCATACTCGTCGCCACGTCGCTGGGCTGGCAGCGCGTCACTGTGCCGGTCGAAGGCAATGAACTGCCCCTCGCCGACCTGCTGCTCAGAACGGAAGCAGGAGTCCCGGAGAACCTGATGCTCAATCTGTGGCCGTCGCTCGAAGTGTCTGCAAACCCACAGCCGTGGGTGTTCGTCGACGGGGCGAGGGCCCCGGTGGCGTTGCCGCTGACGCGCGACCTGGGCCTCGGTCTGCGTGCGAAGGAGCCGCGTGCCTGGCTACTGCCGCTACTCCTGTTCTTCAGCTGGATCGCCAGCTTCGGTGGCCATCGGCGCGGCCACGGCATCTCCGTCGGCGGCGCGGACACTCACTGAATTCGGGGTGGGCAAATCCCACCGGTCCTCGTCGCCGTTCGCGGGCGGCCACGACAGCGCGTCATTGAAGCTCGGCGCCGAGACTCCCTCGAGTTCCGGGAAGGGCCCCGGCACGTCGAGCACATCCAGCGCCAAGCACCTCGTGTCCACCTCGAGGAGACTGGCCAAGCTCGGTCGGCTCCGCCCCTCCTCGCCGGAGATCCACTCCTTCACGTAGGTGCCGTGCTGGCAGACGACCTCGATCAAGAGGCACGTCTCCCCGGCCGGTCCATCGGCACGCTCGATCGATCGCACCGTGACCTCGCGCAGGCGGTCCTTATCGGCGCGACGATGCGCGACGCGCTGCGGAGTGCGCTGCATCACTTCGACCGACCGCCCAATAACCTGCTCAAGCGCCTCGTCGGTCGGTTCTTTATCGACGACGACGAGCGAGCGGTAGACCTTCGGCGAGTGCGTCTCCTTGATCTGCGCGACGCGCTTGCGCGGTACAGTGACGAAGTCGGTCACTTCGATACGAGCGCGACCGTAGTCGTTGATGGCATCCCGGATCTCGTCCAGATCGACGATCAAGTTCTTCGGGTTGACGACTTCGAAGACGAAGGGACGCCCGCCGCCGAGCATGCGCACGTCGAGGTCTTCGCGACCTGCTCCATGGAACTTGCCGCGCCGCGACCGATACCGGGGCAGCACCTTGCGCTGGATCAACTCCTGGACGGAGTCCTTGGTCAGCTTGCCGAAGCCCTCACAGCTCTGGCAGCCTTTCCCCCGCCCCTTGCAAACCGGGCAGTAGAAGATCGTCTGCGGCAAATCCCGCACGAGCTTGCGGTAGCGCCCTTCGAGGAGGACGTGCACCTTTGGTTTGCCATAGGCAGACACGCTGGAGGTGTAACGCAACGGACCAGGCAGAACAACTCTCGTGCCCTTCAGAGGCGCGAGTTGCGCCGTCCCCGCCGACGGCCTGCCACGCGGTGGACGTGCTCGTGCTAGTGCCTTGCCCTAATAGGCGGCTTCCCGGCGGCGCAGCCGCGCCACCAGACGGAAGAACTCTCCCGGGTCGAGCGGTACGTAGAGGATCGAGAAGAGGTCGTAGCGCGTGCGCAGGTGCTGGTGAGCCTTGCTCTTCCTGGCCGGAGTCACCATGACGACGTCGACGTCGTTATTGGTCTTGCGGAAGTTCTCGATCAGCTCGAGTCCCTGGTCCGTTTGCGGATCGCAAGCAATGAACAGGCAGTCGTAGTCCTTCTGCTTGGTCAGGTTGAGCCCGGCGAAGCCCTGGCCGGTGTCGACCGCGAACTCGGGAAAGTTCTGCAGCCCGACCCGCACGTGGTCACGCACGACTTTGTCAGCATCGAGAATCAGTACGTCCAAGGCGGCCTCCAGTTGTCCTTACTCTTCGGATGCGAGGGGGGCAGGGATTCAGCACCGCCGGTGCTTTGCCCTTGCTTTCGCAAGTTCGGGCGCTCCGATCAGGTGCTGCGATCGGGCAGACAGATCCGGGGAGCGGCAACGGTGGCGGACGCGATGCACATGCTCGGCGGCGTCGACGAAGCGGGGCTCGGCCCACTGCTGGGTCCCCTTGTAGTCGGCGGCCTGCTGCTGACGGGACCCGAAGGCAAGAGTCCCTGGCCGAGCTTGCGCAAGACATTCTGCAAGAAGCCACGCTCGCGCAAGGACCGTCGCATCCGCATCGACGACAGCAAGCGAGTCAAGCAGGGCGGGCGCGGCATGGGAGAGCTCGAGCGCAGCGCGCTGACGATGTGGTACGCGACTCACGGCGAGCTGCCGCGCACCGTCGCCGACGTTCTCGCCGCGTCGATCACGCCTTTCGAAGCGACGCGCTATCCCTGGTATGCCGACGCTCATCACACATCGCTGCCTCGTTGGTGCGATGGCGACTCGCTCGAGTTGGACGCGCACGTTGCCAGGCGCGAGCTCACCCGAGTAGGCATCGACTGCATCGCGTTTCCGTTCCGCGTCGTCGACGTAGGCACGTTCAATGCGCTGATCCGCCATCACGACAACAAGAGTCTCGCGCATTTCGACGCGACGCTGTCGATCATTGCCGCGATCAGCCGCGCCGCGCACGGCGCTCGCAAGGACGAACTGGCCGATGTCATGTGCACGCTCGTCGTCGATCGACAAGGCGGCCGCGAGCGCTATGCCGACCTACTGGGGCGCGCGTTCCGTGGAACGGACGTGAGCACGCTCAGCGAAGGACCAAAGGTCTCGCGCTACGGTCTCGGCTCGCATACAGAGATCGTGTTCGCCGAGAACGGCGAATCACGCGCCTTCCCGACCGCCGCCGCATCCTGCCTCGCCAAGTACGTCCGTGAGCTCTGCATCGAACGACTGAACGCGTGGTTCACCAAGCGCCAGCCCGGGCTCAAACCGACGGCCGGCTACTATTCCGACGGAAGGCGTTTCCTCGGCGAGATCGAGGACAGTAGCGCGATACCGATGGAGCTCTTGGTGCGTATCCGCTGAGCGCGGCATCACCGCGCACGCGACAGCTGGTAGAGGACAACGAGAAACAGCAGGCCGGCGCCGATCAGCAGCACCGCATCGAGCCACTCAGGCAGCCGGATCCCTTGATCGCCGTTCCGTTCCGTCCGCGCCACCAAGCGGTCCAGGGTGCTGAACTGCTCCTGACTCGGCAGCGGCCAGGCCTGCGGCCCGCGGTCCATCTCGGGCGGAAAACCGACCGAGAGTTGGAGCCATCGGTCGCGTAGCCGCGGTGCGCTCAACAGGTCGACGAGCGCCCGCACTTCAGCGGGGTGCTTGGTCGCAATGGAGCCACAAGCAGCCAGCCGCGCCGCAGGCAGGCGCTGGCGGCCCGCGGCCTCCGCCGCCGTCAGCGCCACGATCGCGGTGGCGTCAGGGTAGTTGGCGAGCATGGCGCGCGCGCTGTCAGATCCCGAGGGCCCACGCATGCGACGTTCCATCAAAGACTGAATCGAATCCTCAGGCCAGCCGGTGAGCAGGGAGGCGAACGCGGCACGCGCTTCGGGCTCCGCCCGTGGATCGGCGACGAAGAGCACGTAGCCTTGGCCGCGCAGGATCTTGCCCCAGCCCAGCCGCGCCGCGCGCGGCCCCGCCACAGGTCCGTAGGGGACCATGCGAAGGGTCCGCCAGTGCACCGAATCGTCGAGGCGCAGCAGCAACTCGGGCGCGGCCGCCAGGTCCGACTCGGGCCACAGGAGAACGACATCCCACTCGCTGGCCCTGAGCAGCCGCGCCATCCCGATTCTCGGTCGCGGTCGCAGCACGAACCTGGTGGCGGCAAAGCGAGCATCGTGGCGGAGTTCGTCGAGGATGGACTGCAGGGCTGCGGCGCCGGTCCGCGGCAATCGGGCCAGCACGACGATCTCCCCTGCCCCCTCGGCGGGTCGCTGTGGGATCGCCCCAAGTCGACCGGCCACCAGCAGCACGACTGCGCAGAACGCTGTGTATCGCCACCGCCTTGCCGGAGTAGACTGCCCGGTCCGCTTCACTCTTCTCTCACTCTCCTAAACATTGAAGATCTGCATCCTCGGTGCCGGCATCACGGGGCTCACAGTCGCCCGTTTGCTCGATCCGGAACACCACGACGTCCAAGTCCTTGAAAAGTCGTCCGTCGCTGGCGGCCTGTGCCGCTCGTCGGTAGTCGAAGGCTTCACGTGTGATCACTCCGGCGGGCACATTCTGTTCTCGAAGGACAAGAAGACGCTCGACTGGATGCTCGACCAGGTCGGTCGCGACAACATCGTCAAGAAGGACCGGCACACGCGCATCCGCTGGCACGACCGCTACGTACCCTATCCGTTCGAGAACGGTGTCGGTCATCTGACTCCCGAGGCGAAGTTCGACTGCCTCAAGGGATACCTCGAAGCGGTCGAGCAGCGCAAGGCCGAGCCCTGTCCCGAGAACTTCCACGACTGGATCGTCTGGAAGATGGGGCGTGGTTTCGCCGACCACTTCATGTTTCCGTACAACCGCAAGATCTGGGGGTGCGACCTGCACGAGATGTCGTCGGGGTGGGTCGCCGGGCGCGTTCCGGATGCACCCGTC